>NZ_CAXUDY010000004.1:0-318660 GCF_964250025.1 Alistipes sp. DJF_B185
AGAATATCTTTATCCGTTCGCGGATGATGTCATGGAATGGTGGCTGATTGATTCATGGCTGGCCGAACGACTGAAAGAGCAAGGCGAGGTTATCATCGAGGAATACGGTTGCTATTGGTGGGGCAGGCAATCCAGCGGACAGGCGATTTACATGGACGGCGTAATACAAGAAATCTGCGGGAACGATTAACCCAACTTACAACTAACAAAGTTTCGATTCCATACTCCCCGCTATTGGATAGAAACTTTGTTTTCAAGAACTTTGCACAATAAAAGCACAGCAAATTTCCATAGAGTGTTCTGTCTTTTAGAAACATTTTCTATCTTTGTGTCGTTACCGAACAGGTAGCAGACATATTAGTAACGTGAAAGTGTTTCGCGTTTACTCTCAAATAGAAATCTGACAGTTTCAAAATTAGCACGAGAGTAAGCAAGACAGACACTCTTCATTTGTGTAGCTATATATCATCCCGATATATACTGCCAAGTGTGGAGATTTGCTTATTTGTGCTAAGGTTTTGTCAGAACCTCTATTTGGATAAGCGAACAACTCCACGCTTTCTTTTTGCATATAACCCACCGCAGCAGGAGTTGATACGGTACAACATTTATGATTATGCCGTCATCAAGTTTCGAACTTCTTGAAAAGCAAATTGAATCGAATCCGATTCAACAGAATCTCTATCGGCAATGTTTAATAGAATGTACGCCGAATAACACAATCTTATCAAGAGCAAAAATCATCTTATTACTTGCTACCAAATTAACAGAAAGCGAAAATTCTGTTTTGTCTTTACCTGATGGGGAACTACCCGAAAGTTCGTTGCAAACCTATGCCGAAATTGGAGCACTATTACTTTATGAATTATATCCCGAACAATCGTCCAATAGCCATGATGCTATCCAACAATTAAAAGATAAATTCAAAATGATAATAGAGGGAACTAATCAATGATATTTCAATTTTATAATTTCGATTAACTATGAAAAGCTTACTATCCTTACTGCTTTGCAGTTTATTGCTGTTCGGTTGTAGCGATAAGTACGATGACAGCGCATTGCGCAATGATTTGAATGACCTCGAAAATCGCGTAGCGAAATTAGAGGAACTCTGCAAACAGATGAACACGAATATTTCATCGTTGCAGAAGATTGTAGAAGCATTGCAGGATAATTTGTCGATTTCCAAAGTTGAACAAATTTCCGATGGTTATATTATCTATTTTTCCGATGGTTCTACTGCTACTATTAAAAACGGCAAAGATAGCGGTGATGCTCCCGTTATTGGTGTTAAACAAGATACAGATGGCTGTTATTATTGGACGCTTGATGGCGAATGGCTGACTGATGAAAAGGGAAATAAAGTAAAAGCACAAGGTACAGACGGTAAGGACGGAGTTGATGGCGAGGATGGAAATGACGGTGTAGACGGAGAAGATGGTACGGATGGAACCAATGGCAAAGATGGCATTACACCACAACTGAAAATAGAAAATGGTCGCTGGATGCTTTCAATGGATAATGGTAAAACTTGGACGGATATAGGGCAAGCAACGGGAGCTGATGGAAAAGACGGAGAAGATGGAGCAGACGGGACGGATGGAGAAGATGGTGTCGATGGCAAGGACGGAACGAATGGCATCTTCAAAAGTGTAAGAGAAGATGATGATAATGTCTATTTCACATTGGAGGACGATTCTGTTATTACGATTCCCAAAAGCGATAATTCAAAGTTTGCAATTGCATTCGATACAACGGATATAGCCATTCTCAATGGAGGAGAGAGCAAAACGATTTCCTATACGATTACGAGTGCAACGGAAAATACGGTTGTCAAAGCCATTGCACAGGATGGATGGAAAGTCAAAATAAATGCTACCTCTACGAATAAGGGAACGATTACGATTACTGCACCCAATCCGATTGTTGAGAGCGAAATCCTTGTGTTTGCTAATGACGGTTCCTATCGTACTGTTATGGTATCTTTGAATTGTATGCAGGGGCAAATCAATATAGCAGATAACTCTATTGATGCTACTCCTGCTGGGGGTACACAGGAAATCAAATTGACAACGAATTTGGATTATACCGTTGAGATTCCCGACAATGCAAAATCATGGTTGTCGTTGGCTCCCGAAACACGAGCCATGCGGGAAGATACGATTGTTTTTGAGGTAACTGCTAACGAAGGGATTCAACGCTATGCAACGGTTGCCTTAAAGGATGAACAAGGGAATATCCTGCAAACGATTATCTTTCGACAATTGGGAATGTGTACCGAAATACATGTCGAAACGAAAGGTGAACTGGAAAATGAATTGGCGGATTATGATTATGCCAATATCGAATCGTTGAAAATCACGGGTGTGCTGAATGATGTCGATTTCTTGTTTATCTATCGCATGATGCCCAATCTGAAAAACCTCGATATTGCAGAGGTAAATATTACGGCATTGCCGACACAGGCATTTTATAATTCAAAAAATGTCGAGCATCTGATTCTCCCAAATACATTAATAACGATTGGGGAAGAAATGTTTTATCAAAGCGACCTCAGAAGTGTTGTAATCCCTACAAATGTAACAACAGTTGGATATTCTGCATTCAAGAGATGTTCCTCTCTAACAACTGTAACCTTTGAAAAAGAGTCTCAACTGAAAACTATCGGTGGCGATTATTATTATGGTGCTTTCTCGGATTGTACTGCATTGACCTCTATTGAGATTCCAGCAAGTGTGGAAACGATTGGAAATACGGCATTCCGCCTATGTATTTATAACCATAGAACAACCAAAACTAATCAGAAATATCCGAGTGTAAATCTTTAATTACCAGCATATTCTAAAATTTAACACTTTTCGGTTGCCATTTGTCGCTTCCCAAATTTCCACATATTTTTGAGACGTATTTCTGACGTGGAGAATTTGCGGGGCTTGTTTTTTGTCACACCGTGCAGACAGTTGACAAGGGTTTACAACCGTTTACGACAAGCGACAATAACCGCCCCGATATGCGGAAACAGTCACACTGTGTAGAAAAGCGACAATGGTTGACTTCCGTTCACATCCGTTTACCATTTCAGAGATATAGGATTGAAGAAATGAACCATTAAACGATAAAACGGTATGAAAGCAACCAGAAAATGCAGTTTTTGCGGCAAGTCCTTTGTAACCCGAAGCGGTATGCAAAGATATTGCAGTGAGGCTTGTCAGGCAGAAGCCAAACGAGCCAGAGTGATGCAGAAGAACAACCTCTTCAAAGTCGCCCAACCCTTGATGGAGATACAGCATCAGGAGTATCTCACCTTTTCCAAAGCAGCCATCCTCATGGGCTGTTCCCGACAGTACATTTACAAACTTGTAGCCATCGGCAAGCTGAAAGCCTCACGCATCAGCAACCGCATGGCATTCATCCGCAGAGCCGACATCGAGCAGATGTTGGAGGGCAATCCCTATCACCGCATCCTGCCCGGCAACACCTCCACACCAAGGAAATCATCTTCATCTTCCTTACCTGCCAAAAGAGAAAAAAGGGAAAAGGAAAGCGAAGAAGTGTTGGACTTCTATTCGGGCGAGGAGGTGATGTCCCTTTTTAAGGTAAAGCAGTCATGGCTTTACACTTCCGCCAAGCGTAACCATATCCCCATCTGCCGTATCGCAGGAAAGAACTATTACAGCAAGAAGCATATTGACGAGTTTTTCGGTGTGGCAGTTGATATTAGCGAAATTACCGACTGGCTACTGACCGAGGAGGTGGAGGAACTGTTCGGCATGAAGCCGACCGCACTCCGTGCCTACACCTATCGCCATAAGATACCCACTAAAAGAGAGTACGGGCGTACCTATTACTCCAAATCACATTTGAACGAACTCCGCAGAACTGACCTTGTGAACGATGAACGCTACTATACCGTTGAGCAGGTGCAGCAAATCTATGGTCTTTCGTCAGCCAACATCTGCCATATCGTCAAGGTGAAGCACATCGAAAAGATAAAGGTGGGTGTGAAAAACCTGCTTTTGCGCTCAGATGTGGAGCGTGTCATGGCTGAAAGGAACAAATAACCGTGAAAAATCGGGATTATCGAAAATTATTTCAAAATGATGTATCGTGGAGGTATTCACGGATATTTCACGTTGTTCCTTTGCCATCGGAAACATGGATACAACTCCAAAATGTATACAACCAATTAAAACATAATTATTATGAGTAAATGCAAAACAGTTACCTTGCGTAAGCGCAAGATTAAGAACGGGACACAGTATTCACTATGCCTTGACTACTATCCCGGCTACCGTGACAATGTCACCATGAGAGTGATTACACGTGAAGCCTTAGGAATTTACATCTTCGCCAAACCTGCAAACCAGCAGGAACGGGACTTCAACGCACGCATGATGAAGAAAGCGGTCATCCTGCGCAACCAGCGCTACGAAGCCATTTTCAATGAAAACAACGGCTTTTTTGACAAGACCAAGATGAAGGGCGATTTCCTTGCCTATTTCAAAGGACTGGCTGACCGCAAGAATATCAAGTGGCAGCACGTATACAAGCATTTCCAGCGGTTCGTGAACGGCAAATGCACCTTTGAGGAGGTGGATGTGGATTTGTGCCGCAAGTTCATGGAATACCTGCTTGATGCACCCCAATCCATCCACACCAACCAAAAGCTGCACATCAACTCCGCAGCAGGCTATTGGTCAACTTTCCGTGCCGTGCTGCACACCGCTTACCGTGACAGGAAGATAAAGGAGAACCCAAACGGCTTCTTAGACCGCATCGAGTGCATTCCCACCATCAGGGAGCATTTGAGCCAAGAGGAACTGATACGGCTTGCCGAAACACCCTGTGAGGAGGAGGTCTTGAAAAAAGCTTTTCTTTTCGCCTGTCTTACGGGACTGAGAAAGAGCGACATCAGACAGCTCACGTGGCAGCAGATACAACCATACACCAACGGCAGGATGTTCGTTACCACCCGTATGCAGAAAACCAAAGAAATAGTGCATAACCCCATCAGTGATGAAGCCTATGGACTGCTGGGAGAACGGGGCGAGGGACTTATCTTTGAGGATTTCAAGGACAAGATGCTGCAAGGACCACTCCAACGGTGGCTCACGGCAGCAGGGATAACCAAGAAAATCACCTTTCACTGTACCCGCCACAGCTTCGGAAGCCTGCACGTGGAAATGGGAACGGACATGGCTGTCATCCAAGCCTATCTCGGACATAAGAACATTACCACCACACAAATCTATTCCAAGATAGCAGCGCAGCAGATGTGTCAGGTGGTGGACAAGATAACCTTGAAGCGCAAGGAGGCATAAATGTCTCACATTGACAGGTATTCAGAGGGGCGGTTATGGCTACAAGGCTATAATCGCCCCTCTATGTTTTTGGCTTGATGCCACCATTTATAAGCCCCTCAGAGTATGAAACAGAGTATGATATGATGACATTTCGTGAAATACATTGAAAAAGACCGTTCTAACCGCAAATAACGGGCAGTAATTGGGAAAAATAGCATTAACTTTGCACAAAATAATACAGGAACATTCAATCTCTCAACGAAATATGGAATCATCAATCAAGGACAAATACATCATCTTGGGCTTTGTCGGCTTCGCCATCGTCCTAATATCTTCCATTGCCACGCTGGTAATAGCGGACAGCTTCAACCAAGACAACTTTGTCAGGTGGATAGTATTCGTATGCTGTAACCTGTTGGGATGGTTGCTCTATCTCTCCTTTCAGACACTTATCTTTGATACATACGAAATCTACAAAATCAAGTTCGGCAAGAAAGAAACGATTGCCGAAGCCATAGAGGTGCAGGAAGAACTGTCACAAAATACACTTGAAGAAGCCACATCTGTGCCTGGACCTACATCAGTCCCTGAGCCTGTACCCGAATCATCCCCGACAAAAGAAGAGACACTTATCCAAACACAACCGATAGAGCTTACTATCGCCCCGGATCTTCACGAAAAGAACCGTGCCAATTACGCAAGCAGAGAGCAACGGGAAAAGGAAGAGCGCATCCGCATGGTCATGGAGTATTGCCATTATTACCTGCCTCGCATTGCCGACCAAGAAACCGTGAACCACATCTGTACTGAGGTGGACAAATGGATGAATCTTAACACTTATACCCCGAAGCCCATACAAAGACCGTTTACCAAAGACATCAACAACATTCCACTCCGTCACTTCGTATGGAATATCTCTGAGCGTTTCCTGTACAAGAGATACTACAATGGGGATAACCGTGCCAAGTTCATCAAAGCCCTTTTCCCGAAATCGTTTGCTGATACAGACTTATCAACCATCAAGAATTTCAAGGTAGAGCCGTTAAAGACGGAAATTCCCATTGATGAACCCGAAAACGGCAAACTTGATTTCCACTATCCCGAGGATTATGTGCGGAATTAGGATAATCACGACACCAACGACAACCATCCGGTAACTCATAACCGCCTGTTTTACATCGTTTCCCGAGTAATTTTACCCGTCATTTATGGCTGGGCTTAATTATTCGGGAATTATTTTGCAATGACGTGTCGTGGAGATATTCACGGATATATCATTTCAGTCCTTTGCGCCAAGTCTTACAAAAGAGACGAGTACGCGAATGGAAAAATCAATTCTTACCTTCAACGACCTCCCCGAGGTTGTCGCTCAGCTTCGAGACGAAGTGATGAGCCTGAAAAGCCTGCTCGCCGAGCAGCGCAGTGTGAACAATGCCAAAACGGTGGACACCCACGTGCCCATGTCTGTGGACGAGGCAGCAGAGTATTTAGGTATCCCTAAGGGTACGCTCTACATGAAACTGTCAGAAGGGACAATCCCTGCCACCAAGCCCGGCAAACGCTATTGCCTTTACCGTGACGAACTGGACAAGTGGCTGGAAACCGCCCGAAAGAATCCCATACCGTTGTCAGACGAGGAACTGAACAAGTCCTTATCCTCTTCCCACCGTCGCAAGCCCAACCCACGTAACTGGTGAATGATATGGAAGAGGATAAGAACTATATCAACCTGATACGTGGCGACCTCACAAAAGCATCCCAAGCGCATAACGGTATGCCCGACAGTGTAGGCATGATGAATATCAAGACGGCAAACCAAACCATTCTTGAAGCATCGTTATTGCCTACGCCCCGTGCGCTGTGGGACAGCTTTTGGTACGAGGGGGAACTCTCCTGCTTGTTTGCCGATTCCAACGTGGGCAAGTCCATCCTTGCCGTGCAGATAGCCGACCGCATCGCCCGAACCGACAATGTGCTGTATCTGGACTTTGAACTGTCCGAAAAGCAGTTCCAGCTCCGCTATACCAACGAGCATGGAGAGCTCTACACCTTTCCCGACAAACTCTATCGGGTGTCTATTGACTGCAACCAGCTTTTGGATGCCAACTTTGAGGAAGCTATCATAGGCGGCATTGAACAGATGGCTGTGCAGACCGACTGCAAGATTTTCATCATTGACAATCTTACCTACCTGTGTTGCGCCATGGAGAAAGGCGATGCCGCAGGACGGCTGATGATTCAGCTGAACAATCTCAAAAAGAGATATGCGCTCTCTATCCTTGTCCTAGCACATACGCCCAAACGCTCTTTGGATTGTCCCATCACATCCAACGACCTTGCCGGAAGCAAACGGCTCTACAATTTCTTTGACAGCGTGTTCACCATTGGAAAAAGTGCCCAAGACGGAGGGCTTCGCTATGTGAAGCAGCTTAAAGTGCGCTATGGCACGTTCTCTCATGATGCGGATAATGTAATCGTTTACGAGATTGACAAGGTGGATGCTTTCTTGCAGTTCGTGTTCAGGGGCTATTCCACGGAAAAGGAACACTTGAAAAAATTGGGCGACAATGAATCAAGCCAAAGGGATTGCCAAATTCTGCAACTCTCCCAATCGGGCAAGTCCGTCAGGGAGATAGCCTCACAGGTGAATTGTGGCAAGTCCACCGTAAACCGTATCATCCAGCGCAGCAAAGAGAGTAAAAACGCAGGTGTCCCAAGTGTCCCACTGTCCCAACCCTTAGAGTGTGGGACAATGGGACAGGATGGGACAGCCGACAATCAACCATCAAAAACGGACTAAGCTATGGGCAATTATTCATTACAGAAGTATAAAGGAACGGCAACACGGCATACCTGCCCCAAATGCGGAGACAGGCATTCTTTCGTCTATTACGTGGACGAAAATAATGTGCCGTTGCATCCATCGGTCGGCAGATGTAACCACGAAAGCGGTTGTGGGTATCACTACACTCCGAAAGAGTATTTTCAAGAGCATCCTGAACACAGAACTACCAATGATTTCTCTTTTGACAGGCAAAGAGCAGAGCAGAAGAAAGTGAAGCAGCAAAGTAAGCCGACAGCCATCGGCTATATTCCCCCTCACTATGTGGAGAAGTCGCAAAGCGAGCGTAGCAATTTCTTCCGTTTCCTCTTCACACTCCTTACTTCCTACTATGGCGACAAGGCGAAAGAGGTGTTGAAGCGGTTGTTGGAGGAATACCGTTTGGGGGCTACCCGTGACGGCTCTGTTATCTTTTGGCAGATAGACAGGACGGGCAAGGTACGCACGGGAAAGGTGATGCAGTACAATCCCGAAGACGGACACCGTATCAAGGGAGGACAGACATCGGCAGTGAACTGGATACACAGCATATTGAAAAAGCAGCGTGTGTTGGCAGAGGATTGGCAACTATCCCAATGCCTTTTCGGGGAACACTTGTTGAAAACGCATCCCGACAAGGTGGTGGTCTTGGTGGAATCCGAGAAGAGTGCCGTTATCGGTTCTGCTATCTTCCCCGATTATGTATGGCTGGCTACGGGTGGTAAGAGTCAGATGAGAGAAGAGAAACTCCGTGTACTGTCAGGGCGAACCGTGCTTCTCTTTCCCGATGCCGATGCTTATGCCGAGTGGAAACAGCGAGCCGAGAGCATGTACTTTTGTAAGGTGGTGGTTTCGGACATCATCGAAAGGAATGCCACCCCGAAACAAAAAGAAGCCCATATCGACATAGCCGATTGGATTATCTTTCAGATACGGGAGGGCAAGGTGATGAGTACAGCCAACCACTTGGTCGAGGCTGAGAGAATCCTCCAGCGGATGATAGAGAAGAATCCCGTCCTGCAAAAACTGATAGACGATTTAGACCTTGTGCTGGTCGGTGCATCTCCAATCGGCAACGATGATGAAAAACCTCCCTGACGGAGGAGAGCGGAAGCCGTAGGCTGGAGTTTGCAGACAATGGCTTGCCATTGATATAGCCCACTATAACTACACGCTCCGCTTACGTAGTTGTGGGCTCTCCCGAGGGGATTAGGGTTTTACCCTAATGACCCACTCAGGGCGTTTCTCCCCTGAGAACCCAGAGCAAAGAGTGACCCTCTCTTTGCAATCTCCGCTTATGGGTTGCACCCCTAAGAACCCCATGCGTTTACGGACAGCGGAAAAGCAAACAATAAAGTACAAACCAAAAAACAAGTATCTATGGCAACAAAATCAAGCATACATATCAAGCCCTGCAACATCGCATCGAGCGAGGCTCACAACAGGAGGACTGCCGAATACATGCGCCACATCGGAGAGTCCAGAATCTATGTCGTTCCTGAACTATCCACCGATAACGAACAGTGGATAAATCCCGACTTCGGCAGTCCGGATTTGCGGATGCATTATGACAATATCAGACAGATGGTAAAGGAAAAGACCGGACGTGCCATGCAGGAAAAGGAGCGTGAACGCAAAGGCAAGAACGGTAAAATAGTCAAGATTGCGGGATGCTCCCCCATACGTGAAGGAGTGCTGCTTGTCAGGTCGGACACCACACTGGCAGACGTGCGTAAATTCGGTGAGGAGTGTCAAAGACGCTGGGGAATCACACCGCTGCAAATCTTCCTGCACAAGGATGAAGGGCATTGGCTGAACGGTCAGCCGGAAGCGGAAGACAGGGAAAGCTTCAAAGTCGGGGACAGATGGTTCAAGCCGAACTATCATGCCCATATCGTTTTCGACTGGATGAACCACGAAACAGGAAAGAGCCGAAAGCTCAATGACGATGACATGATGCAGATGCAGACCCTTGCATCCGACATCCTGCTGATGGAACGCGGGCAGTCAAAGGCTGTCACTGGTAAGGAGCATCTGGAACGGAACGACTTTATCATTGAGAAGCAGAAAGCTGAACTGCAACGCATGGATGCAGCCAAACGGCACAAAGAAGAACAGATAAATCTTGCCGAGCAGGAACTGAAACAGGTGAAATCAGAAATACGCACTGACAAGTTAAAGAAGACAGCCACCACGGCAGCGACAGCCATAACTAGTGGAGTTGCTTCTCTTTTCGGGAGTGGAAAACTGAAAGAACTGGAACGTGCCAACGAAAAACTGCAAGACGAGGTTTCAAAACGGAACACCAATATTGAAAAATTGCAGAGCCAAGTACAGCAGATGCAGAAACAGCATGATACGCAAATCCACAATCTCAGAGAAATGCACAGGCAGGAACTTGACATGAAAGAAAAAGAACTGTCACGGCTCGCCAGAATCATAGACAAGGCTTTCAGGTGGTTTCCGATGTTCAGGGAAATGCTGCGCATGGAAAAGTTTTGTGCCATGCTGGGATTCTCTAAAGAAATGACTGAAAGTCTTATAGTCAAAAAAGAAGCCCTGAAATGTAGCGGTAAAATCTATTCCGAGCAACACAGGCGGAACTTTGATATAAAGGATGATATTTTAAGGGTGGAAAATGACCCTGACGATGAAAGCAGGCTGAACCTGACAATAAACAGGAAGCCGATTGCCGACTGGTTCAGGGAGCAATGGCACAGGCTTAGATATGGAGCAAGAGTGCCGCAACAGGAAGAAAGAAAAAGTAGAGGATTCAAATTATAATAGAAGCAATTTGATTAGTAATCTAAAAGCACTCCGATAACGATTAGAGTGCTTTTAGATTGTTTATCATTAATTATCAAAGCAAGTGCAGTTTAAGATTTTACTGAAGTTTGCATTAATAAAGAATATACTACAGCTGATATATGCGCAACATATTGTGACGCTTGTGATTCATTTCCCTTGAAATCCTTAACAAATACCGCTAAGGTATAACTGATATTATTAGGCAGACATATATAGGCAACATCATTGTGAGCTGCAAGAACACCATTTTCATTAACATAACCTGAACCTGTCTTATGCGCTATAACAACCCCTTCTTTATCAAGAAGTGGAGCTGCTATCCTATCTACACCTGTTTTGCATTCTTTTAACGTATTCTTAATGAAACTTTGTTTCTCATCATCGATAAGACCTTCAGTAAACAAACGATTCATCAACATTGCAGCACCAAGAGGAGATGTATAGTTAGAGTAAGCCTTGTTATGGTCAGCCGACATTTCCTCTTCCGTATAAGCTATCTGAAAACTTGAACGAGGAATGAGTGTGGCTATAAAACTATCTGTTTGAGCGACATTAACCATATCCTTAAACATAAGGTTGCTTGCATTGTTGTCACTCTGAGTAAGAGTATAACGCAGCAAATCTCTCACTGTCAATGATATGACTGGCCCTGAATAATCTTTCAGCATAGGACTCCAAGTCTTTGGGTCAAGTTTATCCCTATTTATATTTACTAAGGTATCAAGTGAAATTCCTTTATTGTCAAAGTCATTACAAAGAGCTAATGCCTGATGAACCTTAAACACACTCATCATAGGATAAACACTCTTATTATTGACCTTAACCGTATCTCTGTTATTAACAATAACCGCCACACCAATTTCGCCAGGACAAGCTGAGACAATTTGAGAAATGCTATCAGTCAAAACATTTGTTAAAGGAGGATTTGCGCTATCTTTTGTCGCTGATTTATGGAACAATGAAAATACCAAGATGAAAATGCAAACTAAAGCTATACTCAAAACTACGATTTGTTTTTTTCTGTTTTTTCCCATGTTTATATTATTTATATTTGTTTGACGAGAATATCTTTATTTGCCGACAAAGGTACATAACTTTACGGAAAAATATGTTTCTAAAATATATAAATAGACAGCTGTGGGGAAAATGTGGGGAAAAATTAGATAATTAAAAAGGCTAAATGACTGGAAATAATCACTTAGCCTTTTAATCCGTACCCAGACCCGTACTTCGTAATTGCTGCGCCCATCATTCAAGACTGTCAAATCGGGTCTTTCCTGTCAAGCCAATGATGCCTATGCGTATGCCAAACACATGGATTACGGATTTCTCGTTCCGTGAACAAACACTTTATCCGCAACTCTGCTATGTGGTGTATTGGCTTAACTCCATTTCTATGGGCAACACTTTTGTTGCAGATTTCAAGCAGCTTTTATCGAAATACCCATCAGTAAGAACTCGTTTATTAGGCTTTCCTCATAATTGGGAACAAGAGCCTTTGTGGAGATAAAATAATTGCCCTGTTTCTTAAAAAGCACTGGGGCAAACCAGCTCCGTCTTTAATTGTTTCCAATAAATGGATTGTTTCAAGCCCCTATAGAAAGAGAACAAAAATTCCTGTGTGAAAATTAATCTACGACAAGGAGCAAGCAAGGAGCAATATCAAACAAAAATCAATACCTTTGCAGTACATATGAGATAGACCAAAACAAAAGTGGAATATCGGAAACGAATAGCAAGGAAAAGAGAAGAAACGACCCAAGTTGATGTCCTTTTTGAGTTAATAATCAATAAAAGCGTTAAATCTTCACCTTTTAGAATGTGCAATTAAAAATAACAACCATATTTCTGACTTATTATCTATAAAATATTGAGTAATAATCGGTTGTAAATACAAGCGTTGTTCCAAATTGACAACCGTAACCTTTGAAAAAGGTTCTCAGTTGAAAATTATCGGGGGAGGATTTGATACTAATGTTGGGTATCGTTATATTTATGGTGCTTTCAGTGAATTGAAGAATCTAATGACCGTCGATATGTCTGCTTGTACACAGGTTGAGATAATCGAAGAATGTGCCTTTTACAATGATCCCGAACTGCGATTATTCAAAGTCAGCACGGAAACGCCACCAACTTGTGAAAACAATGCTTTTGTCGGCATAAATCCTTATTCGGTACTGAAAGTGCCTTCGGGTTGTGCCAATGCTTATAAAGCCGCAACAGGATGGAAAAACTTTGCAAGCATTACGGGATTAGATGAATAAAAGCATTTCGGCATTATGGAAAATAAAAGTAAAAATACGTCTGAAATATCACAATGGATTGACAATTATTTACACATTTCTATCAATACCGAGGAATACGTGGAAGTTCGGAATTTCTTAATATTATGGAATATATTTGAAGCGAAATGGTTCAAATGTAATTTCGGAAGAAATAAGTGCAATATCCAAAACATACATTTAGCGTCCGATATTGTTAATCAAACACTACAATACTTACAAAGGAGATATATAACGAACGGTTCTACAAACGAGCGATTCAAGAGATTGCGATTGAGAAATAATGATGATACGACCTCTGTTCAGCGTGTTTTATTAGGGCAAACCAATAATTCATGTGATATTATTAAAGCCATCATCATGATTATTTACAGATACCGTAACAATCTATTTCATGGAGAAAAAGCCATCGCATCATTGCCGATACAAAAGGATAACTTCATCTATGCGAATAAATTTCTGATTGCTTGCCTTGAAGCAGCAAAATAACAAAGGTTTCTAATAGTGACAGACTTTGTGAAAAGGTTAATCTATAAGACCCTTTTGCAGAGTTTGTCACTTTCTTATTTTGTTTATCTCACTAATAATCTTATCTTTATAAAGATAAACAACAGTTAAATTTTAGCTAAAATGAACAGATACAAACAACCGAAAACGGAATGAATGACCAAAGCATGAGAGGATAAACAAGCTATTTGCAAGTTGGTCGAATGGAGCAAGGCAGAGGGAATAGGCTTAATTGTCATAAAGCCCCAAAATGAGATTTATCCCGAAATGTTTTACTTTGTTTTCTCACCCGAAACAGCGGACATAAATAAACCCGTTGAAATCGCACTTGTAAAGAACAAACAATGAATAATCGGGTGAAAAAGCGACCTTGAAGAGATAAACGATATAATAGGAATAATAATCGCCAACGAGATGAAGATGGAGGGCATGAGCGAAACGGTAAATTTATTCGACTGCCTTGTCAGAGCGAACACTATATTATTTCATTACACTACACCCGACGGACGGGACGAGATGGTGAAATTCCCGTTAGCTGGATTCTGTGAAAACTATCTGATGCAATTTGCAAAGTAGCGGCAGAAACCGTACGGTAGTAACGGAACAGACGCACGTATTAAGAGGTAAAGAATATTACTCCACAAAAAATGGAGTTATATATACTATATATCTTAAAAGGTTAAGGGCAGGCCGAAAAAAATGCGGTTTTCCTTTGACCTCAGAATTAGGACCGACTTTGCAGGATGGTCTATTTTAAGACCCCCTGCACAAGTTGGTCCGATTTTATTCAAATATAAGATTGTCAATTAATTCACTATTGTTTAACCAGCATTGGCTTTATGCAAATGTGTAAACCAGCGTGTAAACCGAACGAACAGCCAGCGAAAAAAGATTTCCCAAAATGAAGCGAGGACTTGCAGGAATGATTTATTTATCATACATTTGCACTCGCAATTCAGCAAAAGGGGAGCTTAGCTCAGTTGGTTCAGAGCGTCTGCCTTACAAGCAGAGGGTCGGGGGTTCGAATCCCTCAGCTCCCACTAAGTTGAAACCATCCAAGAGGATGGTTTTTTTATGCGGAAAAATTCTGGGAGCATAGCTCAGTTGGTTTAGAGCGCCTGCTCGACAAGCAGGAGGTCAGCGGTTCAAATCCGCTTGTTCCCACCAATGAAAATCAGACAGTTGCAGGAGTGCGGCTGTCTTTTTTCATGCCCTCGGCGGAGGGGCTTTCCATGAGGTTTGCGTGGAACGGGTAGACCGCACGGTGAACCGACGGCCGAGGTCCGATGGGCATGCGCGTATGTGCAACGGATTTTTGTTGTCAAAAAAACGCCGCGCCAGCGGGACCGGCGCGGCGTGAATATCCTCGTTGTCGGTTAGAATTTGTAGTAGAATCCGAATTTCAGATCGGACGAGGAGAGTTTCAGGCCGAAGGCCTCGCCGCTGCCGCCGTTGAAGTAGTCCTTGCGGTAGCCGAGGAAGCCGACCTGCGTCAGGAAGCTGAAGTGCTCGTTGATCTTCACGCTCAGTCCCGGTGTAATACCTGCCTGAAAGCCCTCGTGATCGCAGCAGGCGAAGCCTACGCCGCCGTCGAGGAAGAGCGACAGAATCCCCTTGTTATAATATTTGTAACGGGCATAGGGCGACGCCGTGAAGACGTTGGCGCTGCCGCCGTCCTTTACTTTCAGGTACTCGTAACCGAGCGCCACGCCCACCGACCATCTCTTGTTGAAATCGTAGCCCGCTTCGGGAGTGATCGAGAACGAATCGGTTGTGACGACTTCCGTTTTGTCGTGCCAGTAACCCAGCTTGCCGCCGATCCACAAACCTTTCTCCTGCGCCGAAGCTTTGTCGGCTGCCGTAAAGCTTGCAGCTGCTGCAAGCAGTACGATAATGATTTTCTTCATCTTTGTTGCGTTTTTAGTTTGACTGAAAAATGGAGCTGTTTTTCTGTTCCGAAAGCAAAGAAACAGCGCGGATTTCTTACGTGCAAATAAATTCAACGAACCGGATGTTTCTAAAAATCAACGCATAGAATTTATAAATTGAGCGATCGGCCCTATGCCGGCGAAAGTGCGGAAAAGGGGACCGCGGGGTAAAAAATCAGGCTGCAAGGGATCTCTTGCAGCCTGATTCGGCGGATGAGTTGTCTGCGGCTTACCGGTGCGAGCGTTTGGCGACGAAGAGCGCCAGAATGAACGATACGGCCGACGCGGCGATCCAGAAGACGATCGCCGAATCGAAATTGTAGCTCGTCACGCCGTCCAGCTCCGTTTTGCCGGAGTTGATGAGCCAGCCGCTGACGATGTCCTGCAGGCCGGCGCCGACGTAGCTCGCCATGCCGACGATTCCCAGCGCGGCGCCCGTCGCTTCGCGCGGTACGATGTCGATGGCCATCAGGCCGCCCAGAAAACAGATCAGCACGCCGATCGCCACGCCGAACAGAATCATGCTGAGGATATTGACGATCAGCCCGTCGCCGGAGTAGAGGAACAGGCAGAGCGCGACGGTGTTCAGCACACCGAAGCCGAAGGCCAGCACGTTGCGCCGCCCGTAGAAGAAGGCGTCGGAGAGCCAGCCCGAAAAGACCGTGCCCACGATGCCGCAGAGCGCATTGACCGAAATGACCTGCGTGGCCGCGGCCAGCGTATAGCCTTTGATCTCCTGCAGGAAAAGCACGCCCCAGCCGTTGATCGCATAGCGGCTGATATACATGAACGCGCTGGAGAGCGCCAGCACCCAGACCAGCGGATTGCGGATCACGGAGCGTTGCAGGTCGGAAGTTTTGCCGTGGTCGCGGGGCGTGCCGGGAGTCTCTTCGCCGGTCAGCTCCTCGATCGGGGGCAGCCCTTTCGATTCGGGGGTGTCGTGCATCAGCAGTACGATCGTCAGTACGCCGAGCACGCCGGCGACCGACGAGCCTACGAATCCCCATTGCCAGCCGAAGAAGCCGACGACCGCGCCGACGAACAGGAACGACAGGAATTCGCCGAGGTTGTGGCTGGCGCTGAAGAATCCGTAGTAGGTGCCCCGCTTGCTGAGCGGGTACCACCGCGAGAGGGCGATGATGGCCGGGGGCGCGCCCATCGACTGGCTCCAGCCGTTGACGCCCCACATGACGGCGAAGGCGACGAACAGCACCATGTTGCCGACGATGCCGCCTCCGTTGGCCAAGCCGAGGATGCCGACCAGCAGGTTGGCGACCGCCGATACCGCAAGACCCGCGGCCATGAAGCGTTTGATGTTGCTGTGGTCGGAGAGGAATCCGTTGACGAATTTGCCGATGGCGTAGGCGAACAGCAGCGCCGAACCGATGACGCCCAGCTGCGTGGCGTCCAGCGCCCCGCTTTCGAGGATGGGCTTTTTCACCACGTTGAGACTCGTGCGGCAGACGTAATAGAGACTGTAGCCGACGGTGCCGGCGATGAAGCTCTGCCAGCGGAGTTTTTTGTAGAGACGCATCATGGCGTCGTCGTCCTTCGGCAGACGCGGCGCCGGTGCGCTTTTTCTGAAAAATGAGAGTATTGACATAAGCAGGTTGGTTGCGTTATCAGGTTAATCGGAGTCTTACCGCTTCGTGAATTCCAGTTCGACCTGCACGGGGAAGTGGTCCGATGGAGTCCGGGCCCGGAATTTCCGCTCCCCGCCGTCCGGGTTTTCCGAACGGTAGGTGTCGGTCAGGATTCCGTAGCGGAGCACCCGGAAGCCCGGCGTTACGAAGAGGTAGTCGATGCGGCGGAAGGTCTTGATGTCGGGGTCGAACCAGTTTTCGGTGCCTGTTTCGGCATAGCGGATTTCGGCCGTGTCGTAGGTGTCGGACAGGATGCCGGAGTCGCGCAGGATCGCGTAGCTCCGGCTCGTTTCGCCCACGTTGAAGTCGCCCGTGAGGATGACCCGCTCGCCGCGGCACAACTCTTCGATCTTCGCCAGTATCAGGCGGCAGCTCTCGGCCTGAGCCTGTTCGCCGCGGTGGTCGGTGTGGGTCGTGAAGAACCAGAACCGCTGACGGCTCTGTCTGTCATAGAACCGGCCCCATGTGCAGATGCGGACGTATTTGGCGTCCCAGCCCTTGCCGGGCTTCGAGGGGTCTTCAGAGAGCCAGAAATGGCCCGAATCGAGCAGTCGGAAGCGGCCGCGCTTGTAGCAGATCGCGGAGTATTCGCCGCCTGCGGCCCCGTCGTCGCGTCCGACGCCGACGTAATCGTAGCCGGGCAGCGCCGCGAGCATGCCCTGCAGCTGGCTGTGGAAGACCTCCTGCGCCCCGAAGATGTCGAAGTCGTGGAACCGGATCAGCGACGAGATCACCGGGAGACGCCGCTCCCAGCCGTTGCCCTCGGCCGTGTCCTTGGCGTTGAGCTGGCGGATGTTGTAGGTCGCGGCCGAGAAACTCTGCGCCGCGGCGTTGAAGGCCGTCACGCATGCGACGGCCATGCAGATCAGTAATTTGTTCATGTCGCTCGGTTATTTGCGCCGGCCCTGCGCTTCGAGGTAGCGGATCAGCAGTTCGGGCCGGTCGGTCTGGATGATCGAAGCGCCCATGTCCAGCAGGCGGCCGTACACCTCGTCCGGCGATTCTGTGAAGGCCTTGTCGTCGCTCAGACCGCCGCAGAGCGAGTCCCAGAGCGAATTGACCCACAGTTTCGAACCGCCTGCGACGACCTGCCGCATGCAGGCTTCGACTTGGGGCGTATAGTCGTCCCAGCACACTTCGTAAGCCAGCGGGACGACGCCCTTCGAGGCATATTCCTCGAAAAGCTCCCTGCCCTGCGGCTTGAGGATGTCGATGATCGGCATGTACATCATGTTGTGTCCGTATTCCGCGAATTTTGCAGAGACGGTCTCCACCGGACGTTTGCCTTTGATGAGCACCTGATCCGTGACGCCCAGCTCCTCGGTGATGGCGAGCGCGAGGTCGTAATATTCGTAGCCTTGGTCGATATTCACCGCGATGCGGTCCTTGCAGACGGCGAGCGCTTCGCGCAGGGTCGGCATTTTGAGCGAGGTCTTCACGCCGTGGCCGGTTTTCAGCACGCAGCGCCGGATCGAGTCGTAGGTGATGTCGCACACGCGGCCGCGGCCGTTGGTCGTGCGGTCGATCGTCTTGTCGTGGCACAGGACCAGCACGCTGTCCTTGGTGAGCTTGAGGTCCAGCTCCATGATGTCTACCCCCATGCCGATCACCGATTCAATCGCTGGGATGGAGTTTTCGGGCCAGTTGCGCCAGTCTCCGCGGTGCGAGACCACCACGACGTACCGTGACGAGGGGTTGTGGAGTTCCGCGCGGACGAACCGGGCTTTGTCCGTCGTTTCGGCCGCCGGCTGCGAACAGGCGTACAGACCGGCTGTTGCGCAGAGGATGAGTAGGTAACGTTTCATTTCGTTCGGTTTAAAAAGGGAGAACCGGAAAGTTCCGGTTCTCCTGAAGAGTTATTTTTCCAGTACGGGATAGCTCTCCGATGCCGTCCACTTGCGCAGGACGACGTCGGGCTTGCCCGGCAGCGTTGCCGCCGGGGTGTCGTTGAAGAGCGTTGCGCCGGCGTTGAGCGCTGCGGCGAAGTTTGCGCACGACTCGCCGCTCGAAGGTACGGTGACGGCGCCCGACTTCATCTCGTCGAGCGAGAGCAGGGCGAAGGTCGTCTTTTTCCAGACCGTTCCGGCCGCCTTGTCGCTGCCGACGGCGGAGTTCGCCGCAGACTTGGACGGACATGCCGAGTTGCCGTAGATGTTCTGCAGGTTGCCTTTCTTGCTGTAACCCACCACCGATGCGTAGGAGCTGTTGGCTGTGATCTTTTCCACGGTCGAGTAGCAGTTGATGACGAAGCTGTCGTCGCTGACGATGCCGGCGATGCCGCCGACGTCGTTGTGTTTCGCTTCGAGTTGGTCCACCCGGCTGTAGCAGTTGATGACATAGCGGCCCAAGCCGTCGTCGCCTTTGGCGATCTGGCCGACGATGCCGCCCATGTTGGGGTCTTTCGGGGCGTCGGTCTTCATCGTGCCGCCGAGGTTGGCGCAGTTGACCAGCGTACCCTTGTTCTGGCCCGCGATGCCGCCGATGGTCTTGGCTCCGGTGCCGCCCGTGATGTCGCCCTTGAAGGTCGCCCCGTCGATGACGCCGGCGTTTATGCCGACGATGCCGCCCGCGATCTCGAATTCGGTCGAAAGCGCACCTTCGACGGCCAGATCGCGGATCGTGCCCTTGTTGGCGCCGAATACGCCGCAGGATTTGCCCGGAGCGACGATCTTCACATTGAGGAGCTTATGTCCCGCACCATCGAATTCGCCCTCGAAGTAGATCGTGTTGTCGGCCGTGAAGGAGATCGGCGTGAGGTTCTTGTTGTCGAAGTCGATGTCGGCCGTGAGACGGTAGTAGGCCGCCGATGTGTAGACGGCGTCTTCGGCCTGCCGGTTGATCGACGCGGCGACCGTGTTCCAGTCGCTCACGGAGTTGAGCTGCCACGGGTCCGCGGCCGTTCCGGAACCCTCGACCACGTCGGGTGCGGGTTTCTCGTAGTCGGTGTCGAACTGAATCGTCAGGGGGCAGTGGTCCGAAGGGTAGATGTTGCCGTAAACGGTGTTGTCCACCTTGTAGGATTTTAGCTCCACGTCGCCGCGCGAGTAGATGTAGTCGATGCGCGCCGTGGCCTGCGTGAGGTCGGCTGTGATTTTGTGGCCGTTGAAGGTGCCGACGGGACCGCTGATGAAATCCGATTCCACCGTGAGGAACGAGTCGTTCCAATGGGTGCGGAGCGTCTTCGACGAGGCGTCGTCCATGGCGGCGTTCATGTCGCCGACCAGAATCGAGGGGATGCCGTCGGGGTTATACATCTTTTCGCGCTCGATCAGCAGTTTGGCGCCCTCGGCGCGCGCCGTGGCGCCCAGCGGGGCGTGGGTGACCATCATAAAGAACTGCTTGTTATACAGTTTGTCGGTCACCATGGCGCAGGCGGCGATGCGGTGATAGCCCAGCTCGTCCCAGCCGTAGCTCATTTCGTCGGGCGTGGGCGAAATCCAGAAGAAGTGCTTGTCGGTCAGCTCGAAACGTTCGGGGTTGTAGGCGATGCCCAGCGCTTCGCCGCTGACGCCGTCCTGCGAGTCGCGGCCCACGAACCACCATTCGTATTTGCCGCCTTGCTGCCCGACGAGCGTCGGCAGCTCGTTCTGGATCGTTCCGTTGGCCTCTTGGAAGCCGAAGATGTCCCATTTGTTTTTGACGATCGACTGCGCCAGCACCGTGCGGCGGTTGGTCCACAGGTAGTCGCCCGTGCCCTTGCCCGAAATCCAGAGGTTGTAGCTGCCGAGCGTGAGCGTCTGCTCGGTGATGTCGGGTTCGCGGGAGGGCGTGTCGTCCTCGTAGTACTTGTCGTTGAGTACCGTTTTGAAATCGTCGGCGCATCCGGCTGTCAGGGTGCAGAGCGCCGCGAACATCGCGAGAATTATTGTTTTTTTCATGTTCAGGTTCCTTATATTTCCCGGAAGGCGGGGCGGCCCTGCGGACCGCCGTCCCTCCGGAATTCTACATTCGGTTATTTCTGGTAGTTGCTGTGACGTGCGTTCTGTCCGTACTGCGACCACGCCGAAGCTGCGGGCGAAGTGACGCCGGGCAGCGCGACGGAGTAAACCTTGAGCGCACCTGCCGCCGAGTCCTTGCCGAGGAAGTAGGAGTAGCCCCATTCGGAGATCGTCGGCGAGCCGTCCACCGAGTCGGCCAGATGCTCCTTGTAACGGAGTTCGCCCTCGGCGCTCAGCACGACGTAATCGCCCGTCTTGGTGCAGAGGTGGATCTGGCCGAGATTATCGACGGCCGGGATGCTGTTGCTTGCCGCGTCGAGCGTGTACGACCAGCGGGTCGAACCGTTCGAGGTGTTCAGCGCGTAGACCACCGAGGGGGTGGCCTTGTCGGCGACGATGTAGAGCGTCGTGCCGTCGGCGCTGAGCGATGCGCCCGTCTGCTGGAATCCGTCGGGCAGGTTCACGCTCCATTTCGGGGTCTTCTTCGACGATGCGGTGAGGTTCGTGCAGTCGAAGCTCGCGAGGTTCCAAGTGCCCGATCCTTCGGCGATGCCGGGAAGGTAGACGCAGTTGTCGGCATCGACGCAGGGCTGGCAGCGGCCGGCCGAGAGAATCTTGTTGGGAGCGAACGTGTCGGAGGTCGGAACCGGCGACCAGACGAACGATGCGTCGGGAACCATGATGCCGTAGCCGTACTGGGCGGTGTTGGTGAAGATCACCACGCCGTTCTTGAGCGCGATCGTGCCGGAGGTGCCGCCGCCGTTGGCCGGGGTGGCCGTAGCGGTGTTCTTGCCGGTGCCCTTCTCGAATCCGCGGATCGCGCCGTTGGTGCCGCGGCTGCCGACGATGACCATGCTCGGACTGATGCAGGGCGTCGAGAAGGCGATGCGCGCCGCCGGGGCGTAGGCCGTCGTGTTCTTCCAGAGCACCGAACCCGTCGCGCCGTCGAACGCATAGACGAGCGATGCCGACGAGGAGCCGCCGTATCCGTGCGCCACCCAGTAAACCGTGCCGTCGGTGTCCGCCGAAGGATAGGAGATTTCGCTCTTGAGGTATACGCCGTCTTTTGCCATGGCGTCGTATTCCCATACCTTGGCGCCGTCGGTGTTGAGCGCGACCATTTTGCCGTCGCCCGATACCGAATAGATATAGCCCATGTCGCTCGCGGCCACGACGCTCGCCGCGCAGAGCGCATCGGCGGAGGCTACCGCAGTGGACCAGAGCAGCGTGAAGGCGTTGACGTCGCCTGCGCGGACGTTGATGGCCTTGGAGGTGCTGTTCGAGCCGCCGCGGTCATCGGTCACGGTCAGCTGGACGTTGAACATGCCCATTTGTTCGAACGTGTAGGTCGCGTTGATGTCCGTCGAGGTCGTGCCGTCGGGGAAGAGCCATTCGCGCGACACGATTTCGCCGTCGGAATCGGTCGATTTGTCCGTAAAGGTCACGGTCGTGCCGATGCTGATCATCTGGGGCGAGTAGCTGAAGTCGGCCGTCGGCAGCACGTTGTCCGCAAGGACGGTGATTGTTCTGGTCGTCGTGGCGCGGTTGCCGTCGGCGCCCCATGCCGTGAGGGTGACCGTGTAGTCGCCCGGACGGTTGTAGACGATCGGGTCGGGAGCGGCCTCCTCGGACCAGTTGCCCTCTCCGGCGAAGCCGAAGTGCCAGAAGTATTCGGAAACGGTCGTCCCTTCCGCCGTGGTCGTATTGGTGAAGGTGACCGGAGTGATGCCCGCGATGATCTCCTCTTCGCCGAACGTGAAGCCGGGAGTGATGACCGAGTTGTAGGCCTTGTCCATCTCGCTGCTGTCCGAACATGCGACCGATGCGGAGAGCAACACGATACTCAGATATGATAGTATTCTTTTCATTGAAATTGATTTTTTGAAATTTTAAGGTTTAGCGTTTCCCTTTGTCTCTCAGGTATTCGTCCATCAGGGCGGGGTAGTCGCACTGGATCATGCGCAGGCCCGCGGCGACGAAGCCGTCCATCGTGACGGTGTTGCCGTTGCGGAAGGCCGCGCCCTCGTCGTCGAGCAGGTTCGAGACCGAAAGCCCTTTGGCATTGAGCGACGAAATCCATGCGCTGTTGACATAGCCCGTCGAGGTCTGGATCATGTAGACGGGGGCGAATGCCGACATGGCGGCCAGCGCCGAGGCGTTGTTGGCGTGCGGGGCGATGATTCCCGGCTGCTCCTGACGGGCCAGCCAAGCGGCTCTGTCGCTGTTGGTTCCGACATAGAACTGCACCCGGTCCAGACAGCCGCAGCGTTTGACGACCTCGTAGACCTTGGCGATGTCCACGTCGTCGCTGCCGCATTTGTCGAGGTTGAACCAGACCTTGCCGCGCAGCTCCGTGAGGACCTCCTCCAGCGTCGGAATCTGTTCGCCGGTCACCTTGCCGTCGGTGGTTTTCAGCCGGAATTTCCGCAGCTCCTCGCGCGTGAAGTTGATGACGTAGCCTTCGTCGCCGGCATAGGAGCTGTAGTCGGTGAACCGCTTGAGGTAGTTGTCGTGCAGACAGATGACCTGCCCGTCCTTGGTGATCTGGACGTCGGTTTCGATGAAGTCCACGCATCCCAGTTCGACGCACTTGCGGAACGCCGCCATAGAGTTGGGGGCCAGATCGTAGCCGTTGTTGAAGTTGCCGCGGTGGGCCATGATCCACATTTTGCCGGTGTCGAAATTCAGGCACGAGCGGCTCAGGGAAGCTCCTTCGACCGTGACGGTCTGCGTCAGGGTCTGCGTCGTGCCGTCCGTGTAGGAGATGGCGGCGCCGGCCCTGTACTGTCCGTCGGCTTCATACCGGTGTTCCACCCGCTGCGTCGGGTCGGTCACGCGCTGCGCCGCGCTGCCGTCGCCGAAATTCCAGACGACGCCCGACACGCCGGGGATGCGGCTGAGCGCGAAGGCGACCTGCTCCATACGGGCCGGATGGTCGTTGCTGACGACGATCGCGGCCTCCGTATCGGCGACGGCGACCGTGGCCGAGAGTTCGGTCATCGGGCCATGCAGCCGGGTGACGGTCGCCCTGACCGTGTAGGTGCCGGCCGTCCGGTAGGTGTGTTCGGCCGATTCGCCTGCGCCCGAAGTCGCGGTCGCGCCGTCGCCGAACATCCACAATACGCTGCGGACGTTATCCGGACTGCCTTCGAGCGAGAAGACGACTGCGGCGTCCCTGACCGGAATTGCGGGCGTCCAGACGATGGTCTGAGTCCCGTTTTCCGGTCCGGGGGCCTCCGTGCCGCCGTCGGAGCAGGCAGCGAGCGGCCCGCACGCGATCGCCCAGAGGATCAATATGATTCTGTTTGTGAATCGCATGACGTCGTCGGTTTATTTTACGCCGTAGCCCGGATTCTGGTAAAGTCCCTCGGTGTTGAGGATGCGTTCGTTGTAGGGGATCGGAAGCAGCAGGTCCTTCAGCCCGAAGTTGGGGTTGATCGCGTTGAAATGTTCGATCATCTCCTGCTTGGAGTACATGCGCAGCAGGTCCTGCCAGCGGAGTCCCTCTTGGATGAACTCGTTGCGGCGCTCGTCGTAGATGCCCTGACGCAGGTCGGTGCCCGACCAGTCGCCCAGTCCGGCGCGTTTGCGGACCATGTTCAGGAAACTCTTGGCCGTCGGCTCCGTGCCCTGCCAGTAGTAGGCTTCGGCCAGCATCAGCGCCACGTCGGCGTAACGCATGACGATCCAGTTGTTGCCGCCGTAGCCGTTCGCACCGCACTCCAGATCGGCGTACTTCATGGTGTGGTAGTAGGTCACGCCCGCAACGGTCGTCTCGCGCAGGTAGTTCTTGCGCACGTCCTCCTTGGCGAAGGCGTCGTAGACGCTTTTGGTGGTCATGTTTTGCATCAGGCCCACCTTGTTCGAGGTGATGCCGGTTTTGCTGGGACCGAAGAGGTAGTTCCAAGTGGAGCCGAGGTCGGCGTTGTTCTGGATGTAGTTGATCTGGAAAATGTTCTCGGCGCAGGACTTCTGCGTGGAGAGGTCCCAGATCGCGTTGTAGGGGATGTCGGACAGTTCGCCGAACGACCGCAGGTTCCATGCGGCGGTGAGCTTTTCGATGGCCGAAGTGAGCGACGCCGACTTCTCGGAGGCGAAATCCTCGTCGCAGGCGTATTGCAGTTTGGCCTTGCCGTAGAGCGTCCATGCGGCAGCCTTGCTTGCACGGCCGCACTCCGATGCGGGCTGCATGTCGGCCAGCGGGCTGCCGAGTACGTAGTCGAGGTCGGCGAAGACCGCCTTGTAGACCTCGCTCTTCGGACGGCGGTAGTTGTTGGCCTGCACCTCGTCCTTGGTCTTGAGTTCGGTCAGGATCAGGGGCACGTCGCCCCACTCGGTCACCAGATGGAAATAGGTCAGCGCGCGCAGGAAGCGGATTTCGGCTTCGTAGGTGTTGCGCGCGTCGCCGTTGGAATAGCTCACGTCGTCCAGATGCGCGAGCAGCGTGTTGGCCCGCGAAATGGTCTTGAAGAGCTGCGTGTAGCGGTTGTATACGTAGGAGTTCTCCTCGGTAAGCGTATAGTTGTAGAATTGGTAGGGAATGCCGCTGTTGGCGCCGCTGTCCGTCACGGCCGTGTCATGCGAGCGGACGTCGGTGAAGTAGTGGTTGTTCGTGTAGTAGTAGCTCTGCGTGAGCGACGCATAGACGCCGTTGAGCGAGGTGACGATGTCGGCTTCGGACTTGTAGAAGTTGCCGACCGTCGTGGCGTTGGGGTCGTATTCGTCGAGGAATCCGCAGGACGCCGTCGAGACCGAGGCGGCGAGCAGGATGAACATATGTTTGATCTTCATATTCGTACAAGATTTAGAAAGTTAAGTTTAAACCGACCGAATAGATGCGCGAGAGGGGGTAGCATCCCCAGTCGAAGCCCGGCATCATGTTGCTGCTTTTATACGACACCTCAGGGTTGTAACCGCGGTAGGGGGTAATGGTGAAGAGGTTGTCGCCGCTGACGTAGACGCGGCACGAGGTGATGTGCAGCTTGCTGGTCCAGCGTTTGGGCAGCGTGTAGCCGAGCGTGATGTTCGCGCAGCGGAAGAACGAAGCGTCCTCCACGTAATACGAAGAGAGTTTGAGCGAGGTGTTGGTCGTCGAGATGCGCGACGCGATGGGCACGTTGTTGCGGCCCGGCTGTGCGTCCGAGATGTAGCGGTCGGCGACGATCGAATACTGGTTGCCCGATCCCTCCATGTTGTAGAGGTAGTAGTCTTGGAAGTTGATGACCTCGCCGCCGTACGAATAGGCGAAGCTGGCGCTGAAATCGAGTCCGTTCCACGACAGGCTGGTCGAGAAGCCGCCCGTGAAGTCGGGGTAGGCGTCGCCGATGATCGTCTTGTCGTCGGTGGTGATGACGCCGTCGCCGTTGGCGTCCTTCCAGATGGCATTGCCGTAGGAGAGGTTGTCGAGGGCGTACGAAGCCACGGCCGGACCCTTGAGCTGGTAGCCTTCAGGGAATTTGTTGCCGTTCTTGATGTAGACGTCGCGGTCGAGCAGGGCGTTGGCATAGTCGGCCTTCGACATGATGCCTACGGCCTGATAGCCGTAGAACGAGCCGATGGGCTTGCCCTCTTTGGTGATGTGGGAGCCTACGGAGCGTTCGGTGGTGGAGATGATGTCGTCCAGACCGCCCATGCTGACGACCTTGTTGCGGTTGACCGAAATGTTGGTGCTGAAGTTCCAGTTTACCTTGCCTGTCAAGAGGCGTGCGTCGAGCTGGACGTCGAAACCGCGGTTGCGGATCTTGGCGCCGCTCATGTTGGTCGTCGTCGAGGTCGCGCCTGAGATCGAGGAGATCGGGTATTTGTAGAGGATGTCCGTCGAAATGGAGTTGTACCAGTTGCCGATCACGTTCAGGCGGCCGTTGAAGAAGCCCAGATCTATACCGACGTTAGTCTGGCGGGTGGTTTCCCAGCCCAGCGCGGCGTCGGTGAAGGAGCCTTCGTAAGTCGTCGATACGGGAGTCTGGCCGAAGGCGTAGCTGCCCGACGAGATGCCGGCGAGGCTGGCGTAGTTGCCGATGTCGTTGTTGCCGCTCTTACCCCAGCTGGCGCGCAGACGGATCGAAGCCACGTCCTTGAGCGCATCCTTGAGGAAGGGTTCGTTCGAGAGCGTCCAGCCGGCCGATACCGAGGGGAAGTAGCCCCAGCGGCTGTCGATGCCGAAACGCGAGGAACCGTCGGCGCGGAACGAGCCGGTCAGTGTGTAGCGGTCGTCGAACGAGTAGTTGACGCGGGTCAGGAACGACATCATGGCCCATGCGGCCTTGCGGGTGCTGTAGAGTGAGATGTCCGAAGCGTTCGAACCGTGGCCCGTAACCTCGTGGATGCGGTCGTCGGCGAAGCCCGTGGCTTCGACGCCCAGACGGTCGTAGGTCTTCTTCTGGAGGGTGTAGCCGGCCAGCGCGTCGATGTGGTGGCGGCCGATCTTCTTCTTATAGCTGAGCGTGAACTCGCCCAGACGGTCCACGTCGTAGGTCGAGGTCGTGCGGGCGATGTTCGACGAGCGCAGCTCCTCGCTGTAGGCGGGGGCGGCATCGCGGCCGATGCTCATCGGGCGGTAATAGAAATAGCGGTAGTTGTACCACTGCTGGCCGAGCCGGGCCGAGAGCTTGAGGTCGGGGAGAAACTCGTAAACCAGATTGAGATTGAGGTTGTGGCGCGACATCTTCTCGTTGATGTCCAGCTCGTTGGCGATCGCCAGCGGGTTTTCGGGGAAGTTCATGCCCCAGTCCGTCTTCATGCGGATCATGGCGCTGCGGGCGTAATCGCCGTTTTCCTCGTAGGCCGGCAGGTTGGGCAGGTACATCAGCGCGCTCTGGATCACGCCGTCGTTGATCATGCGGCCCTCGGCCTGTACGACGGTGTTCTTGGCGTCGTACATCGAGTAGCTGATGCTCGCCGTCAGGTGCTTGGTGATCTGGGCGTCGAGGTTGATGCGGGCGTTGATGCGGTTGTGGTTCGACGGTGCGATGATACCGTCCTGATCCATGTAACCGACGCTGGCCATGTACTTGATGGCCTTCGTGCCGCCGATGACCGATACGTTGTGGCGCATGATGCCGGCGTTGGAGAAGAGTTCGTCCTGCCAGTCGGTGTCGTACTGCGGCGTTACGGGGGTGCGGGTCGTGAAGTCGTAGCACATCGGGTGGATGCCCACTTCGGCCAGCGAGAAGCCTTTGGCGGCGCGGATCGTGTTGTCGTCGTAGGGACTCCACGACACGCCGGCGGCCGTGGCGCGCAGGCGGTAGGAGTTGTTGCGGGCGTCGATCAGCAGGTCGCGGAACTGCGTCGAGTTCAGCAGGTCCACCTTGTGGTCGAGCTGCTGGATACCGTACGAGAAGTCGTAGCTGACTTTGGCGGCTTCGCCGTCCTTGCCGCGCTTGGTGGTGATGAGCACGACGCCCGACGCACCGCGCGAACCGTAGATGGCGGCCGAAGCGGCGTCCTTCAGGATGTCGATGCTTTCGATGTCGTTGGGGTTGATGAATACGTCCTCCGAAGCGGGATAGCCGTCGATGACGTAAAGGGGCGCGCTGCTCGCCGAGAGCGAATTGACGCCGCGCACACGGATGGTTACGCCGTCGCCCGGCGCACCGCTGGTCTGGTGGACTTCGACGCCGGCGACCTTACCGACTAACGACTGGCCCACGGTGGGCGTGGTAGCGGAGAGTTCGCTGGCTTTGACGCTGGCGATCGATCCCGTAAAGTCGCTCTTGCGCATCGGAGTGTAGCCGACGACCAGCACTTCGGAGATCTGCTTGCTGTCCTCGGTCAGCGTGATGTCGAACGACGTCTGGCTGCCGACCTTTATCTGCTGCGTGTTGTAGCCGAGGAAGGAGACGGAGAGCGTCTGGCCCGGCGTGGCCTCGACCGAGAAGTCGCCCTCAAGACCGGTGACGTTGCCCCGGTTGGTCTCCAAGACGATTACGCTGGCGCCGATGACGGGCTCGCCCGAAATCGTTTTGACCGTTCCGGTCACTACCCCCCCCCTTACGGGTTGCGCCGTCTGTACGCGTGCGGCGGCCGGTTTGCGGCTGACGACGATGCGGCTGCCCTCCATGCGGGCGGTCAGGTTCTGGGCGCTGAGTGCGCGGATGACGACGTCCACGACGTTTTCGTCGGCCGCCTTGACGCTCACGCGGCGCGTGAGGTCGATTTCGGAGTTGTTATACGCGAATGTATAACCGCTCTGCGATTCCACGGTTTTGATAAATTCCCGGACCGGGACGTTGTCCAGATCGACGGTGATTTTCTTGTTCTGCGCCGCTGCCGGCAGGACGGCCAGCAGCATCAGGACAAGCGACACGACAAGTCTCCGCACGGAGGGTGTCCGGTCGGAAAAATTCAGGCGTTCATCTTTTTTCATGACTGAGTTTTAAGTTTTGATTGATAGTTTCTTGAGTTTCTTTGAAAGAAGATCCGGGGAGGTCTCCCGGCGTTCATGTGTTGCGTTCCATGGTCGGTTTTCTTGGTTATTTGTGTATTATTACGTAGTGTTTGTCTATCTGCCGGCAGCGGAGGTGCGTCAGCGTTTCGATGATCTTGAGCGTCTCTTCGAGGGTTTCGGGCCGCAGGGTGAACGAAATGCGTATGGAGGTGTCGATGCGTTCGTCGATCCGGAAGCGGATGTTGTACCAGTGCTCCAGATTGACGGCGATGTCGGCCAGCGTCATGTTGTCGAAGATGATCGAGTTGCCCGTCCAACTGCAATAGTTGCTGGCCGCGACGTTGCGCACGGCGACCGCGCCCGAACCGGCGTCGTAGGAGCAGCTCTGGTCCGGGGTGAGGACGACCGACTGGTCGGCGCGGTAGCCCGACACCTCGACTTTGCCCGAAAGGAGCGTCACCTCCTCCGTGTTGAACGCCGGCATATGGCTGGCCGTGAAGCGCGTGCCGAGAACCTTGACCCGGAGTTTGCCCATCTCCACCTCGAAGGGGCGCAGCGTGTCGCGTTTTACGTCGAAGAAGGCTTCGCCTTCGAGCCGGACCGCGCGGCTGCCCGAAGCCGTGAAGCGGTCGGAGTAGGCCAGCCGGGAGTCGGCGTTGAGCCATACCACCGAGCCGTCGGGCAGCGTGAAGCGGCCTTTGCTGTTTTCGGCGGTCACCAGCCATGTCGTGGTGTCGGCCGAGAGACGTTTTACGACGAAGAATTCGACGGACATCGCCAGCAGGACGATTGCGGCCGCAGCGGCGGCCGTGCGGCGGGTGATGCTGAACAGTCCCCGTTTCGGGGCGGCCGGAGGCGTCATTTCGCGGTGCAGCCGGTCGAGCTTGCGGCGGTAGGCCTTTTCGTCCGCCGGGAGGACGGACGCCGGGTCGAGCCGCTCCCATTCCTTCCATAAGGCGTCGGTCTTTTCGCCTGCGCGCTCCTTGTTCAGGCACCATGTCCGAAACTGCTGCTGTACCTGTTCCGGCATCGGATTGTGCAGGAACGTGTGTATTATCTTTTTTATCATGTCCGTTCTTTCTGTGCGTTTGTAATAGTATGACGGGAAAAAGAGGGGCGTCCCTAGTCGGGATCTGAATTTTTTTTGCAAATAAAAAAAGACAACAATTTTCGTGTCGTCTTTGTCTGCCGGGAGGCGTGAGGCGGAAGAATCAGAAGAAGAAGGCGATGACGCCGATGATTTTTTTCAGTTCGGCGAGCGCCGTGCGGATGTGATATTCGACGGTTTTGGGGGTTACGCCCAGTTTTTGTGCGATTTGCTGATGGGAAAGCCCTTCGTAGCGGCTCAGGCGGAAGACCCGCTGCCGCTGCTCAGGCATCTGCTCCACGGCCATGTCGATAATCATCAGCAGGTCCTCGGTGGCGACCTTCGTCGAAATGTCGTCCGTCAGAAGGTCCTCGACGTGCAGGAGCCGCTGTTCGTAACGGGTTTGCACGTTCTTGTGTTCGAAGATGTCGAAAACGGCATTCTTGGTCATCCGGAACAGATAGCTGCGGAACGATTTGATGCGGCCGATCGACTCGCGGGTTTCCCAGATTTTCAGAAAGATATCGTGCGCCAGATCCTCGGCTTCGCTCCGGTTTTTCAGCATGCAGAAGGCAAACGCCTCCACATGCGGGGCGTAACGCATGTACAACGCATCGAATGCATCGTAACTGCCCTGCCGGAGGCTCTGCAAGATCAATTCGTCCGGTTGCTTGTCCATTCTTTCGTCGTGTGGTCGAAAATCCGGGTGTTATCCGGGTGTGTAAATTGCAAACAGGGGCTAAAGTACATAAATTTTTCAGGAAACGGGATTGCGATACGTTAAATTTTTAATATCGGATGTTTTCCGGGACCGACGTCCGTGTCCGGAAAGTCTTGGTTTCTAATGAAATGATTCGATTCTTGCAAAACTTTGCGGCACGGTGTTCTGTTTGCGGTTCGTCGTTCAAATTCTGTGCCTTTCGGCTGCCGCAGGGCGGCGGTGGGGGGCGTATTCCCTGTTTCGGGCGTCCGGAGCGTCGTGATTTTTCGCACCGGAATGGTACGGCTTCCGGCTGCGCGCATGCCCGGTTTTGCGGAATGCCGGCGGCGTTTCACCCCCGATTTTTGCCGTTTGGCCCTCTGCGATGTCTGCCGGATGGCCGGAAGCTGCGGATTTTATCCGCAGGGAGCGCAATCGGGCCGGTCGGGAATAGCAGTTGCATGCGCTTTTTTCGTATCTTTGCCCTGACTCCGAAATCAAACCTTACTCGCTGCAATGAATAAAAGAAAGAAATGGATCGTTACGGCCGTTATCCTCGTCGTATTTTGTGCCGTGCTGGGCGTTTACAGACACTTCGGCCCCGGCTCCTCCGCTTCGGACGCCGATCCGGCCGCGGTGAGCGCGCCCCGGAAGAAGAGCGTTCTGAACGTGAACGGACTCGTCGTGCGTCCGCAGTCCCTCGCCGACGGCATTACGATGGTCGGCAACCTGCTGCCGGACGAAGAGGTGGACCTCTCGTTCGAGACTTCGGGCAAGATCGTCGAGATCAATTTCAAGGAAGGGTCGATCGTCCGCAAGGGCGAGCTGCTGGCCAAGGTCAACGACAAACCGCTGCTGGCGCAGCTGTCGCGCTACGAAGCGCAGCTCAAGCTGGCCGAGGACCGGGTTTACCGCCAGAGCGCGCTGCTCGAAAAGGACGCCGTCAGTCAGGAGGCCTACGAGCAGGCCAGTACGGAGCTGGCGATGCTCAACGCCGATATCGACATCGTCAAGGCCAATATCGCGCTGACGGAGCTGCGTGCGCCGTTCGACGGAATTATCGGTCTGCGAAACGTCAGCGAGGGCGCCTACGCCTCGCCCAGCGTGGTGGTGGCCAAGCTGACGAAGATTTCGCCGCTCAAGATCGACCTCTTCGTGCCGGAGCGTTATGCCAGCCAGATCAGGCCGGGAACGCCGCTTTCGTTTACGGTCGAAGGCCGGAACGAGACCTTCCGGGCGGAGGTCTACGCGCAGGAATCGAAGGTGGATATCGCCACGCGCACGCTGGCCGTGCGGGCGCTCTATCCCAATACGCGGGGAACGCTGCTGCCGGGACGTTTCGTGACCGTTAAAATCCGCCTGCACGACATTCCCGACGCCATAGCCGTGCCGACCGAAGCCATCGTGCCGGAGATGGGCGTGGACAAGGTATATCTCTACAAAGGCGGAAAGGCGCAGGCCGTCGAGGTGAAGACCGGCCTGCGGACCGAGTCCAGCATTCAGATTATCGAGGGGCTGAACGTGGGCGACACGCTGATTACCTCCGGCACGCTGCAGCTGCGGACCGATCTGCCCGTCAAACTCGACGTCGTCGAATAATCCCGCCGCTGTATGAATATTTCCGAACTCAGCATCCGGCGTCCCGTATTGTCCACGGTACTGACGATCATCATCCTGCTATTCGGCTTTATCGGATACAGCTATCTGGGCGTGCGGGAGTTTCCGAGCGTGGACAATCCGATCATCTCGGTGACGTGCTCCTATCCGGGCGCCAACGCCGATGTGATCGAGAACCAGATCACCGAACCCCTCGAACAGAATATCAACGGCATTCCCGGCATCCGGTCGATGTCGAGCGTCAGCAGTCAGGGCCAGAGCCGCATCACGGTCGAATTCGAACTTTCGGTAGACCTCGAAACGGCTGCCAACGACGTGCGCGACAAGGTGTCGCGCGCGCAGCGTTACCTGCCCCGCGACTGCGACCCGCCGACGGTGACCAAGGCCGACGCCGACGCTACGCCGATCCTGATGGTGACTATTCAGAGCGACAAGCGTTCGCTGCTGGAGCTGAGCGAGATCGCCGACCTGACGGTCAAGGAGCAGTTGCAGACGATCAGCGACGTGAGCGGCGTGCAGATATGGGGCGAGAAGCGTTATTCGATGCGACTGTGGCTCGATCCGGCCAAGATGGCCGGATACGGCATCACGCCGGCGGACGTCAAGAGCGCGCTCGACCGGGAGAACGTCGAGCTGCCGTCGGGAAGCATCGAGGGCAACACCACCGAGCTGACCATCCGCACGCTGGGACTGATGCACACCTCGCAGGAGTTCAACGATCTGGTGGTGCGCGAGGACGCCGACCGCATCATCCGTCTGAGCGACGTGGGCCGCGCGGAGCTGGGACCGCAGGATACGCGCAGCTATATGAAGATGAACGGCATTCCGATGGTCGGCATCGTGGTGGTGCCGCAGCCGGGAGCCAACCACATTGAGATCGCGGACGAGGTCTACAGACGCATGGAGTCGATGAAAAAGGACCTGCCGGAAGATGTGGTGACCGATTACGGATTCGACAATACGCGCTTCGATCGACGAGGTGAAACAGACCGTCTACGAGGCGTTCCTGCTGGTGATCATCATTATTTTCCTGTTCCTGCGCAACTGGCGCGTGACGCTGATCCCGTGTATCGTGATTCCGGTGTCGCTGATCGGCACCTTCTTCCTGATGTATGTGGCCGGATTCTCGATCAACGTGCTGTCGATGCTGGCCGTGGTGCTCTCGGTGGGACTGGTGGTGGACGACGCCATCGTGATGACCGAGAACATCTACATCCGCATCGAGCGCGGCATGTCGCCCAAGGAAGCGGGTATCGAGGGGGCGAAGGAGATCTTCTTCGCGGTCATTTCGACCTCCATCACGCTGATCGCGGTCTTCTTCCCGATCGTCTTCATGGAGGGCATGACCGGGCGTCTGTTCCGCGAGTTCAGTCTGGTGATTTCGGGCGCCGTGGTCATCTCGACCTTCGCGGCGCTGACCATCACTCCGATGCTGGCTACCAAACTGCTCGTGCGGCAGGAGAAGCAGAGCTGGTTCTACAACAAGACCGAGCCGTTTTTCGTCTGGCTCAATAATTTCTACAGCCGCACGCTGGCCGGGTTCCTGCGGCGGCGCTGGATAGCCCTGCCGCTCGTGGCGCTGATGATCGGCCTGATCGGGTGGCTGTGGGGGAGCATCCCGGCCGAGATGGCGCCGCTGGAGGACCGTTCGCAGATTACGATCAACACCCGCGGATCGGAGGGCGCGACCTACGAATACCTGCGCGACTATACCGAGGGCATCAACCGGCTCGTCGATTCGCTCGTGCCCGAAGCCCGTGCCGTGACGGCGCGCGTCTCCAGCGGCCGCGGCAACGTGCAGATCGCCCTGAAGGACATCGCGACCCGCGAGCGTACGCAGATGGAGATCGCCGAGGAGGTGTCGGCCGCCGTGCGCACGAGGACCAAGGCGCGCGCGTTCGTGCAGCAGCAGAGCACCTTCGGCGGACGGCGCGGCAGCATGCCGGTGCAGTACGTGCTGCAGGCGACCAATATCGAACGGCTGCAGGAGGTGCTGCCGGAATTCATGCGGAAAGTCTACGAAAGCCCCGTATTCCAGATGGCCGACGTGGACCTGAAATTCAGCAAGCCCGAAGCCCGCATCGCGATCAACCGCGACAAGGCCAACCTGCTGGGCGTCAGCACGCGCAATATCGCGCAGACGCTCCAGTACGGACTCAGCGGCCAGCGTCTGGGCTACTTCTACATGAACGGCAAGCAGTACGAGATACTGGCCGAGATCAACCGCCAGCAGCGCAACAAGCCCGCCGACCTGAAGTCGATCTATGTGCGCAGCGACAAGGGCGAGATGATCCAGCTCGACAACCTCATCACGCTCGAAGAGAACGTCGCGCCGCCCCAGCTCTATCACTACAACCGTTTTCTGTCGGCTACGGTTTCGGCCGGACTGGCGAAGGGGAAGACCATCGGGCAGGGGCTTGACGAAATGGACCGTATCGCCGAGCAGACGCTCGGCGACGACTTCCGTACGGCGCTGGCCGGCGATTCGAAGGAGTTCCGCGAGAGTTCTTCGAGCCTGATATTCGCCTTCCTGCTGGCTATCGTGCTGATATATCTGATTCTGGCGGCGCAGTTCGAGAGTTTCAAGGACCCGCTGGTCATCATGCTGACCGTGCCGCTGGCCATTGCCGGCGCGCTGGTGTTCATGGCGGCCAACGGGCAGACGATGAACATATTCAGCCAGATCGGCATCATCATGCTGATCGGTCTGGTCGCCAAGAACGGTATCCTGATCGTCGAATTCGCCAACCAGAAGCAGGATGCGGGGCTGAACAAGCGGGAGGCCATCGAGCAGGCTTCGCTGCAGCGCCTGCGCCCGATTCTGATGACCAGCGCTTCGACCATTCTGGGCCTGCTGCCGCTGACGATGGCTTCGGGCGAGGGGGCGCAGGGACGTATCGCCATGGGTGTCGCCGTGGTGGGCGGCATGGTGGTTTCGACGCTGCTGACCCTTTATATCGTGCCGGCGATTTACAGTTACGTATCGACCGACCGGATCCGAAAAACGAAAAAGAACGCGAAATGAAACGACTGATTTTAACGGTTCTGGCCGCGGGGGCTGTCGGAGCGGCCGCGGCGCAGGAGTGCGGCGAGCCGATGACCCTGCAGCGGTGTCTGGAGCTCGGACTGGAGCAGAATTACGACGTCCGCATCATACGCAACGAGCAGCGCATTAGCGACAACGACGCGACGGCGGCCAACGCCGGGATGCTGCCGAGCGTCGATCTGACGGCCGGCTACAGCGGGGCGCTGGACAACGAGCGCACGACTCCGCGCGAGGGGGACGCTGTGACCGAAAACGGCATTTACGATCAGACCTTCGACGCCGGCGTTGCGGTGAACTGGACGCTTTTCGACGGATTCCGCATCCGCACCAACTACAAGCGGCTGCAGGAGTTGCAGCAGATGGGGGCGCTCAGGACCCGCATCACGATCGAGGACTTCGTCGCCACGCTTACGGCCGAGTATTATAATTATGTGCAGCAGACCCTGCGCCTGAGTAATTTCCGTTATGCGGTGCAGCTCTCGCGCGAGCGGTTGCGAATTACCGAAGAGCGGTTCAAGATCGGCAGCTTCTCGCGTCTCGACCTGTTGCAGGCGCGTGTGGATTTCAATGCCGACAGTTCGAAATACATGTCCCAGCACGAGCTGGTGACCGCATCGCGCATCCGCATCAACGAACTGCTGGCCAACGACGATCTCAACGGCAGGCTTTCGATCTGCGATTCGCTGATCGAGGTGAACAGCACACTCGAATGGGATCGTCTGGAGGCTGAAACGCGCGCTGCGAACGCTTCGCTGCTGCTGGCCGGGCACGACAACACGCTGGCCGAACTGGACCTGAAAAGCATCCGTTCGCGCTTCTACCCTTATCTGAACCTGACCGCCGGGTACGGATATACCTACAACCGGTTCGGCAACGGCGCCACTCAGTCGCGCGGTACGCTGGGGCTGAACGCCGGGGTGAAGCTGGGATTCACGATCTTCGACGGCAACCGCCGCCGCGAGCAGCGCAACGCCCGGATCACGATCGAAAACACCGAATTGACCCGTCAGCAGCTGGAGCAGTCGCTCATGGCGAATCTGTCTAATTTCTGGCAGGCCTACCGCAACAACCTCGAAGTGATCCAGCTCGAAACCGAGAACCTGATCGCCGCCCGCGAGAACTACGAAATCGCCATGGAGCGTTACCTGCTGGGCGATCTGCCCGGCATCGAGATGCGCGAGGCGCAGAAGAGCCTGCTCGACGCCGAGGAGCGCATCCTCACGGCGCAGTACAATACCAAGCTCTGCGAAATATCGCTGCAGCAGATCAGCGGAAACATCGGGGTCTATCTGCAGTGACCGGAAGCGGTCGTCCTTCCGATTTGAAAAAACCACTCCCTGTCTGGGAGTGGTTTTTTCGTCCTGTGTGAGCCGGAGCCTCGGTTGCGTCGTATCGGAATCCGGTCTTACGGTCGTTACCGGCTGAAAATTTTCGTCAGCCTGTTGCCCGTCATGTACATGCGCAGGCGCCCCATGACGTCGCTGCCGTGCTCCTTGTGTTCGGGAGCGTGCAGCCATTCGTGAAATTCCAGATAAATCCCCCGGTCGATCATGAATTCGAAAGCCGCGTTCTTCAGTCGTTTTTCTTCGTTGTATCCCGCTTGGATATTGGATACCAGATCCTCGAACGCGGCGATGTTGTAGGGATTGGAAACTGGAATTTCGGCTGTGTAATGTTGCTTTCTCATAACTTTTTATTTTTATATAAATCGACTGGTGAGACATTTTCGGCCACAGACCTCCGAAAATATATGGAACCGACCGGAGGACAGCGTGTGTCGTGCGCTGCAATTTCACCGGTTTGTCCGGTTCGGAATGTGGTCTGTCTGGTGTTGCGTCGAAAAACCGGTACACCCTCCGAAAAGAACGGGGCTGCACGGCGCGGCAGTGACGGGCACTGTCGTAATGGTTTTGCAAAGGTAAAAGATAATATGCTGAAATACAAGCTTTTTGTGAAATTTTTCAAGGTGTTTTTCCGGCGGAAAAAGTTGCAGGCGGTTTTATTATTATATATAAATATAATAATACGTTTTGCGGAGCGGCCAAGAAAACCGCCGATTTTTTTCTTGGCTGCGGTTTGTTCGCTTATCGAATTAATAATGTTCGAAACCTCCGGTTGGTAAAAACGGCTTTTTTATTGGAGCGAGCGCCGTGCGGAACCGGTCCGCGGAGTCTTCGCGGACCGGCCGGGGAATTTGCCGGGCGAAGCCGCTGGAAAACCGGAACGGTTTTGTACTTTTTTTGTACTTTTGCCATATGATGTCTCTCGGATTACGAATCATATGTGCCTTCGCTGCCCTGCTTGCCTGCACGCGGGCGGCGGCCGGAACGCCGGAGAGCGGCTATCCCGTAAACGGCCGCGTCATCGACCGTCTGACGCGGCGCCCCGTGGCCTATGCGGCGGTCGTGCCGGTCGGGCAGGAGCAGCAGGGCGTCTCGACCGACTCCGCCGGACACTTTACGCTCCGGCGCGTACGGCCCGGCATTCACCGCCTGTCGGCTTCGTCGGTGGGCTACAAAAGCGTCGTTACGCCGGAATACATCGTGTCGGCGGCCACGCCCTTTATCGAGATCGAGCTGGAGGAGGACGCCACGCAGCTCGAAGCCGTGACCGTTGTGCCTTCGCCGTTCCGGGCCACGGCCGAAAGTCCCGTCGGATTGCAGGTGATCGGCCTGCGGGAGATCGAAAAGAGTCCCGGCGCCAACCACGACGTATCGCGCATCGTGCGCTCCTATCCCGGCGTGTCGTTCTCGCCCGTGGGCTATCGCAACGACCTGATCGTGCGCGGCGGAGGTCCCTCGGAGAACAAATTCTACATGGACGGCATCGAGATCCCTAATATCAACCATTTCGCCACGCAGGGAGCCACGGGCGGTCCGGTGAGCATCGTCAATGCCGACCTGATCCGCGAAATCAGCTTCTACACCGGCGCTTTCCCGGCCGACCGTTCCGGGGCGCTGAGTTCGGTGCTGGATTTCCGGCTGCGGGACGGGAATCCCGAAAAGCAGACCTTCAAGGCGACGCTGGGTGCGTCGGAGGTCGGGCTGAGCGGCAGCGGACATATCGGCGGGAAAACCTCCTACCTCTTTTCGCTGCGGCAGTCCTACCTGCAATTGCTCTTCAAGATGATCGGCCTGCCGTTCCTGCCCAACTATATCGACGGACAGTTCAAGGTCAAGACGCGTTTTTCGGAGCGCGACGAACTGACGGTGCTGGGGCTGGCGGGCTTCGACAACATGAAACTCAACCTCGACGAGGAGGGCGAGGATGCCGAATACCTGCTGAGCTACCTGCCCCGGATTCGGCAGGAGACCTTTACCGTCGGCACGTCGTGGCGGCACTATGCGGGCCGTCACGTGCAGACCGTCACGCTGAGCCACACTTACCTGAACAACCGCAACCTCAAATACCGCGACAACGACGACTCTTCGGAGGAGAACCTCACCCTGCGGCTGCGCTCCGTGGAGCAGAAAACCACGCTGCGGGCTGAAAACCGCAGCTATCTGGGTCGCTGGACGGTGCGTGAAGGCGCGGAGCTGAGTTATTCGAGTTATACGAACCGCACGTTCCAGCGGCTTTTCACCGACGAGACGCTGCTGTCCGATTACCGGACCCGGCTGGGAATCGTCGGCTGGGGGCTTTTCGCCGGGGCGGATTACGCTTCGGAGGACAAGCGTTTCACGGCTTCGCTCGGCCTGCGCGCCGACGGGAACGACTACTCGCCGCGCATGGCCCGGCTCTGGCACCAGCTTTCGCCGCGGGCTTCGGTCGGCTATCGGCTCGGCAGGGGCTGGTCGCTGAGCGGAAGCGCGGGGCTTTATTACCAGCTGCCGCCCTATACGGCGCTCGGATTCAAGGAGGCGGATGCGTGGGTGAACAAATCCCTGCACTATATGCGCGTCGGGGCTTTCAGCGCAGGCGCCGGATGGCGGCTGCGCGACCGGCTGATCGTGTCGGTCGAGGGCTTTTACAAATTGTACGGGGATATTCCGCTTTCGGTCGCGGACGGGATTCCGCTCTCCTGCAAGGGCAACGATTACGGCGTGGTGGGCAACGAAGAGCTGCGCTCGTCGGCCGAGGGACGCTCCTACGGCGTCGAGGCGATGGCCCGCTGGCAGATTCCCGGCAAGGTCAATCTCGTGGGTTCGGTCACGCTGTTCCGCAGCGAATACCGCCGCGATTCAGCGGCTCCCTATATCGTTTCGGCGTGGGACAGCCGTTTCGTCGTGAACCTCAGCGGTACCTACGACCTGCCGCGCAGCTGGAGCGTCGGGGCGCGCCTGAGCGCCGTGGGCGGAACGCCCTATACGTCTTACGATGTCGGAAAATCGTCGCTGGTCGAGGCATGGAACGCGCAGGGGCGGCCTTATTACGACTATGCGCGCTATAACGACGGGCGGCTGGACGCCTTCGCCCAGCTGGACCTGCGCATCGACAAGACCTTCTATTTCCGGCACTGCATGCTGGGGCTTTATATCGACCTGCAGAACGTAACGGGCAGCAAGCTGCGCCAGCCCGACGTGCTGATGTCCACGGGCGTGGTGGAGAATCCCGAAGCGCCCGCCGCCGAACAGCGTTACCGCATGAAATACATCAGGCAGGAGAGCGGGACGCTGATCCCGACGCTGGGAATCACCGTCGAATTTTAAGCGGCGGGGCGCGAACGGCGTCGTGCCGACCGGTTTCGGCCGCCTTCGACCGCCCTTGATCGGAATTGCGGCCGGTTGGCCGGTCGGTCGGTTAGCTGGTTGGTTAGTCGGTCGGCGGGTTGGCTGGAACGGCGGGCGGCGGATTATCCGGAGCGCGTGCGTGTTTGCCGCGCGGCGATATTGGACGGAGCAGCTCAATTTTCTTCGGGCGTCGTCCGGAATGAAAAACCGCAGAAACCGTTTTATCCGGTTTCTGCGGTTTTTGTCGTGTATACACTGCCGCCCGGTCAGAAGCGGAACGTGCAGACGATCGGGTAGTGGTCCGAGAGGTACTGCACGCCGTATCCCGTGCTGTCGAGCAGCTGGTAGCGCAGCGGTTCGGCGCAGCGGTAGAAGATGTGGTCGATGTGGAGCGGTTTGGCCTTGCCGAAGCCGTGATAGGTCGGCCGGGGATCGGTCAGGGGAGCCTCTTCGCAGGCCGATTTCAGCCATTTGAAATAGGGTTCGAGACATACGCCGCCCGGCGTGCCCGCCGTGGCGTTCATGTCGCCGACGATGAACTGCGGCGTGCGTTTGCCGGCGATGCTTCGCATCCGTTCGACGTTGAGCCGGGCGCCTTCGAGCCGGGCCGTTTTGCCGATGTGGTCGAGGTGCGTATCGAAAAGGCAGAATTCGCGCCCCGTGGTGCGGTCGCGCAGGCGCGCCCACACCGTCACGCGGCGGCAGCGGCCGTCCCATCCCTGCGACACTTCGTCCGGCGTTTCGCTCAGCCAGTAGTGGCCGTGGTCGAGGAGTTCGTATCGCTCCCTGAGATACATGATCATCAGATGCTCGCCGGGATCGTCCTTGGCGCCGAAGTCGCGTCCCATTTCGATGTGGCCGTATTCGGGCAGTTGTTCGACGAGGTAGGCGACCTGTTGGCGGCGGGGTTCCTGAAAGCCGATGACATCCGGCCGCACGTCGCGGATCATGCGGATCGAAGCCTCCTTGCGGGCGTCCCACGCGAAGTCGCCTTCGTCGCCCGGCGCGCCGATGTAGCGGATGTTGTAGGAGAGCAGTTTCAGCTCCGCGGGTTCGCTGCCCGCTGCGGCGGCAGCCGCGGCGCAGAACAGAAGCGTAAACAGCAGTTTTTTCATGTTGCGGGATTTTATGCGTGCGGGACGGCCGGAGCCGCCCCGCATGCAGTGTTCATCAGAATTCCGACGTGAAGAGAATCGGGAAGTGGTCCGAGATGTAGGGAACGCCGTAGCCGTCGTTGTTGATGGTGCGGAACCGGACGGGCGTCACCTTGCGGTAGAAGATGTGGTCGATGTTCCACGTAAAGCGCGGAGTGCCTTCGCCGAAGTTGTTGTAGCTGTAAACGTCGTCGGCTTCGCCGTCGGGCGCAGTTTCGCGCGCCGACCACATGAATTCGAAGAAGCCGTCGAGGCAGGCGCGGCGGCCGTCGCCCGCGGCGTAGGAGGCGTTCATGTCGCCGGTGACGAAGATCGGGGCGTAGCGTCCCGCGATCTGCTTCATCTGTTCGACGATGAGTTTCACCGACTCGGTGCGCGCCACCTGATCGATATCGCCGCCCTCGACGGGCGACGCGCGGTGCGCGAGGTGGGTGTTGAAGAAGAAAAACTCCTTGCCGGTGCTGCGCTCGCGCAGTTTGACCCACAACGCCGTGCGGAACTGGTTGTGCCCCCAGCCCTTGATCGGCTGGGTGATGTCCTTTTCGTTGAGGAAGAAATACCCTTGGGCGAGCATCTCGAAGCGGTCTTTGCGCCACCAGACCGCATTGCGGTGCTGCGAGTCCTTGTCATCGGGGGCCAGATAGTAGTGCTCGTACTCGGTCAATTCGCCGATCAGATACTGCGCCTGCGAGAAGCGAGGCTCCTGCATGCCGATCACGTCGGGCTTGACGTCGCGGATCATCGTGACGGAAGCCTCCTTGCGGGCGTCCCACGCCGCGTCGCCCTTGTCGCTCGCATTGGCGTAGCGGATGTTGTAGCTCATGACGTTGAGTTCGCTTTTGGGGGCTGCGGATTCGCCTTCGTGGTTGGAGCATCCGGCCAGAGCGGTGAATAACAGAACTATCGAAAATAGGAATCGTTTCATTGTTTTGGTTTTTAGATCTTGGAGTTCGGGTTATCTGTTGTAGCGTACGGCCAAGTAGTCCATCGCTCCGGCGGCGTTGTAGCCCATCGGGATCGTGCCGTCGAGGAAACCGAGTCCCGACGAGAGCCAGCTGGCGGGCTGGATGCGGAGCCAGACCTTTTCGCGGCCCATGATCTCGGCGGGCAGCGGGACTTCGACCTGTTTATAGGCCGGGAGCTGCCAGCTGCGCTGCGTGGCGAATACCGGGAAGTCGGGCTGCGTGAAGGTGTAGGCGCTGCCGTCGGGCGCGGTCTGCGCCGCTTCGACGTCGAACCACCCCTCGTCGCTCTCGTAATCGCCCGTCGCGGACCACTGCACTTTCCAGAAGTAGGGACCTGCGTTGAGTGTCGCGCGGCCGCTCTGCACGCTCATGATCAGCGATACCCGGTCGGACGAAATCCCGGCGGTCGAGAACTCCACGACCCACGCATAGGGCCGGTCGGTCGAAGCGTTCCACCAGTAGGTCGTCACCCACGCCAGCCAGTTGGCTTGGTCGGTGCCTTTGCCGTCGGTATTGACTGCCGTGCTTTTCACGGCGTAATTGGTGCCGTCTTCGAGGATGACGCCGAAACCCGAATAGCCGTCGTTGCCGATGTGGCTGCGGAACGGAGCCGTGCCGCGCGCCGTGCCGCACCAGCCCAAGTAGTGCCAGCAGGCCGCATTGTAGACGCCGTTGGGGTATGCCGACTTGGAGGCGGTCTGCGTGAAGCGTCCGTTGGTGCCCCACGTCGGATACCAGTAGGCGTAGCCGTCGGCGGCCGCGGCCTTGCCCTTGACGTAACTGTATTCGGTCAGCGTCTCCGAGAAGCTCTGCGAGCGGTCTTCGGCGAAGCGGATGTCGGCGAAGGACATGTGGCGGATCTGGTAGGAGCCGATGATGCCGTTGGCCAGATCGTCCGCCGTATCGACGTACTCGTACTGCGGGAAACGCTCGTGGACGATCACGCCCGCCAGTTCGCCGGAACCGTAGGGCAGGCGGGTGCCGTTGCGGCGGTAGGGGCAAGTGGTGTTGGTCAGCAGGTGAATCAGGCTGCCCTTGTTGTCGCGTATCAGCCGCGGGTACATGTTGAGACGTCCCTGCGCGTCGGCCAGCGTGTAGCCCTCGTGCACGGGGGTGAGCGAGCCCTTGCGGACGGCGAATTCGCAGTCGCGGAGCGTCACGAAGGTGTAGATGTCTTCGTCGGTCAGCTCCGAGATGTATTTCTGCTTGACCGGAAGCACCGAGGCGTCGTTGCCCGTCACGCGCTCGACGATCATCGACGAGCGGATGCCTTTGATCATGTAGCGGTCCGGATCGGGTTCGAAGACCAGCTCGGCGTCTTTGAGCAGGATTTTCACCTTGTCGTAACGGGTGAAGGCGTTGTCCTCCGGAGTGGCCGTTTCGACGCAGAAGCCGTAACGGCCGTCGGGCGATTCGAGGTAGACGGTCTTCTCGCATCCGCTGTAATCGACGCTCATGTCGGTCGGCATCGGGTTGTTGCCGGCGTTCTTCGAATCTCGGTCGCTGACAACGTAGCCTTCCAGCAGCCAGTACTCATCGACTTTCGAGACCGTGAGCGCTTTCTCGCGCAGTTCGGCGAACGATATGTCGTGTCCCAGCATGTCGTTCTTCGTGCGCTGGATGACGTTGAGCGTCAGCTGTTCGGTCTCCTCCCAGCCGTTGACGTAGGAGACGGTGACCGTAGCCGTGCGGAGTTCGTCCGTGTCGTTGCCGGCGTAGTCGAAATTGAACGTGTATTCCTCCTCCCCGGCGGGTTGGAGCGCGATTTCCGAAAGCCACTCTTCGGCTGGTTCCTCCCCGGCGTCGTACTGCGTGGTGAAGGTCAGCTCGTCGGGGGCGATGTTGGTGCCGAACCGTACGGACGCCTTGCCGCCCGAACTGCCCGGTACGTTGGTCGAGGTGCCGCCCTCGAACGCCATTGCAGGGATACGGGCGCCCCGCTGGCGCAGTACGACCGTGTCGGACCGTACTGCGTCGGCGCTCTGTATCAGTACGCGCGTCATGCGCGGAAAGCCCGTGTTGTCGGCGTAGTCGATGTAGAATTTTCCGTCGAGCGGCAGGCGCGTGTCGCTCAGGTCGGCCCACGAGGCCCCGTCGTCGAGGAACGACAGCACGGCCGGCTGGTTGGAGTAGACCTGTATGTCAACGTGGCCCGCCGTGGCGTTGACGGTGAACGAATTCTCGACCGTACCCAGCTCGATCAGCGGAATATCGTCGCCGTGGTCCATGCAGGCCGTCGCGGCCAGCGCCGTGAGCAGGATGCCCGCCGAGCCGATCTTTGCCATGTATCTCTTTGCGTATTTCATGATTGCGTTTTTTACGTGGTTAGAAATATTTGACCGAAACGTCGCCGAAGCGGAAATAGACGTAGGTCTTCGTCGTCGTGCCGTTGTCCTCGCCCGTGGTGCTGCCGCACACCTTGCTGGCGGCCTGCAGCCGGATGGTGACGTCCTTCTGTCCGAAGCAGGCCGACGGCAGGTCGAAGTCAACTTCGTAAAGCCCCGGAACGTACCACTGCGGGCCGGCCCAATAGACGAGCGTGCGGATGGGTACGGTGTCGAACCGGGTGAAGGTGCTGCCGTCGAGCGAGTAGGAGACGTCCCAGTAGAGCGGAGCGACGATCGTGGCGGCGCTCAGGTTGCCCAGTGCGGCCGAGAGGATCATCTTCATGCATGAGCCGCTGACGCCCTCGGTCGAGAAGTTGAAGGCCACCCATTCGCCCTCGTTGCGCGACGAGTTCCACCAGATACCGTTGTAACGCACGGCCGGAGCGCTGATGCCCTTGGCATAGACCAGATTGTTGTAGTCGAGCGTGCAGGAGACGCCTGCCACCGATGCCGACGTGTTGAGTTTGTTGCTCACCGACGAGAACATGCGGCCTTCGCCCAGATAGGGAACAATGCTGCCGTCCGCGTGCTGCTTAATGCCGGCGTTGGTGGTCATGCCGGGCCATGCCCAGCGTACGAGCGTCGAGTAGTTGCGGGTGCTTTCTTCGCGCGAGAAGGCGATGTCGGCCTCCTCGACCGGGCGGATCTGGTAGGTGCCCACGTCGCCCTTCACGCCGTAGCGCGGCAGTTTGGTGTGGACGATGATGCCGCTTATGGGGCCGGAGCCGGCCGGAACGCCGTCGCCCTTGCGGCGCCAGCGCACCTGCGTGTTGAGCACCATGTTGATCTTCTCGCCGCGGCTGTCGATCACGCCGCGGACGGCGCAGTCGAAGCGCGGATCAAGCACGCCCTGCGTGTTGAGGTCGGTCTTGTAGCAGTAGCCGTCGTGGACGTTGATGTAGGCGCCGCCGTTGAGCATGAATTCGCACTCCTTGAGCGTCACATAGGTGTAGATGTCGGCGTCGGTAAGCTCCGAAATGTGCTTCTCCTTCTTCGGGAGGTCGGCGGCCGTTCCGGCGTTCTGGTTGAGGACATGTTCTTTGGTGAAGCCCGTGAGCGTATAGCGTTCGGGGTTCGACTCCTTGACCAGCTTCAGCCCATTGATCGAGAGCTGTACCGAGCTGTAGCGTTTCAGGATGTTGTCGGCCGGAAGTTTGGTGACGATGCGCAGGCCGTACTGACCGTCGAGGCTCTCGATGTAGGCGGTCTTCTCGTTGACCGAGAAGTCGATCGAGGTGTCCGTCAGGTTGGGGTTGGTCTCCATGTTGTAGTTGCCGGCGTCGCTGATGACTACGGCCGAGAGCATCTTCTCGCCCGTCAGCTCCACTTCGCCTTCCGCTCCGGGGATCATGGCGCGCAGGTCGGCGATCGAGAGCTGCTTGACCTCCTGCGTCAGCCGGAGCGTCGAGCTGCACTCCACGTCGGTGTCCTTGTAGGTGATCTTCAGACTGGCCGAACGGGGCTGGTCGCCCGTGTTCTCGGCAACGACGAACGATACGGCCGATTCGCTGAAGGTCACGTCCGTGATCCACTGCGTGCCTGCGGGGTCGTACGCGATGTCGAAGGAGAAGTGCGCCGGATCGACGTCGAAGTTGGCCGTCAGCAGTGCGCTGCGGTTGTGCTGGTCGCCCGGAACGGATACGGTCGTCTCTTCGTCCTTGAAAACGACCGTCGCATTGTCGGTGGTCTGGACGACGGAGGCTTCGGCTTGGGCGAGGATCTTGCCGTCGGCATCGGGGATTTCGAGCCGGATCGCCGCCTTGCGGTCGCTGCTGCTGTCGTTGCGGTCGATTCCGAAGACCAGCACGATGTTCTCCTCGGCGTCTTTTTCGAGCCGGATCTCCTTCAGCCAGCCGGCTTCGGCGGGATTCTCCGCGTCGGTGACGTCGGTTGCCGTGATGAGGATACATTCGAGCGCCTGCGTCATGTTGGTCGTAACGCCGATCTGGACGCGTTCGCGCGGCAGACGCACGAACTCGAATTCTGTTTCGGCGAGCGCCAGCGTCGGTTCGGTGACCGCGCCGGCCTGCGTGAGGACGATCTCCTGCTCTTCGCCCTCGCCGCTGACGAGGATGCGTGCGCGGCGCGATACGCCGTTGTTGGCCTCGTACGTAAAGAGGAAGTCGCCGATGCCGTTGCCCGACACCTCGCTCACTTCGCCCCATGCGCCTTCGGCCATTTCGGCTTTCCAGCGCCCCGTGGAGTAGACCGTGACGCGCGTCGAACCGGCCGCGGAGGTGAGGTTGAGTCCGTTTTGGGTGACGGCCAGCGGCTCGTTCCATTTGAAGTCCTTCTGACAGCCCGGACCGAGCAGTGCGGCGGTCAGTGCGACGGCCAGCATGCGCAGCAGGGGATATATTTTGTTTTTCGGTTTCATGTCGGTTGATTTAGAATCCGTACTTCTTGTATTCGTTGTTGTCCAAAGCGCCGCCCGAATAGATCACCTCCGTGTCGGGGATGGGGTAGTATTCGTGGCAGGGCTGGATCGAGGTCTTGACCTTCGCATAGTCCGAAAGCGCCGCCGTGCGTTCGTACCAGATGCCCCAGCGCACCATGTCGAACTTGCGCTGGAATTCGCCCAGCAACTCGCGGCCGCGTTCGTTCTGGATCTCGTTGAGCAGCAGCGGATAGGTGCGGAACCGCGTGTATTCGGCGATGCCCGCGCGGCGTTTGACCTTGTTGAGGTACTCCATGGCCTTGTCCTTGTCGAGCAGGGCGCAGTAGCATTCGGCGGCCATCAGCACGGCGTCGGCATAGCGGAAGACCTTGTAGTTGTTCGAGTCGTAGGCGGCCTGAAGGTCGGGGCACCAGAATTTGGGACCCATGAACGGCCGGGTGACGATCGCGTCGCCCGAAGTGAACTTCACGCCGTTCCACTCGGTGATTATCTGCATGTCGCGCCGCAGGTCTTCGCCGCCTTCGGGCATGAGGTTGCCGTAGAAGAAGCTGTTGGGGCGCAGCGGCGACCATGTCGTGGCGGCGTCGCCCAGCTCCTCGATCACCACGTTCGAGTAGATGTTGTCGCTGTTGCGCGGATAGGGCATGCAGATGCTGGCGACGTTCGAGGTGTAGATCAGTCCGCCGGCGGTATAGGTGTGCTGCACTTCGAAGATCGATTCGGGCGTGTTCTTCATCCGGAACGGAATATCCGAAACCGGGTAGACCGAGAGGTCGTCGCCGTAGATCTGTTCCAGCACGGCGATGGCTTCGAGCGCCTTGTCGTAATCCTTGTTCCACATGGCGAGTTTGGCGATGAGCATGTGGCCCATGGCGGCTCCGGCGCGGTTGCCCGCGGCTTCGCTCGTGCGGATGAGGGGCAGTGCGCCCAGACACGATTCGAGGTCCTCGATCAGCGCGGTGCGCGTCGCCTCGGCCGACATGCGCGGCAGTTTGGCCACGCGGTCGAGCACTTCGTGGTCGGAGACGTCGTCCGTGTAGAAGGGCACGTCGCCGAAGAAGCTCGTCAGCAGGTAGTAGTAGAACGCGCGCAGCACCTTGGCTTCGGCCACGAGGCTGTTGCGGTCCTTTTCGTCGATCGGCGAGTTCTCGATGCCCGTCACGGCCATGTTGCAGTACATGACGCCGCGGTAGCCGTAGGTCCACATGTCGGCGCCGAAGCGGGGCTGCGACGGCGAGATGTCGAGCTGCGCGTCCTGCGTTCCCGATGCGATGTACATCAGGTCGGTGACGCCTTCGGTGGCGATCATCATTTTGTAGGTGTAGAGATTTTTCAGGGGTATATAACACGAGTTCACCGCCGACTGACACTGGGTCTTGGTCTTATAGAAGTCGCCGGGGGTCGAGAACCCTTCGGTGTCCTCCTGCAGTGAGCACGACGCCGTGATCCACGCCGTGAGAATCAGCAAGATGTATTTTGTTTTCATAATGTTCTCGGATTACGGTTAATAACGCAGCTGGATGCTGAACACGATGGTGCGCGGCTTGGGGTATGCGCCCAGATCGACGCGCCGCAGCGCCGAATCGCTGCTGTCGGTCGAGACGTCGGGGTCGAAGCCGTTGTACTTTTTCCAGATGTGGAGGTTTTCGGCGCTCAGGTTCAGCGTGATGTCGCGGATGAACTTCGAACGCTTGCTCAGGTCGAACGTGTAACCCACCGTGATGTTTTTCAGGCGGATGTACGATGCGTCGTAGATCATCAGGTCGCTCGGCACGTGCGCGTCCACCGCACCGGCGCGCGGCAGGTTCGACTGCGGGTTGCGCACGGGATGCCACGCTTCGAGCATGTAGCGGTACTGGTTCGACATCGAACTGCCGGCCATGTAAAGCTCCGAGTAGTTGTAGATCTTGCCGCCGAGCGAATAGGTGAAGTAGATGCCGACGTTGAGCCTGCCGAAGCGGAAGTTGTTCTGCAGACCGCCGTACAGGTCGGGGTCGGCATTGCCCTGATAGACGAGGTCGTCGTTGTTGAGCGAGCCGTCGTTGTTGATGTCGTAGTAGCGGGGCATGCCCAGCGAGGCCTTGCGCGACGCGGCGTCGCTGTTGATCGCCAGCGCCGAAACGTAGGTGTTCGTCACGCTGTTGCGCTCGAACTCCTCGACGCTCTTCCACGTGCCGCCGTACTTGAATCCCCAAAGCGCGTTGAGCGGGTAGCCTTTGACGTAACCGTACATCATGTAGGGGTTGTTGCCGGGCGACGAGAGCGCCGTGACGAAATCCTCGCTGCCGATGTCGTCCACGTTCTGTTTGTTGTGGGCGATGGTGAGGTTGGTCGTCCACGAGAATTTAGGGCGGACGATATTGCGGCTCTCGATGCTCAGTTCGACGCCTTTGTTCGAGGTTTTGCCGATGTTGGCGTAACGGCTGGTGTAGCCCGTCGCCGAAGCGGTTTGCACCGTGAGCAGCAGGTCGCGCGTCTTGGAGATATAGCCTTCGGCCGTAATCATCAGGCGGTTGTTGAAGAATGCCAGATCGAGCGCCGCGTTGTAGAGGTCGGTCTTCTCCCACGTCAGGTTGGGGCTGGCCAGACGGCTGCGGTAGTAGGCGCCCGGCTGCATGCCGTCGAACAGATAGCCGCTCGTGGTGCTGGACATGGCCGCCAGCGAACGGTAGGCCGAGATGGCGTCGTTACCCGTGCGTCCGGCGCTCAGGCGGAGCGACAGCTCGTCGATCCAGCGTACGTCCTTCAGGAAATTCTCCTTGGCGGCGTTCCATTTGAGGGCCACCGAGGGGAAGAAGCCCCACTTGTTGTTGGCGGCGAAGTTCGACGAACCGTCGTAACGCCCCGTTACGGTGAGGTAGTAGCGCTGTTTGTAGTTGTAGTTGAAGCGGGCCAGCAGCGACATTTTCGTCCGCTTGGTCAGGCCCGTGGCGGCCGAATAGGTCTCCTTGTCGGTCACGGCGTTCATGTTGTTCCACAGCACGTCGTCGTCCATGTAGCCCTGTCCGCTCAGCGTGAAGTTGTCGCTCTTGTAGCGGTAGGCGGTGAAACCGGCCAGCGCGTCGATGTTGTGGCCGCTTTTGGTTTCGAGCTTGTAGCTGAGGGTGTTTTCGCTCGAAAGGCTGAATTCGTGGAATTCGGCGCGGTAGGCCTGACCGCCTTCACCCTCGTTCTTGGCGGGAAGCGATCCCGGATAGTAGCGGTAGGTGTGGCGCTGGAACGAATAGTAGGAGTTCTGGCTGCGCAGCTTCAGGCCTTTGGCCAGCGCTACTTCGAGATAGGCCGTGTGGTTGAGCGAGGTCCGCTCGATGGAGTAGGTGTTCTGGTCGATCGTCGCACGCGGCGTATTGATACGCTGGCCGTTGCCCCAAAGCGGGTTGTAGTTCTCCTGCGGGTCGATGTGGGGCGAAAGATACATGGCTGCGCGGTAGTAGGCCGTGCCGCCGATTTCGGCGAGGTTCTGGGCGTTGTCGCGCCATGTGTAGCTGCCGCGGTAGCCGACCTTCAGCCATTTGAACAGCTGGTGGTCGAGATTCAGACGCCCCGTGATGCGCTGCAGACCGCTGTTGTCGATGATACCCTGCGAATCGTTGTAACCCAGCGAGGCGTAGTAGCTGCTCTTTTTCGAGCGGCCCGAAATCGAGAGCGAATAGTTCTGGTAGGGCGCCGTGCGGGTGATTTCGTCGATCCAGTCGGTGCCTTTGCCCAGCGAGAAGGGGTCTTTGAAGGGATATTTCGACTGGGGCGTGCCCTCGCCGATGTCCTCGTAGCCGCTCTGGGTGCTGAAGTAGGCGAAGTCGTTGCGGTAGAGTGCGAATTCCGTGGCGTTCATCACGTCGAGCTTGCGGGGCAGCTGCGAGAATCCGATGTCGGCCTTGAGCGTGATCGAAGGTTTGGTGTTGGTCTGGTTACCCCCCCCCTTGGTGGTCACGATGATTACGCCGTTGGAGCCGCGTGATCCGTAGATCGCCGTCGAGGAGGCGTCCTTGAGGATCGTGACCGATTCGATGTCGGCCATGTTCAGGTCGTTGAGGTCGCTGACGGCGTCCATCACGCCGTCCACCACGATCAGCGGCTCGTTCGAGGCCGAAATCGAGCGCGTACCGCGGATGCGGATCGAAGTCGTGGCGCCCGGTTCGCCCGTGGTGGACATGATGTCGGCGCCGGCGACGCGGCCCTGCAGCGCTTGGTCGACGGACAGCACCGGGAGGTCCTTTACGTCGGAGATTTTGATGTTGGCCACCGAACCCGTGGCGTCGCCCTTCTTCACCGTTCCGTAGCCGATGACGACCACTTCGTCCACGGCCATCGCCTTCGAAGGCTGGAGCGTGACGTCGAGCGTGGTCTGCCCGCCGACCGAGACGGCCTGCTTTTCATAGCCGAGATACTGGAATTCGAGGATTTCGCCGTTGCGGACCTGCAGCGTATAGGCGCCCGTCGCCGAGGTGGTCGTGCCGCGCTGCGTGCCGACGACGATCACCGTGGCGCCCGTCACCGGCGCGCCGTTTTCGTCGGTCACGATGCCCGTCAGCTTGTGCATCGGCAGCGAACTCTGGTCGCTGCGGCGGCCCGTCAGGATCACCTTGTTGTTGGATACCTGCACGTTGACTTCGGGCAGGCATTCGCGGACGATGGATTCGATGGGACGCTCCTTGGCGTGCACGGTCACGATGCGCTTGAGGTCGATGTCGGCATTGTTGTAGGCGAAGGTATAGACGCCCTGTTTCTCGATGCGAGTGAATAACTCGTTGATTGTGATTGCTTTTGTATTGATGCTTACGGGCGGGTTCTGGGCCCGGACGCCGGCTGCGGCCAGCAGCGTGAATAACAGCGTCAGCAAAAAGAATCTTCCGGGCGGAAGTGGAATAATTCCTTTTCCGCCGGATTTTTCGGATTTTTTCATAATTTTGTAACGATTTAAGATTCTGTCATTTCGTAATTCGGTTACATTACGAAGCACGTCGGGGTGTTTAAGTCGGAGCGGATGTTGCAGCATCCGCTTTTTTTCGTGGATCACGGAGGAGGAATTCCCATAGGCTTTTCGGTTTTTTCAGGTTATCTTGATCTGGTGGTTCGTGCGGTGTGGAACGTGGCCGACTCGCCGTCGAGCGTGTATTGCAGTCCCGTGATGAGCGAGATGACCTGCAGGGTCTCTTCGAGCGATTCGTGGCGGACGTGGAACGACAGACGGATGGTGCGGTCCACCGAGGCGTCGGTGCCGATCGGAACGTTGAACCAGCGTTCGAGGTTGGTGATGATGTCTTCGAGCGTCATGTCGAAGAAGGTCAGGGTGGGCTGTATCCAGCTGTTGTAGTTCGAGGCGTTCACCTGTTCGATGATCATGCTTCCGGAGGTCTCGTTGAAGACCAGCCGTTCGTCGGGCCGGAGCCGGACGGACTGCTGCGAACGCGACGTGCGGACGCAGATCGAGCCGCTGTTGAGCGTCGTTTCGGCGATGCCGCTGGTGCGTTCGTAACGGGCGTCGAACGTGGTGCCGAGCACTTCGATCTCCATGCGGTTCATGTCGACGACGAAGGGATGCGACGTGTTGCGCGCCACTTCGAAATAGGCTTCGCCTTCGAGCGTCACGCGGCGTTCCCTGCGGTCGAATGTTTCGGGATAGGTCAGGCGGCTCGATGCGTTGAGCCATACCTTCGTGCCGTCGGGCAGCTGAAATTCGCCTTTGCTCCCGCGCGCCGTCAGCAGGCGTATTTCGGCCGGAACGGCCGACGCCGAGCGTACGTAGTAATATTCGCCGACGGCGAACAGCAGCACGGCGGCTGCGGCCGCGGCGTAGCGTATGCGGCGGAAAATGCGGCTGCGCCGCTGCTGCGCTTCACGCATGCGGATGGTGTGACGGAGCCGCTGCAGCTCTTCACTGCGGTCGGCCGCCGCAGGGCTTTCCACGACGGCGGTCCACTCCTCGCGCAGCGCGGCTTCTTTTTCGTCGCCGTCGCCGGGCTGGAGCATCCAGCGGCGGAATTGCGTCTGGAGTTCGCCGGGGACGTCGTTGTGCAGGAATCTGCCGATGAGCTCTCTTATTTGTCGTCTCTCCATCGTATGCGGTCTTTATCCGGGATATGCTTTTATAAATAAGACGGCATGGCGGGGCGCAACCCCCACCCGGCAGCGATTTTTTTCGTATTTTTTCGGAAGGCGCCTTCGGACGGGCGTTTTCGGGGCGCGTTTTCAGACGAAGAGGGCGAGGAGCGTCAGCAGCCGGCGGAGCTGGCTCAGGGCGGCGGTCATGTGGCGTTCGACGGTTTTGACGCTGAGGTTGAGCCGCTCGGCGATCTCCTTGTTGGAAAGCTCTTCGTAACGGCTCAGGCTGAAAACCCGGCGGCGCTGTTCGGGCATGCGGTCCACGGCGACGGCGATGAGCAGCGCCAGCTCCTCGGTCTCGATTTTCTCGCTGAGCGGAGCGTCGCGCCGCTCCGCGGCCGAGTTGATATGCTCCTGCATGTATTTGTCTTCTACGATCGAGTGGGAAAAGATGTCGAATACGGCGTTGCGGGCCATCGTGTAGAGGTAGCTCCGCAGCGAGCGTGTGCCGCCCAGTTCGCGGCGCTTCTCCCAGACGCGCAGGAAGATGTTTTGCGTGACGTCTTCCGCTTCGCCGGGGTTTTTAAGCAGCCGGAACACGAATTCCCTGACCTTGGGAGCATAAAACAGGTAGAGGGAATCGAATGCGGATTGGTTCCCTTTGGACAGAGCGGTCAGCAGTTCTTTTTCTTTTTCCGGAGTCATAGTCTCACACAAAATTAAAAAAAAACGGAATAAAAAAATATTATATTCCGGAAGAATGTGCCGAGCCGGTGAAAAACTACCTTTGCGGGGGCTTCGTTGCGGTCCGCACGGTGTCCGACCGCCTTCTGCGGCATGCAAATAGCTTCTTCTCCCGTCCGCGGCATATTCGGCGGGACGGGAGAAGAAGCGTAAGGTGGATTTTCGACAGACGTGCCGGTTCCGGCGGTTCCGCTGCGGTTATCGGCCGGAGGGCTTGTTCGCGGCGCCGGCGGCCCTGCGGTCCATGACGAAACTGATGACGAACGGGATGGAGAGGAAGACCGCCGTGCCGACGACTACCAGCCACGTATACATGGCGGGACTGCCGACGGGCAGCTGCGAGGGCGGGAAGAAGGTGACGATGAACGAGAAGAGCACCGCGAGGAATCCGATGCCGCCGACCAGCCACATGCCCGCATTGCCGCCCGGTATGCGGTAGCTGCGTATCAGGTCGGGCTGCGTGTAGCGCAGGCGGATGCCCGCGGCGTACATCATCATATACATCAGCAGATAGAGACCCACGGTCAGGGCGCTCAGCAGGAAGAACGCCACGCTCACGTCGTTCATGACGATATAGAGCGACGACAGCAGGGTGACGATGCAGCCTTGGATGATGAGAATGTTGATCTGCACGCCGTTCTTGTTGGTCTTCTGCAGGAAGCAGGGCAGCACGCCCTCCTGCGCCGTCCATAGCAGGCCGCGGCTGGGGCCTGAAATCCACGACATGACTCCGGCCAGTGCGCCGAACGCTACGAGCAGTCCCATGACGTTCGTGAGCCAGCCCACATGGTAGTGTTCGAAGACGATCTGGAACGTGGTGAACAGTCCCGACTGGAGGTTGATCTGGTCATAGGGCGTGATGATCGCCACGGCCAGCGCGCCCAGCGTGAAAAGCCCGAACGAGATGAGCGCCGCGAGAAACATGGCGCGCGGAAACTGCGTCTGCGGCTTTTTGAGTTCGGGGGCGTGCACGGCGTGCACCTCGACGCCGGCGAACAGCAGCAGGATGCCCGCGAGGAAGGCGATGTCGCTCATGCCCGTAATGTGGGGGAACAGCCGCGGATGGACGTGGTGCGCGGCGTCGATATTGACGACCTGACTGACGGTGTCCGGAATATGCTCCAGCGCGACGGAGTTGCCGCCGATCATCCAGACGACCGCCATGACGATCACGACGATGCCGGGTAACACCGTGCCGATGAGGAATCCCTTGCTCGTGATGCCCGATATGGCCGAGGTGCCGCGCAGGGTGACAAGCGTGGCGCACCAGTACATGGCGATCGAAAACAGCCCGACGAAAAGTCCGTTCTGGGCGAGGTCGGGCATGCCGATCATGTAGGCGATCGACGCCGCGGCGAAGCCGAGTACGGTGGGATACCAGACGACGTTCTGTATCCATTGCAGGAAGATGGCCGTGAAGCCCATGTGTTTGTTGAAGGCCTCTTTGACCCATGTGTAGACGCCGCCGCCTTTCGAGGCGAAGGCGCTGCCCAGCTCGGCGCCTACCAGCGCCGCCGGGATCAGGAACAGGAAGGTGGCGAAGAAGATGTAGAAGAACATGGTAAGTTCCTCCTGCGCCATCATCGGAAGCCCGCGCAGACTGATGACGGCCGCCGCAGTCATCAGCGCGAGCTGCGTTGTTGTGATGTTTCTGTTTTTTGCCATAATGTGGAATTGTGGTTTACACCTGACGGCCAATCAGTTTCCGTGCCGTAACCGGACGGGCGGAATGTCGTTTCGGACGGGTGCGTGATTCGTGCGGGCGTTTTGCAGGCGAAAACACACAAAAACAGCAGGGAATCTCACGATTGCCTGCTGCCTTCCGGAGGATTGCCCTCCTGAAACTACTAACCCAAACTTAAATAAATGAAGAAACCTCACTGCGGTTGCTGTGCCGCAGTTGACAGGGTATATTGCAAAACCCGTGCCGGACCGCCGTGCCGGAAGGACGCCTATGCGCTTCGCGGGGGCGGGGCGTGTGACGCCTGCGGGCCGGGACATGAATTGGCCGGGCAGCAAACTGACAGAACTGCGAACGGGACGGTCACAAACGAGGGGCAGGATGTCCGCGAAGACATCCTGCCCGTTTCCGTTTTCGGCATGGCCCGAATGCCGGGCCGTATCATCATCGTTTGTCGGTCATCTCCACGTTACCTTCGTAGGTGCCGCTGACCTTGTGCCCCTTGTCGGTGGTGAAGTCGAGTACGAAGCGGTAACCGCTGCCCGATTTGGTGATCGTTACGGTACCGGACGCGACGAATCCGTAGAACGACTGGAAATTGTCGTTACGCTCTTCGCAGTAGGTGCCTACGGGGAGTTTCGTATCCATGAACTCCGTTTGGCGGCCGGCTTCGTAAGAACCCGGCGTGCCCGATGCGGAGACGTTGTAGGTTCCCTCCTGCAACTGCATTTCCGTCGAAACGGCGGTCGAGAGATCGAGCGATACCAGATGTCCTGCCTGTCCGAGGTAATCGGAACCGTAGGAGATTGTCGGCTCGACGTCGTAAAGATTTACGATACACTGGTCTGCCGTGTCGGAATCGCTGTAATATTTGCCCAGCGCGCGGATGAAGGAGAGGTTCGTTACGTCCTTGTCGAGAGTGGGGAGATCGGGGATTTCGGTGGAGGTCTTGTTTTCGATCGTCAGCGGCCCCTCGTAGCTGGCCGTGAACTCCTCGTCGTCGGTCGTGGTCAGCGTCGCGGTGATCGTGTAGGTCGAGCCGACCTTCTTGACGGAGATCGTGCCGGCCTTGAAGTCGGTTCGGGTGATATTGCCTTTGCCGTCGTTGACCATGCAGTAGGTTTTGGCCGGGTCGAATGTCGTCAGGCCCTTGTTGGTGGCGTACCTGTAGTCGCGGGCCGGCAGGGTGATCGTCGTATTGGGATTGCTTACCGCCATCTGGTAGAGGTCGATGCTCATGGCACGGCCTGCGCCGGTGGTGGCGTAGACGCCCCCGGCTTCGGTGGTTTCGCCGTCGGCGAGCACCAAGAGGAATTCACCGATGTAGCTGCTCTCGGTGGGATAGTATCCGCCTGCAGCCTGACGGTCGAATACGATCGGGCCTTCGACGGCTTGGTCGGTGGTCATCTCGACCGTCTTGACGTCGGAGTACACCGTTTTGTTCGATGCGGCGACGGCGACGATATAGGTCGTACCGGGTTTCAGGTCCCGGATCTCCGTTACGTCTGCCGATACGGGCAGGTCGGTGCCGTCGCGGAGAATCTCCTCGGCTGCGGGGACGGTCAGCCCTTCGGTCTTTTCGAGACAGACGTAGGCGGCTTTCTCCGCATCGGTCAGTTTGAAATGGAACGAGAGGGTCGTTTCGGTCGGGGTGCCTGCGATGACCGTGACGACGGGCGTCCGGGCGACGGTTTCCATTTCGAGGGTTTCGACCTCCGAATAGATGCCGGTGTTGGCGACTGCCGCCGCGATGAGGTAGACGGTGGCGGGTTTCAGGTTCTCGACGAGGAGCTCACCCGTCTGGGCGATGGCGGTGCCGTCGCGGAGAATCTCTTCGGCCGTGGGAACGGTCGTCCCTTCGGTCTTTTCGAGACAGACGTATGCGGCCGTTTCGGGGTCGGTCAGGGCCGCGGTGAACGAAAGGGTCGTCGAAGTGGGCGTGCCGGGCGTCAGAACGACGGCCGGGTGTACGTCGGGGGCGGAGGTGGTGTGTTCGATGGTTTCGACCTTGCCGTTGACCTTGCCGTTGGAGGCGACTGCCGAGAGGCGGTAGGTGGTGCTGGGTTCGAGGTCGCCGATCGTGATGAGACCCGATGCGGTTACGGATTTGCCGTCGGCGAGAATTTTCTCGGCCGAGGGAACGGCTTCGGAGGATTTGGTGCAGACATAGGTGCACTTGTCCGCGTCGCTCAGGGTGAGCGTAAATTTCAGCGTGTTGGATGCGGCGTCACCGACAGCCAGCGTGACGGCCGGAGCAGGCGGATTCCCCCCCCCTCGTCTTTGTCGTCGCACGAGGCCAGAAGACCGGAGCATAGCACCAGCAGCGCAGTACTCCACGAAAGAATCGATCTAATCATAGATGTGATTTTTGGGATTAGTAATTAATAACAGTTTTTGTTCGGGTGCAGTCGGGACCTGCGGGAAGATCCGTTCTGCGGCAAGTGACGGGCTAAAAGTAAGGTTTCCTGCAGATAAATCCAAATATTTTTCCGCTTAAGTCGCCGCAGGACCGGATAAAACGTCAAGATGGGCGGGCCGGAGCGGAAACGGGCGCAATATATGACAAAACAGCAGGGAATCTCACGATTGCCTGCTGCCTGCGGAGGATTGCCCTCCTAAAACTACTAACCCAAACTTAAATAAATGAAGAAACCTCACTGCGGTTGCTGTTCCGCAGTTGATTGTCTGAATCGCAAAGCCCGTGCCAAAAACAAGTCCCGGTCGTGGGGACCGGGACTCGTCTGCCGTATGGAGTATCCTTCCGTCTTAGCGGAATACGCCCGTGTAGGTCGAGGGGGCGAGTGCGCGCAGCTCCTCCTTGACCGTTTCGGCCACGTCGAGCGTCTCGATGAATGCGGCGATCGACTCGTGGGTGATGTGGGCGTTGGTGCGGGTCAGGGCCTTGAGCGCCTCGTAGGGCTTGGGGTAGCCCTCGCGGCGCAGAATGGTCTGGATGCCTTCGGCCACCACGGCCCAGTTGTTCTCCAGATCGCGGTCGAGCGCTTCGCGGTTGAGGATCACCTTGTTGAGTCCCTTCATCAGCGATCGCAGCGCAATGGCGGCGTGGGCCACCGGAACGCCGATGTTGCGCAGCACGGTCGAGTCGGTGAGGTCGCGCTGGAGGCGCGAGACGGGGAGCTTCGACGAGAGGTGTTCGAAGAGGGCGTTGGCGATGCCGAAGTTGCCCTCGGCGTTCTCGAAGTCGATCGGATTGACTTTGTGCGGCATGGCGCTCGATCCGACCTCGCCGGCCTTGATCTGCTGTTTGAAGTATTCCATCGAAATATAGGTCCACATGTCGCGGCAGAGGTCGATGAGGATGGTGTCGATGCGCTTCATGTTGTCGAAGATCGCGGCCAAGTTGTCGTAATGTTCGATCTGCGTGGTGTACTGCGAGCGGCAGAGCCCCAGCGTCTCGCCGACGAACCTGTTGGCGAATGCCACCCAGTCGTACTGCGGATAGGCCGCACGGTGTGCGTTGAAGTTGCCGGTCGCGCCGCCGAACTTGGCCGGAACGGCGATGTCGTGCAGCATGGCCAGCTGCTTCTCGATGCGTTCGACGAAAACCATGAACTCCTTGCCCAGCGTCGTGGGCGAAGCGGGCTGGCCGTGCGTGCGCGCCAGCATCGGCACCTCGCGCCACTCGTCGGCGAAAGCCGCCAGTTTGTCGCGCACCTCTTCGACGGCGGGGTAGTAGAAACCCGCCATCGCCTCCTTCAGCGAGAGCGGAATGGCCGTGTTGTTGATGTCCTGCGAGGTAAGCCCGAAGTGAACGAATTCCTTGTAGGCTTCCAGTCCGAGCGTGTCCATTTTTTCCTTGATGATGTACTCGATGGCTTTGACGTCGTGGTTGGTGACCGACTCGATCTGCTTGACGCGCTCGGCGTCGGCGGGCGAGAAATCGAGGTATAGGGCGCGCAGGGCGGCGAATTTGGTACGATCGATGCCGGCCAGCTGGGGCAGGGGAATCTCGCAGAGCGCGATGAAGTATTCCACTTCGACGCGGATGCGGTAGCGGATGAGGGCCTGTTCCGAAAAATAATCGGCGAGCGTTTCCGTTGTATTACGGTAGCGGCCGTCTACGGGCGAAATGGCTGTAAGTTTGTTGAGCATATTGTGTTGTGATTTGTTTTCCGGCACCAAATTTACGACAATTAATTGAAATCCGCATATTTTTCCCTACCTTTGTAGGGTTGTAAACTTTAAATTGCAATGAATTTTCTGACCGCAATCATAAACGCTCTGGTGGGATTCGTGCAGCGCAATCCGCTGACGGTTTTGGTCATTCTCATCCTCGCCATCGCCGCTCCGGCGCTGCTGAAGGGCGTCGCACTGTTTTTTCTGTATGTCGTTATGAGTATTCTGATATTGGCCGTGGCGTTGATACTGGTGTTCCGCTGGCGGATGAACAAGGTCCGCCGCCAGATGGAGGAGCAGTTCGGCGAAGGCTTCGATCCGCGCAATTTCGGCGGACAGGGTTTCGGCTCGCCCTTCGCCGGAGAGCCTCGCAAGGGCCGCGAAGGCGAAGTGAAGGTGCGCAAAACCTCCGGGGCGCCCGAAAAACGGGTGTCGAAAGACGTCGGCGACTACGTCGAGTTCGAAGAGACGAAAGAGCCGAAACAAGAGTAGCGTATGCTGAAGATATTCGAGCTGATAGGCCGCTATTTCATCCTGATGGGGAAAGTCTTTTCCCGTCCGGAGAAGGCCGCCATCTACCGCCGCCGCATCGTTTACGAAATGGAGTCGCTGGGCATCGACTCGATCGGCCTGACGGCGATCATCTCGGTTTTCATCGGCGCGGTCATCACCCTGCAGATGTGCATCAACCTCGATTCGCCCTTCATCCCCCGCTCGCTGGTGGGCTACGCCACGCGCGAGACGATGATCCTCGAATTTTCATCGACGGTCGTGGCGCTGATTCTGGCCGGCAAGGTCGGGTCGAGCATCGCCTCGGAGATCGGCACCATGCGCATCACCGAACAGATCGACGCGCTGGAGATCATGGGCGTCAACTCCGCGTCGTACCTGATCCTGCCGAAGATCGTCGCCGCGGTGGTTTTCTTCCCGTTTCTGACCATCCTGAGCATCGCGATCGGCATTATGGGCGGCTGGGCGATCGCCTACCTGACCGGCATCATGATCCCGGCCGACTACATCGACGGCCTGCTGATGGATTTCAAGCCCTATTCGATCGTCTATTCGCTGATCAAGACCGCCGTCTTCGCCTATATCATCACCTCGATTTCGGCCTTCTACGGCTATTACGCCAAGGGCAATTCGCTCGAAGTGGGCGCCGCTTCGACGCGCGCCGTGGTGGCCAGCTCCGTAGTGATCATGATCTTTAACCTTATACTGACGCAAGTCCTGCTCATATGATACGCGCCGAACATATCACCAAATCGTTCGACGGTCGCGTGGTGCTCGACGATATTTCGATCGAATTCGAGACCGGAAAGACCAACCTGATCATCGGCCGCAGCGGTTCGGGCAAGACCGTGCTGCTGAAGACGCTGGTGGGACTCCATGAACCCGATTCGGGCGACGTCTGGTACGACGACACCAACTTCACGCAGCTGGATTTCAAGCAGCGGCGCGCCATCCGCAAGGATATCGGCATGATTTTTCAGGGCGGGGCGCTGCTGGACTCCTCGACCGTCGAGGAGAACGTCAAACTGCCGCTGGACCTCTTCACCTCGCAGAGCGAGAAGGAGAAGATGGAGCGTGTGAATTTCTGCCTTCAGCGGGTGCGGCTGGAAGAGGCCAACCACCTCTATCCGGCCGAACTGTCGGGCGGCATGATCAAGCGTGTGGCCATCGCCCGCGCCATCGTGCTCAATCCGCGCTACCTCTTCTGCGACGAACCCAATTCGGGACTCGACCCGCAGACTTCGATCGTCATCGACAACCTGATTCACGAAATCACGTGCGAATACAATATCACCACCATCATCAATACGCACGATATGAACTCGGTGATGGAAATCGGCGAGAAAATTGTATACATACACGAAGGCCGCAAATGGTGGGAGGGCACCAAAGACGATATCCTGCACGCCGACAACCCCGAACTCAACGACTTCGTCTTCGCTTCGGCGATGGCCAAACGGGCCAAGAGGGCGGCGAAGTAGGCAGGAATCGGATTCCTAAAAAAATTTAATTTTTTACTTGCGTAATATACATAAAGTATGTACTTTTGTGCAGTGAAAAAATAACGCATTTTTTATTAACAAATAAATCATAACATTATGTCAAAGATCAAAGTAGGTATCAACGGTTTCGGTCGTATCGGCCGTCTGGTATTCCGTGCTGCGTGCAACAATGCAGACATTGAGGTGGTAGGTATCAACGACCTCGTTCCGGTAGACTACATGGCTTACATGCTCAAGTACGACTCGGTACACGGCCGTTTCAACGGTACGATCGACTACAACGTGGAGAAGGGCCAGCTCATCGTCAACGGCAACGTCATCCGCGTAACCGCCGAGAAGGATCCCGCAAACCTGAAGTGGAACGAAGTAGGCGCCGAGTACATCGTCGAGTCTACCGGTCTGTTCCTCACCAAGGAGAAGGCTGAGGCCCACATCGCAGCCGGTGCCAAATACGTCGTTATGTCGGCTCCCTCGAAGGACGACACCCCGATGTTCGTATGCGGCGTGAACACCGATACTTACGCAGGTCAGCAGATCGTTTCGAACGCATCGTGCACCACGAACTGCCTCGCTCCGCTGGCTAAGGTCATCAACGACAACTTCGGTATCGTCGAGGGTCTCATGACCACCGTACACGCTACCACCGCAACGCAGAAGACCGTAGACGGTCCCTCGATGAAAGACTGGCGCGGCGGCCGTGCTGCCGGCGGCAACATCATCCCCTCGTCGACCGGCGCTGCAAAGGCCGTAGGCAAGGTGATCCCCGCCCTGAACGGCAAACTGACCGGTATGGCATTCCGCGTTCCGACGCTCGACGTTTCGGTCGTAGACCTGACCTGCCGTCTGGAGAAGGGCGCTTCGTACGACGAGATCAAGGCTGCCATGAAGAAGGCTTCGGAGAACGAGTTCAAAGGCATCATCGAGTACACCGAGGACGACGTGGTTTCGACCGACTTCACGGGCGACGCCAACACTTCGATCTTCGACGCTAAGGCCGGTATCGCGCTGAACCCGAACTTCGTGAAGCTCGTGGCTTGGTACGACAACGAGTGGGGCTACTCGAACAAGGTAGTCATGCTGATCCAGAAGATGGCCGCTTACAACAACAAATAGTCGTAAGCCGACGCATAAAGCGGAGGGATTCGGGAAACCGGATCCCTCTTTTTTTGTCGTTTATTGTTATTTGTCCTGACGATCCACCCGCATTTCGACCGAAGCGCCCGACCACTGGTTGATAAGGCGTTTTTCGCTGCGGAGCACTTTGCCGCCGTATGCGATGCGGAGGGTGATTTCGAACGGCTGCGTGTCGGCGATGTCGTTGCCTGCGGGCAGCGTGTGGGGTACAATATAAATATAGAGCAGCAGGTGGTCGCACGCAGTGGTTTCGAGCCGCAGGCTGCGGTCGCCCGCCATGTCCGCGGGTTTTGCCGTCAGGTTCGCGCCGACGTCTGCGACGTGCGATTCGGCCGAGGCGAATCCAATGCGTTCGTCGCCGGCGTCGAAGCAGCCGCACATCAGCGCTGCGTTGTAACGCCACCAGCCGTCGTAACGGCTTGATATTTCGATCGAGAATCCTTCAGTTGCTGCCATACGGTGCAAATATAGCGATTTTTCGCTCTTCGGCGAATTTCGTGCCGGGAAAATCGCTCCGCCCCGCCGCAGACGGTTTGCCGGACGGGCGTCTGGAGCGCGGGGTGCTAAAACTGAGCGATTTCTTTGCAAATGTCTTATTTTTTCGTAACTTTGTGCCCTAAATGCGCTCGTATGGGGGTAACTAAAAGGTATACGATTGCTTACAAAGGGCTGAAACCCGGTTTGCATGACTTTCGTTTCGAGGTCGACGGCTCGCTGTTCGAGGAGTTCGAAAGTCCGGAGATCAAGGACGGAGCGTGCGAAGTGACGGTCGCCTTGGAGCGCGGCGAAGCGATGCTTACGCTCGACGTTACGGTGGACGGAAGCGTCGTCGTGGAGTGCGACCGCTGTCTGGAAGAGTGCCGGATTCCCGTGCATTATCAGGGACGGTTGCTGGTGAAGTTCTCCGACGAGGTGCACGAATACGACGGCGAGGTGATGTGGCTGCTGCCCATGGAAGACGAAATCGACCTGAAGCAGTACATTTACGAGAGCATCGTGCTGTCGCTGCCTTACCAGCGGGTGCATCCCGAAGGGGAGTGCAATCCGGAGATGCTCGAACGCTTCCGCATCGTATCAGATTCGGAACTCGCGGCCGTCGAGGCGCGGGCCGGAGCGCAGGAGCACGACGGCGGCGAATGGGCCAAGCTGGCCGCGCTCAAGGAGCGGATGGAGGCCCAAGAGCCGCAGGAAGAGGACCGAACGCCGGAAAAATAGCGCCGGCGGCAATAAGGAGAATCGATAATACGTTAAACTTATAATTTATATTGTAAAATGGCACATCCTAAACACAAAGTCTCGTCGACGCGACGCGATAAGAGAAGAACCCACTACAAGGCTGTCGTTCCGACGGTAGTTACCTGCTCGAACTGCGGCGCAGCCACGCTGTACCACCGTGTATGCCCTGAGTGCGGTTTCTATCGCGGAAAGCTGGCGATCGAGAAAAAAGCTGCTGAATAAATCAGACGGCAAGAAGAGTGCATCCGCGAGGCTGCTCTCTTTTTAGTTTACAGAAGCTCCCTGTCTTCGCCGCGTACGGCCGGACGGTCCGTGATGCGGGCCTGCCGACGGGTACAGAGCGGGATATGAAGTTAAACCAAATCGCACGATTATGTTAAAGATTGGTGTAGATGCCATGGGCGGCGATTTCGCTCCTGAGGCGGCGGTTCAGGGCGCCGTATTGGCACTTGAAGCGATCGGGCCGGACAGCCGCATCGTATTGTTCGGCGACGAAGCGAAAATCAAAGCCGTACTCGAAGCCGAGGGCTGCTCCGCGGAGCGCTTCGACATCGTTGCGACCACGGAGGTCATCGAGATGGGAGACCATCCCGCCAAGGCCTTTCAGGCCAAGGCCGATTCGAGCATTACGGTAGGTTTCGGCTATCTGGCCAAAGGCGCCATCGACGGTTTTGCCAGCGCCGGCAGTACGGGCGCCATGATGGTCGGCTCGATGTATGCGGTAAAACCGATCGAAGGGGTCATCCGTCCCGCGATCTCGTCCATCGTTCCCACGATTGCGGGGCGTCCCGCGCTTCTGCTGGACGTGGGGCTGAACGTGGACTGCAAGCCCGAAGTGCTGGCGCAGTACGGACTGATAGGTTCGATCTACGCCGAAGCCGTGCTCGGAATCGGGAAACCCCGCGTCGCCGTACTCAACATCGGCGAGGAGGAGACCAAGGGCAACGCCCAGACCAAGGCGACCTACGAACTGCTGAAGGAGGACGGACGCATCAATTTCGTGGGCAATGTCGAAGGTTCGTACATCTTTACGGGCCAAGTCGCCGACGTGATCGTCTGCGACGGTTTCGTGGGCAATACGGTGCTGAAGATGGCCGAGGGGCTTTACCGCATCAACAAGAAGCTGGGCGGCGGCAATGCGTTCTGGGACGCGATGAATTACGAAAACGTGGGCGGTACGCCCGTGCTCGGCGTCAATGCGCCCGTAATCATCGGCCACGGCATCTCGTCGGCCCGCGCGATCAAAAGCATGATCCTTTCGACGGAGCAGTGCATCAAGGCGGACCTTACCGTCAAACTGCAGCATGCTTTCAAAAATTAATCACACAATTTAGGAGAGAAAGTTAATGGGTAAAATAACAGCAGCGATAACGGGTGTAGGTGAGTATCTGCCGGATTACATCCTTACGAATGAAGAGTTGAGCACCATGGTCGATACGTCCGACGAATGGATCATGTCGCATATCGGCGTCAAGACGCGCCATATCCTCAAGGGTGAGGGCGTAGGTTCCTCCTACATGGGCGCCCGCGCGGTCATCAACCTTCTAGACAAAGCGGGGGTGGACCCGATGGAGATCGATCTGGTGATTTGCGCTACGGTGACTCCCGATATGTTTTTCCCCTCGACGGGCAACCTGATCGCCGATCAGGCGGGATGCAAGAACGCCTTTGCATACGACGTTTCGGCGGCGTGCAGCGGCTTCCTTTTCGCCCTTACGACGGGTGCGAAATTCATCGAGTCGGGTTCGTGCAAGAAGGTCGTGGTCGTCGGCGCCGACAAGATGTCGTCGATCGTGGACTACACCGACCGTTCCACCTGTCCGATCTTCGGCGACGGCGCCGCCGCCGTACTGCTGGAACCCAATGAAGAGGGATACGGCGTTCTGGACGAGATTCTCCGTTCGGACGGTTCGGGCGAGCTGCAGCTCTACATGAAGGCGGGCGGTTCGCGCTATCCGGCTTCGGTCGAGACCGTGCAGAACAATTGGCATACGATCATGTGGGACGGACACGCCGTGTTCAAGGCCGCCGTTTCGAAGATGGCCGACGTGTCGGTCGAGATCATGGAGCGCAACGGACTTACCTCTGCGGATGTGCGTTATCTGGTGCCCCATCAGGCCAACCTGCGCATCATCGACGCCACGGCGCGCCGCATGGGACTCGAACATGAGAAGTGCATGATCAACATCGACCGCAACGGCAACACGACCGCCGCGACGATTCCTTCGTGTCTTTACGATTACGAGAAGGAGCTGCGCAAGGGCGACAACCTGATTCTGTCGGCTTTCGGCGGCGGTTATACGTGGGGCGCGATCTATGTGAAGTGGGCTTACGACGGTTCGAAAGCCTGCCAGATCGATTCTTCGGAAAAATAGTTTTGCGGTGCGGGCGGATGCCCGTCGGAGAAATAGACTACAGAGAGACGGAAACCAGCGATGGTTTCCGTCTCTTTTCTGCATATTCCGGGGTGCCCTGCGTTTCGCGGAACCGGGAATTTTCGTATATTTGGCTTTCGTGGAACGTGTGCGGTTTCAGTTTCTTTTCGGATTCGCGCATTAGTTTTGCATCTGGAAAAAGTGCGGTTATGAAGATTCTGATTGTCGAAGACGAACCCTCCCTGCGGGAGATCATGGTGCAGACCCTGCGCCGGGAACAGTATGTGGTCGAGCAGGCTGCCGATTATGCATCGGCGCTCGACAAGATCGCCGGATACGATTACGACTGTATTCTGCTGGACATCATGCTGCCCGACGGGAGCGGCCTGCAACTGCTCGAAGAACTGAAGCGGCAGCGCAGGCAGGCGGGAATCATCATCATTTCGGCCCGCGACTCGCTCGACGACAAGATCGAGGGACTCGAACTGGGGGCCGACGACTACCTGCCCAAACCCTTCCATCTCGCGGAGCTGAGCGCCCGGATCCGGAGCGTCGTGCGCCGTCACCAGCGCGGCGGTCAGGAGAGTCTCGATGCCGGAAACGTGCGGCTGTTTCCCGACAGACGCCGGGTGGAAATCGCGGGCCGGGAGGTCGAACTGCTGCGCAAGGAGTACGATATACTCTATTATTTCATGAGCCGCCCGAACCATATGATCGACAAGACGACGCTGGCCGAAGCCGTGTGGGGCGACCACATCGACCAAGCCGACAATTTCGATTTCGTCTACGCCCAGATGAAAAACCTGCGCCGCCGGCTGCACGACGCGCAAGCGGACATCGAAATCCGCGCCGTTTACGGCTTCGGCTATAAACTCGTTACGCCATGAAACTCGTTTACCGTATCCTGCTCCATATGTCTTGGGCGCTCTCGCTGCTGCTGGCGGCGTGGGCGGTGCTTTTCTATTTCACGATGATCGACGAGATCAACGACGAAGTCGACGATTCGCTCGAAAACTATGCCGAGGTGCTTGTGAAACGCAATCTTGCGGGCCGTGAGCTTCCTGCGGCGTTTTCGGGCAGCAACAACGGCTATTTCCTGCACGACGTCTCGGCTGAATACGCCGCCGCACGGCCCCATATGGTTTACAGCGACGAGGAGATTTTCATTCCGGAGAAGGACGAGGAGGAGCCGGCGCGCGTGCTGCGGATGATCTTCCGCGACCGGGAGGGAAGCTATAAGGAGCTTACCGTGATGACGCCGACCATCGAGAAGGACGATTTGCAGGAGGCGATTCTCTGGTGGATCGTCTATCTGTATCTTTTCCTGCTGCTGACCATTCTGCTGATCAACATACTGGTGCTCCACCGCACCCTGCGGCCCCTGTATGCCCTGCTGAGGTGGCTCGACGGCTACAGGGTAGGCGGAAAGAACGCTCCGCTGGCCAACGATACGAAGATCGCCGAATTCCGGCGGCTGAACGAGGCGGCGATCCGCAATGCCGAGCGGGCCGAAGTGCTGTTCGACCGCCAGAAGCAGTTCATCGGCAATGCGTCGCACGAAATGCAGACGCCGCTGGCGGTTTGCCGCAACCGGCTGGAGATGCTCGTAGGCGACGGCTCGGCGTTGAGCGAGGAGCAGTTGGGCGAGATTATGAAGGTGCAGCGGACGCTCGATTATCTGGTGCGGCTCAACCGTTCGCTGTTGTTGCTGTCGAAGATCGAGAACGGCCAGTTTCCCGAAACGGAGCAGGTCGATTTCAATGCGCTGGTCAGGCGTACGGCCGAAGATATGTCTGAGATTTACGCCGGGCGGGGCATGCGCCTCTCCCTGCGCGAAGAGGGCCGGCTTGCGGCCCGCATGAATTCGTCGCTGGGGGCCAGTTTGGTCACGAACCTGCTGAAAAACGCCTATGTCCACGGAGATGCGGGCGGCGAAGTGACGGTGACCGTTTCCGGGGATCGTCTGAGCGTCTGCAACAGCGGTGCGGGCGGTGCGCTCGATGCGGACCATATCTTCGAACGCTTTTATCAGGGGGCCAAAAAGGAGGGTTCGACGGGGCTGGGCCTTTCGATCGTCGATGCCGTGTGCCGTCTTTACGGTTTGCGGACCGAATATGCGTATATAAATAGGTGCCACTGTTTCACGGTGCATTTTCCGAAATAAAAATCAAAAAAAGCGTATCGGGGCGTTTATTTCAAATTCGTTTCAGCTTTAGGTCGCAACTTTGCATTGTAAACGATAAGCAATGTTGAACCAAAATAGCAAAACGATTATGAAAAAGCTCATGATGATTCTCGCAGGCGCAGCCCTGCTCGCAACTTCCGCTCCCGCCTTCGCAGGCAACGACCGTCCGATCGCCGTCGGCGAACTTCCGGCCGTGTCGCAGGAGTTTATCAAAACCCACTTCGCAGGCGTCGAAGTCTCCTTCTCGAAGGTGGACGAGGAGCTTTTCAACGAGGATTACAAGGTCGTATTCGTAAACGGCGCCAAAGTCGAATTCGCCAAGAACGGCGAGTGGAAGGACGTCGAATGCAAATACGGCGAGGTGCCGGCGGCAATCGTTCCGCAGCAGATCCGCGATTATGTGACCAAGAATTACCCCAAAAACAAGATTGTCGCCATCGACCGCGACCGTCGCGATTACGAGGTGGAGCTGGACAACGGACTCGACCTGAAGTTCGACCTCATGTTCCGTCTGATCGATATCGACAATTAGTGGACAGTCCTTTATGCGAGGTATTATGAAAAAGTTCGCAGTGTTGATGCTGGCCCTCGCGTCGCTGGGTGCGATGACGGGCTGCGATGACGACGACGATTCGGTGAAGGTTCCGGCCGCAGTGCAGGATACGTTCGGACGGATGTTCCCCGGTGCGGGACATGTCGAATGGGCGGGGAAGCAGGGCTATCTGGTCGCCGAATTCCGTGAAGGCGGAACCGACATGCAGGCGTGGTTCGACGCCGCGGGCAAATGGTACATGACCGAAGAGGACGTACCTTACGCCCTGCTGCCGCAGGCGGTGCGCACCGCTTTCGAAAGCGGCGAGTACGCCGCATGGCATGTGGACGACGCGGATAAGCTGACGCGCGAAGGATTGGAGACGGTCTATGTGCTCGAAGTCGAGCAGCGCGACGCTGAGTATGAGCTTGTCTATTCGGAAGACGGCGTGTTGCTGCGCGCCGTGCCCGATGCGGACGGTGACCGCGACCACGGGGATATGCTTCCGCAGGAGCTTCCGCAGGCTGTGAAGGATTTTATCGGACGGAAATATCCGGGCGCCCGCATCGTCGATGCGGAGCGTGAAAAAGGCGGACTCGAAGTCGAAATTATCGACGGCCGTACGCCGCGCGAGGTTTATTTCGGCGCCGGCGACGCTTGGCTCCGGACCAAAACCGAAGTGCGCAGGAGCGAGGTCCCCGCAGCGGTGATGCAGGCGTTTCAGACATCGCAGTACGCGGGCTGGGAGATCGACGACATAGACCATTACGACAGCCCCGAACGCCAGTGGTATCTCTTCGAACTGGAGGACCCGCAGTCGGACCGCGAAGCGGAACTGCGCATTCAGGCCGACGGCACGATTTTCTGACGGCATACCCCGGCAGGGACGGAATCTTCACGGCGAAGGTTCCGTCTTTTTTGTTATAACCGGGGACTATTGTGTTGTAAAATAATGTGATGGGATTTCCGCACAAATCGGCGAAAACTATTGTATATTTGTATCAGGAAAGAATAACACAAACTTAAAACAATACAGCTATGTTAAGCGAGAAATTACATGATGCTCTGAACGAGCAGATCAATGCCGAGCTTTGGTCGGCCTATCTCTATCTTTCGATGTCGATGGACGCCGAGGCCAAGGGGCTGAAGGGTGTCGCCAACTGGTTCTTCGTACAGTTTCAGGAGGAGCAGGACCACGCCCGCATCCTGATGAACTACATCAATTCGCGCGACGCCAAAGTCGAGCTGAAGCCGATCGCCGAAGTGCGCACCGAGTGGACTTCGCCGCTGGACATGTTCAAGGATACGCTGGAGCATGAGAAGGTGGTGACTTCGATGATCAACAACCTTGCGTCGATCGCCGCCGAAGACAAGGATTTCGCTTCGGCCAACATGCTCGTATGGTTCGTGGACGAGCAGGTCGAGGAGGAGGAGTCGGCCCGCGACATGATCACCGCATGCGAGGCCGTCGAAGGCAACAAGTTCGGGCTTTATACGCTCGACAAGGAGTTGGCCGCGCGCGTATACCAGCAGGCTTCGCCGCTGGCCGCGAACAACGCCTGACCGCATCACATGCCGTAGTATTGAGCAAGCCGCTCCGGGGAACCGGGGCGGCTATCGTTTTACCTTGTAGTCTATTCCCGCCTTGCGGGCCTGCGCGTGCTGGAACCGGCGGCGGATGCGGTACAGCCGGCCGTCTTTGACGAGCCGTGCGCCCGTCTGGTGGTAGCAGAAGGGGATATCCGCATCGAGACACTGCCGGCGGATCGAAAGCACCCAGTCGAAGTCGCACGGACGGGCGTCGTTGCCCGATTCGCCGCCCGCGGAGACCTCCTCGATCTCGGAGGTGAGGTATTGCGCGATGTCGAGCGGTCCGAGCAGCGGTGCGCAGACGATCAGCTTGTGGCGCAGGGGCGCTCCCAGCAACAGCGGAAGCCGGCGGTCGGCCGCCGCCTGATTCTCGACTGTGCAGCCCACGATCAGATTCTCGTAGCCGTCGCCCCAGTCGGGCGGCAGGACCTGCATCAGGCGGTCTATGCGTTTGGTGATGAAGAAGAAGCGCAGGTCGCTGCGCGTGCGGATCATCTCCCACGCCTCGGCGCGCCATGCGTCGGCCTCTTCGACCAGAAAATCCGACGTGAAGCAGGTGTAGACCATCTCTCCGGCAGGAACCTTGAACCGTCCGTCGCGGCTCCGGCGCACGGGCAGATTGAACGCCGAGGTTTTACGCACCTCGCTGCTGTCCTTGTCGTGCCGTTCGTCCTGCCGGTATACGTAGCAGTGGCGGCAGCCTTCGCTGATCTTGCGGCATCCGTGCCACGGGTTCCATCCGACCGACATGATCCGTTATCTCAGCTCCATGCGCAGGCGCACCATATGGCGGCACTCTACGCCGTTTTCGAAAATCGGAGCGGGGTAGTGCTTCCGGAAGTAGTCTTCGTCGATGCCGCAGCGGACGAAACCGCACCGTTCGTACAGGGCGATCTGCCCCGCGCCGATGTCTCCCGTGCCGATTTCGAGCAGTCGGAACCCCGCATCGCGGGCCGTTCGTACGGCATGCTGCAATAACGTCGTGGCGATGCCGCGGCGCTGGTATTCGGGCGCGACGGCGATGTTGACCACTTCGGCCGTGAAGGGCCGCGTATGCAGTAATACGTATTGGCCGAGGAGCTGCCCGCTCTGGCATGCGGCATAGGTCGTGCCGCGGTCGGCGTAGTCGGCCACGGACTCTTCCGATTCGTCGGCCAGCAACAGCAGGCTGCGGTCCGGAGTGTCGGTTTTTACGATTTCGAATTCCATGCGTTGAGGATTTAGAGAAGCGATGCGGCACCTTGGAAAGTCGCCAGCACGACGATATAACGCAGTGTCTTGCCGGCGAGCATCGAGCCGCCCGTGAGCCAGACGTTGCTGCGCATCAGGCCGAGGACGATGGCGATGGCTTCGCCGATGGTGGGCAGGAACGAGAAGAAGGCCATCATCGCCCCGCGCCCTGCGAGAAACCGGCGGGCCTTGTCCAGCTGTTTCTCCTTTACGCCCAGCCGGGTGATCCATTCGCTCTTGCCGAGCGTGCCGATCCAGTAACAGCTCATGCCGCCCAGTGTATTGCCCGATGCCGCGGAGACGACGCACAGCACGGGGTCCAGCCCCATGTGCACCAGTACGAGCATCACGGCCTCGGAGCTGAACGGCACGACGCTTCCGGCGATCAGCGCCGAGAAGAAAAGGCCCCAGTAGCCCCAGTCGATCAGAAATTGCGTGAGTGTCTCCATGTGTCGTGTCCGGTTTTGTGCAAGAGTAGTCCGCCTGCGGGACAAAGATAGTTTTTTTGCCCGAAAGGGGTTGCACGTGCCGGATGAAAAGCGCTAATTTTGTCTGAAACGAATTCTCACCGCTTATGTTGAAAACCGGACTTTGTATCGTATTGTTCGCCTTGGCCGCCGGGTGCGCGCCGAAGCAGAAACCCCTTACCGACTATGTGAATCCCCTGCTGGGAACCGCGACGCTCTGGGACAGCGTCGATCTGGGCTTCAAGCCCACCAAACGTACGTGGGGAGCCGAGGTCTTCCCCGGTTCGTCGCTCCCCAACGCCATGGTGCAGGTCAGCCCCGTCACCAAATTTCACAGCGGGGCGGGCTACCAGTATGAGGATAGCGTGATTTACGGCTTTACCCACACCAACAAGGGGCATTGGAACCTCTGCCATATTCCGCTGCTGCCCGTCACGGGCACGCCGCTTCCCGGAGACTACTGTTCGCCCTACAGCCATGCGCGCGAATCGGCCGCTCCGGGTTACTACCGGGTTTTTCTCGACCGCTACGGCGTCGATGCCGAGCTGACCTCGACGCTGCGCTGCGCGTTTCATAAATACACCTATCCCGCCGGGGCGCAGGCGGCTCTGCTGGCCGACCTGCAGCGTTCGAACGAACATGTTCGCGCATGGGATATCCGTAAGGAGGGCGACAACGCCTTCGCCGGATGGCAGCAGACGGGCGAGAAGATGTATTTCTATGCCGTGGCCGACCGTCCCGTGACCGGGATCGAGCCGGTTGCGGAGGGAGACCGTGAAATCCGCATCGTCCGCTTCGGCGACGGTGACGGTCCGGTCGAACTGCGGATCGGGTTCTCGTTCGTGAGCGAGGAGAACGCCCGGAAGAATCTCGAAGCCGAGATGCTCGGCAGGAGTTTCGCCGACGTGCGCTCCGAAGCGACCGCTGTGTGGAACGATCTGCTGGGGCGGATCCGTGTCGAAGGAGGTACGGAGCGCGAAAAAGGATTGTTCTATTCATGCCTTTACCGCTCGTTCCTCTGGCCCGCGCTGCGCAGCGACGTGAACGGCGAGTTTACCGATGCGGACGGCGAGGTCGTCAATACCGGGTTCCGTTATTACACCGGGCCTTCGTATTGGGACGATTACCGCAACAAGCTGATTCTGCTCGGCCTGCTGGCTCCCGATGTCGCGGCCGACGTCATCAGCTCGGACACCGACCGGGGCGAAAAGCGGGGCGGATTCATGCCGACCTTCTTCCACGGCGACCACGCTTCGGCGTTCGTGGCCGGAGTGTACCTGCGCGGCATCCGCGGTTTCGACGTGCGCCGCGCCTACGAGCTGGTCCTGCGCAACGCCACCGTGCAGGGGCCGATCCGCCCGTGGCTCGACGAGTATGTCGCCCGCGGCTATATCCCCGAAATGGATGTCGAGAATCCCGTGACGCAGACCGTATGCAAAGCCGCGGTTACGAAAACGCTCGAATACGCCTACGACGACTATGCCGTGGCGCTGCTGGCCGATGTGCTGGGAGATGGGGCGAACCGGGATATGCTGATGAAGCGCACGTCCAATTACAAGAACCTCTTCGACCCCTCGACGGGCCTGATGCGCGGACGGCTCGACGACGGCTCGTGGATCACGCCCTTCGACGACCAGTATCCCTATTACGAATACATGTACCGCGAAGCCAACGCTTGGCAGCAGGCGTTCTTCGCGCCGCACGATACCGAGGGGCTGATCGGTCTCTATCCCAGCCGCGAGGCGTTCGGGGCGCAGTTGGACAAGCTCTTCTCGATTCCGTGGAAGGGCTACGAGGTGGACAACCTTTCGGGTTTTATCGGGCAGTACTGCCACGGCAACCAGCCCGACCACAGTTTCCCTTACCTGTATTACTTCATCGGCCGTCAGGAGCGTTCGCAGGAGCTGCTCGACCACATTCTGGACCGGTTCTACGGCATGGGACCCGAAGGACTGGCGTTGTCGGGCATGGACGACGCCGGCGAGATGTCGTCGTGGTATGTCTTCAACGCCATCGGGCTTTACACCTATTCCCCGGCCGATCCCGAATATATCGTCACCGTGCCGCTGTTCGACAAGGTCGCAGTGTCGCTGGGCGACGGTTCCCGCTGGTCGATCCGCCGCGAGGGAACGGGCCGCCGGATTACGGGCATCACGTGCGGCGGAAATCCGGTCGGTGGTTGGTTCGTGTCCCACGATGCGCTGGGCAAAGGCGAGCTGGTGATTGCGACCTCGGAAAAATAGACGGTTGCGGACGCCCTGCGGATGATACGACGCGCGGGCATGCTCAGTAACCGGCCGGGATTGTCCGGACGACAGCGGCGGCGGAATCGGTTTCCGCCGCCGTTTTTTGTGCCGGAAACGCTCGATGCGGTTCGTCCGTTCGGGGCATGCGGACCGGAATCCGGACCGGGGACGGTCGCGGAAAGCGAAGGCCGGGGCGTTTGTGCTCCGGCCTTCGCGCGTTCCGGCGTGTCGCGCGGCGTTACTCCTCGGCCCAGCTGCGGATAACCTGACTCTGTACGTTTACGCCGTATGCAGCGGCCTTGGCGAGGATACGCCGGGCCAGAGCCGCCTTTTTGTTGTCGGGCGCATAGCGGAAGTAGGCTTCGGCGGCCCGTACGTGCTCGGCGTCCACGAGCGGGAATTCGCGCGTTTCGGGAATCCCGAATGCCGAGTCGGGCAGTTCGTGCCGCTCTTCGGCGGTGAGCCGGTCCGCGGTCTTGTGTTTTGTCGCTGTCGTCATTGCTTTCCCTTGTTTGGTGATCCGTTTCGGGAAGATGCAATTTTTCGGCCAGCGCGTCCGCTTGTCTTCTGAATTGCGGCCGGACTATCCGATTAGGGTGGCGACGATGCGGCGGCCCGAAGCGCGGTTGCGGAATTCGCAGAGGTAGATGCCCTGCCATGTGCCGAGGTTGAGCCGGCCCTGTGTGACGGGTATTGTCAGTTCGACGCCTGTGAGCGTCGATTTGGCATGCGCCGGCATGTCGTCGTCGCCTTCGAGCGTGTGGACGTAGTAGGATTCGCGCTCGCGGACCAGCCGGTCGAAGATGGCCGAGAGGTCCGTGCGGACGTCGGGATCGGCGTTTTCGTTGATCGAAAGACCTGCGGAGGTGTGTTTGATGAAGAGATGCACCAGCCCGGCGTCGGGCAGCGGCGGCAGGTTGGCCGCGATTTCGTCCGTGACGAGGTGAAAGCCGCGGGTGCGGGGGCGTAGTGTGAATTCGGTCTGCTGGATCATGGCGATGTTGTAAATTGCTGCGGTAAAGATACGAAAAATCGGAGCATGCTCCCTTTGCCGTTGCGCGGTCCGGGGCATATCACATTGCGGATGTCCGAAATTGTGTGGCGGAGTGTTGGAAATTCCGGCATTTATTGTGATATTAGAGCATAAATTCCCAAGATTATGTATACAATACTGAGATTTCTGTTTCCGGACAAACCTTATACCGCCGGCAATTCGTGGCTGCTGCTCGCGGCCCGCATTATTTTCGGAGGACTGCTGATGTCGCACGGCATCGCCAAGTGGCAGAACTTCGATGCGCTTTCCGCCGCGTTTCCCGATCCGCTGGGTGTCGGCGGCGGTGTTTCGCTCGCGCTGGCGATCTTCGGCGAAGTCGTCTGTTCTGCCGGGTTTATCGCGGGGTTGTTCTACCGGCTGGCTCTCATCCCGATGATTTTCACGATGTGCGTGGCTTTCTTCGCCGTACACGGCGGCGATCCGTTCGCGGCGCGCGAACTGGCGCTGGCCTATCTGTCGGTTTACGTGCTGATGTACGCCGCAGGTCCCGGTCTCTATGCGGCCGATACGCTGATTGCTCGGCATCTTCCGAAGCCGCGGCGGTAGTTGAACCGGTTCCCTTATCCAGATTCCGCCCCGATACCCTTTTTCCCGGAAGAGGCGATGGATGTGTCTCGCATTTTCGCAGGCAGAATGCTTAAGACACGTTCGGTAGATTCCTTGTCCATTCGATAAAGCGACGAGACCGACACCTTCTGATCGGATGTCGGTCCCGGTTTGTTTTTGATTATTTGCCGATGCAGCATATTATGCTAATTGATTATCAATAATTTACGGCTTAAAAGATAGACTGCTCAAAAATTTACTTGTTTTTTCGCCGAAAATCGAAGATTTAACGTTTTTAACCTTAGTTTGTCTTCAAACGAAGGGGAAAAGAGAATAATGGCTCTCTTTTGCTCTTAAATCTCCGTTTCGCAAAGATAAGGCATATCGGTGATTATTTCGCCGATTGTGGCTGTAAAATAGAGGGTAATTTTACGGATTTTCGGATGGGCTTTTGGTGGCTTGACAAGGGCTCGAATCATGTTTGTTTTGTGAGCAGGATTTCTGTGTCTTTTGATGTCAAAAGTGCTAATCTAATCTAACTATATGATAGACAGTATATGACAAAAGTCGAGGTAATGATTTGTTAACTCTGAAGGCCGTGTCCTTTGCATTCATTAGCTTTTCAAAGACTCTTATGCAAAGATAAAAAATAGCCGATAAAAAAGCAAATGAGAATTCTCTCATTTGCTTTTTCTCTACTTAGGCGTTCCAGCTATCAACGGTTATATTCTATCTGATTGTTACGCAAGATGTCAAGAAAATGCGTCCCGCAACTTGCGGTTGATGAGCGTATGGTGGCACTGTTCCGGATTATTGATCCGGACATTGAAAGTTCTGGAAAGCACATCGACGAGTGTCGCCAGATCGATCCGCGTGCCGTCGATGCGGCGTATGGCTCCAGAGAGATGCAGTGCCGTTTTCAGTTCCATGATATCCGTAGGCGTGAATTGTTCGGAGAGGAACAGCGGCGATTTAGGGACTTCGACCGATACCGGGGCGGCGATGGACGGATAACGAAGCCGGGTAAAGACTAAACGGATCTCGAAATTCGTCAGCAGAAGCTCCGATTTGAGCAGCGACGCTTGCGGAGATTCCTTCTCAAACAATCCGCGCTTGCAACCGCATCAGGCGGGATTGGAGGCGGGCAAGTTCGTGCAGCAGGTCAAGGGGCGATTTACAGGATTGAGCCGTAAGACCGTGCAGCAGGTCGATGAACTTTTCATAAGCCGCATGAAAGGCTGTGCACTCCGCATCCGACAATCGACGGTTAAGCAGTGTGTCAAGCATGACGATAAATTGATTTTTGTCCAAGTTCTTCCGAGAGCGGGATTAAACAGCCGTAACGATTCGATTTATCGGATCGTTACAGTTTTTATATAAATAACAGGTGACGAGAAGGCAACGGTTTTTTGTCAGTATCTTGCACTAATTTTCTTTACTTCAAATAACCATTGCAAAAGTACAAAAAATTGGAATAATTAGAAACACTTGATATATCATAATTTAGTACGATATTATCATTTCAATCTATCCAGCCCTCTTTCTCATCGTCTTTGGTCACCGGCGTCCGGCGGATAACCCACCACAGGAAATTATAAAACAGAGCGAGGAATACCGCCCAAAGAAGTAGCCATTTCATAATAAACATATCATTACACCCAAAACAGTGTCCACGACCTAATGCGCTATGGACTTAGGCTTTAACAGATGGCTGTATACCTGCCTGAAAAACGTATGTATCAAACCTTCCCGGTAAACGATCCGGTGTTTCCAACGATTCGCCAACCAACGACGGAATTTAAACCGCATTATCCGGATAAAACCTTTTTCAGGAAATTTCTCGCTGAACTCAGGATGCAAAATATCATTTAAAACCCGTTCTTCGAGTTTTAAATCACGTTCGAACGAAGGAAATAGTTTCGCATCTACCCCTATGTTATTTATTGAAATAGCATTTATACAATTCAGAAATCGATGCATGTTCATCCGGCGGGCCGTCGCATAAAGCTCCGTCCAATCAATCTTATCACAGTAACGGAGGATGAACATGCCCCAATCGGCTATATGCCTCATCCCAATCTCCGCTGCAGCGAAATGTGCTGCGGCATGCCGTAACAGAAATAATGCATTGAAAGAGGGTGACGGAAGATGAATTTCCGTATCTTTCAGACAGATCGTTTCACCATGGATTTCGGCATAGGTCCTCAGCAACTGCTCGATCTCACGATTCGATGCATGGGCATGAACATTCAGAAAGTCGTAATGATTTTCGACCATAATTCCGTCGATGAGAAAAACTGTATGATGGTGTTTGTCTTCATCGATCCGAATTCCCCATTCACGACATAACAACTCGTCCGCTTCACGCTGTCGACCAAAAAGCCAGATATCGATATCGCCACATTCCCGATGTTCGGGGCACGGATAGCAAAAGCTCAGTCCATACCCTTTCAAGAGCATCAGCGAAATGGAATGGGAAGCATAGAATTTTGACAATCCAGCCAATACTTTTTCCTGTTTTCGATAACGATCTTCAATTTGTTCGACATTATAGGCCCATTGCACACGCAAAGACAATGGTAAATATTCCGTTGCATGCAATTGCCGCAAAGCATCCCAGATCAATGCCCCCGTCCCCTGTCGAACAGCCAAACGATAAAGTTCACCCCATTGGAGTTTAGCCAATTCCGGTAAAATTTCTCCCGGGCTTTCAGTTCCTAATCCTATCCTTAGTAAGGAAAAATATATTTTCTCGTCACGGGTCATTTATCTTCCCTTATACATGCTCTGATAGTATTGCTGGTACTCGCCAGAAGTTATGTCGTCCATCCATTTTTGGTTTTGGAGGTACCAGCGGACAGTTTTTTCGATTCCTTCCTCGAACTGCAGGCTGGGCTGCCAGTCCAGTTCGCGCTTGAGCTTGCGCGAGTCGATGGCGTACCTCAGATCGTGGCCTGCGCGGTCTGTGACATACGTGATGAGCTTCTCCGACGACCCCTCGGGGTTGCCCAGCAGCCTGTCCACCGTCCTGACGATCACCCGTATCAGGTCGATGTTCTTCCATTCGTTGAAGCCTCCGATGTTGTACGTGTCGGCGACCTTGCCCCTGTGGAAGATCACGTCGATGGCCCGTGCATGATCCTCGACGTACAGCCAGTCGCGCACGTTCTGCCCGCGGCCGTACACGGGCAGCGGCTTTTGGTGGCGGATGTTGTTGATGAAAAGCGGGATCAACTTCTCCGGGAACTGATAGGGCCCGTAGTTGTTCGAGCAGTTGGTCACCAGCGTCGGCATCCCGTACGTGTCGTGGTAGGCCCGCACGAAGTGGTCGGACGAGGCTTTCGAGGCCGAGTAGGGGCTGTGCGGGGCGTACTTCGTCTCTTCGGTGAAGAACTCCTCGCCGAAGGGCCCGCCGCCGCTCTCCCCGCCCGCAGCATCTCCCTCGGGACGGGTCAGCTCCAGCGCCCCGTACACCTCGTCGGTGGAGATGTGGTAGAACAGCTTGCCTGCCCAATCACCGTTCCAGTATTCCCGTGCCGCCTCGAGCAGCGAGAGCGTGCCCAGGACGTTCGTACGCGCGAAGGTGAACGGATCCCTGATCGAGCGGTCGACATGGCTTTCGGCCGCGAGGTGGATGACCCCGTCGATGCCGTACTGCCGGAACAGTTCACGCATCGCCTCGAAGTCGCAGATGTCCCCCTTCTCGAACACGTAGTTCGGGGAATCCTCGATGTCCCGCAGGTTGGCGAGGTTCCCCGCATAGGTCAGTTTGTCCAGGTTCACGATCCGGTAATCCGGGTATTTCGTCACGAACAGGCGTACTACGTGCGAGCCGATAAAGCCCGCTCCGCCCGTAATCAGGATAGTGCGTTTCATGGGTTATTTTCTGTGAGTCGTTTCATGCAGTAGATCAAAGCCTCCCTCCAGTGGGGGATGTCCATTTGGAAGGTCTCTTTGAATTTGGTCTTGTCCAGCACCGAGTAGGCCGGGCGGGTGGCCTTGGTCGGGAATTCCGACGTGTGGCAGGGGATGATGCGGCATTTGTCGTGTCCCGCGGCCGCGGCGATCTCCGTCGCGAAGTCGTACCACGAGCAGACGCCCTCGTCGGTGAAGTGGTACACCCCCTCGTTGCCCGCGTAGCGTTCCGACTCGATGATCGAGAAGAGCGCAAGCGCCAAGTCCCCGGCGTAGGTCGGAGTGCCGATCTGGTCGAAGACCACCTGCAGCGTATCCCGCTCCGAGGTCAGACGCAGCATCGTCTTCAGGAAGTTGTTGCCGTATTCCGAGTAGAGCCACGCCGTGCGGAAGATCAGATACCGGCACCCGGACGCCATGACGGCGCGTTCGCCTGCAAGCTTCGTGCGCCCGTAGGCTCCCAGCGGCGAGGGCGTACCATCCTCTGTATAGGGCGTATGGGCCGTGCCGTCGAAGACGTAGTCCGTCGAGACGTGGAACAGCGTCGCGCCCGTCGCCTTGGCCGCCGCCGCGAGATTGCCCGCGGCCTTGTGGTTCAGCAGCTCCGCCGTAGGTTCGTCATCCTCGGCCCGCTCCACGTCGGTATAGGCCGCACAGTTCACGATAACGTCGATCCCCTGTTCCCGGACCGCACGCAGGACCGCCCCGGCATCGGTGATGTCCAGCTCCGCGACGTCCGTACAGATATAGTTGTGGGGCGAGACACAGCCCAGACGCTGCAGGGAGCGGCCGAGCTGTCCGTTCGCCCCCGTGATCAGGATATTAAGCATAGTAATCCGTATTATAGTTGAACAACTCCCCGGCCTCCTCCAGCCGCGGGTGGTGGCTGTCCTTGGGCGAGAGCACGACATCTCCGGGCAGCAGGTGCCAGTCGATGCCCAGCGTGGGGTCGTCCCACGCGATGGCGCCCTCCGACTCGGGGGCGTAAGGGTTGTCGCACTTGTACTGGAACGTCGCTTCATCGCTCAGCACGGCGAAGCCGTGTGCGAAGCCGCGAGGTATGAAGAACTGGCGTTTGTTATCCCCCGAGAGCTCCACCGAGACGTGTCGTCCGAACGTGGGCGAGCCGCGGCGGATATCAACCGCGACGTCGAGCACACGGCCCCGGACAACGCGCACGAGTTTCGACTGGGCGTATCGCCCTTTCTGGAAATGGAGGCCCCGCAGTACGCCGTAGCGCGAGTGCGATTCGTTGTCCTGCACGAAGCGCACTGAACGCACCTGCTCGTCGAACTTCCGCTGCGAGTAGCTCTCGAAGAAGTAACCCCGCGCGTCGCCGAAAACCTCCGGCTCAAGGATAACCACGCCTTCTATGGCCGTTGTCAGAACTTTCATGGGATTATTTTTCGTCGAGGAGTTTCAAAAGGTATTGTCCGTACTGGTTCTTGAGCATCGGCTCGGCAAGTGCGCGCAGCTTGTCCGACGTGATCCAACCGTTGCGGTAGGCGATGCCTTCCAGACAGGCGATCTTAAGACCCTGACGCTTCTCGATGACCTCCACGAAGATCGAGGCTTCGGCCAGCGAGTCGTGCGTGCCCGTATCCAGCCACGCGAAGCCCCGCTGAAGCGTCTGCACCTTCAGCTCGCCGCTTTGCAGGAACGACTGGTTGACGCTCGTGATCTCAAGCTCCCCACGTGCGGAGGGCTTGATACCCTTCGCGACATCCACGACCTTGTTCGGGTAGAAGTACAGGCCCACCACTGCGTAGTTCGACTTCGGGTGTGCGGGTTTCTCCTCGATCGAAAGGCAGTTACCCACCGCATCGAACTCCGCCACGCCATAGCGCTGGGGCTCCTCGACACGGTAGCCGAAGACCGTAGCCTTGCCATCCTCCTCCGCCGTGCGGACGGCCTCGCGAAGAAGACCCGTGAAGCCCGAGCCGTGGAAGATATTGTCCCCCAGAACCAGACACACGGAGTCGTCGCCGATGAAGTCCGCGCCGATAAGGAATGCCTGTGCAAGACCGTCCGGGGACGGCTGCTCGGCATACGTGATACGAACACCGTAGTCGGAGCCGTCGCCCAGAAGACGTCGGAAACCCGGAAGGTCATCCGGTGTAGAGATAACCATGATATCGCGGATACCCGCAAGAAGCAAAGCCGAGAGCGGGTAGTAGACCATAGGCTTATCATAAATCGGAAGCAGCTGCTTGCTGACACCTTTCGTGATCGGATACAGGCGGCTGCCGCTCCCGCCCGCTAATACTAGGCCTTTCATGAGTCAAGTGAATTTTGATACACTTCCCGAAAATCTCAATATGCTAATCAACTCCACTAGGCTACACAAGTCATTTTACCCCTTAAATATACAATTGATTAGGTCACACAATCAGCTTGATTGATTCTATTTTTACAAAGAAGGTATTTACAATAGATTACTGATTTTTGAATCGAAAACAAACTCGGATCTACTACCTTTGTTCTTTATGTATCAATATGTTATGGCCATTCTTTGTTTTTGAGGTCACGAGGTTGTAGCGGCCATTTTACTCCACATTACATCTCTATGCTAGAAATGTAAAAATACGAATTATTTTTGATGTTTCCAAATATCAATTTATTGGAAAATTGGGTTGTGCTAACATACATTATCGACAGCTAATGTGAATGTAATGAAAACTGTAAACTTAGTGCCCAACAATAGATTCAATAACGCCAATATATTTACGAGTTCCAACTTCCCGAGTTAGATGTTCTAGAATATAACAACGACCTCGTTTTCCCATTTGAACGCACTCCTCCGGATTAGAATATAAAATATGTACTGCCTTGACAAATTCCTGAATATTTTCAGCTTCTGTAAATACTCCAAGACGATTCTTTTCGATAATATATTGCATATCAGTCCCTCTATCAAAACTAGCCAATACAGCAGTTCCTGCAGACATAATGCTCCATGTTTTACTAGGCATTGCAATGTCTCCAAATCCTTGTTTGCATGATACAACTGCGACATCACCCAAACTATACACACACGAAACCTTTTCATACGGTTGAAGTGGTAAAAATTTTAAATTGGAGAGTTGCATGTGTTTGGCCTTTGTGATGTATGGCTCAGCTTGTTTCTCTGCCCCAAAAACCAAAAATTGTATATCAGAATTATCGTGTAATAAGTTTGCAGCCTCAAGTAAAATATCAATATTCTGAGCACTACCCAAATTCCCTGCATATACAACATAAAACTTGTTTTGATCCAATCCAAATTCGGCAAAAAGGGGATTTTCATTCCGTGGTATCGGGATAATAGCAGTTTCATCAACCCAATTGTATATGACCTCGATTTTGGACTCTGGGACACCCTTGGCCATAATATTGCGTTTGAAATCCTCAGAGATGACGATGATCCGGTCGGCATTCCGATAGGTAAAATCTTCAATCATCCGACCGACTTTCCACAATGCCCCACCTTTTTTTGCCATGCCCGTTCCAACCAAGGAATCGGGGAAAATGTCCTGAAGACTGTAAACGAGTGGGATGCGCCGTATTTTCTTAATCAATGCAGCCATTGCTCCTTGGATAGGTGGTGTGCTGGAAATAAACATTACATCGCATTGCCGAGCCTCCTGGGCAAAACATCCCCAATAAAATTGTCGGATGCACGACAGACTGTAGCGTAACGCACGCACTATCGGACCTCCACCTTCACGCATCAGAGAGAACCGATATACGATCATTCGGCCGCCATACATCGAATCAGCCTTTCGGTGTTTGTATTTTTTTCGTTCTTCGATGGAAATACCTCGTGTCGGAACCGGTGTATAAACCACCATGTCGAACCCTGCATCAGCAAAAGCTTGATTTCGGTTGTCGCTTAAATAAGCACTTGCCGCCTGCTCCGGATAAAAATAAGCTGGCAGATAAAGTATTTTCACTCGCAGTATTTTTAAATAAAACAACGGTAGTCCACTCGATCCGATTCTGCCAACACGATATCACGCCCTAAACCTAATAAGCTAGCCTCGCGATAGATTTCATGGGCAAAATTCAAATCGATGTAAGAAAGACCTACTGAATTGAAATAGATAAACTCCTCGTCACTCTCCCGTCCCTTTTTCTGACCAGCGATAATTTCCGCTAAATCGGCATAAATATCTTTATCCTTGAGTAATCCCTCTTTATACATGCGGCAAATCGTCTGGGTGCGGTGCTTGGAAGCATTCCAATCATCACATACGATCTTATCGGCTTTGAGGGCCACACCATATTCATCCTCCCAACCTCCTACATGGATATAAAGCATTCCGGCCCGAACATCCCGAGCCTTCAGTACCGGTGCTTGTCCGCTAATGGCTGTTACGATGATATCGGTATCTGCCACGGCCTGCGAATTATCGCCTCGGCAGGCGATAAAATGAACATCCGGAATTATTTTATCAAATTCGGCTATGAATCGGTCTTCGGTTGCACTGTGCCGGGAAGCAACTTTGCAGGTTCTGATCGATGGGAAGAGATGTTTCAGCAGTGTAAAGTGCATCCGAGCCTCTTCTCCGGCTCCAATAAATCCAACTGTTTCCACCTTTTTGGGTGCCAAATATTTGGCTGCGACACATCCTACGGCCGCTGTCCGAAGTTGTGTGCAAAGTGTTCCATCGATTACAGCGATTGGGAATCCGGTTTCGATTTCTGACAACAACATAACCCCCGTCACATTCTGAATGCCTTTCGGAGCATTGGTTGGAAAAACGGAAACCCACTTTAATCCGGCTACTTTATTTCCCAATAAAGTAGCCGGCATACAGTTAATCCGATTTTGTGTCTGTGTGTCAAAAATCTGAGATATTTTATCAGGAAAAAGAACCTCTCCTTTTGAAGCTTTAAGAAAAGCGTCTTCAACAATTTCGAAGAGTCGATCTGCATGACTATCAAAAATTGCAGCTACATCTTCTTGAGTTATAATTTTTATTGATATAGTATTATTCATTGCCCTTCCATTAGAAAATTATTTTTCCGACGTCCAGCATTCGATTCACCATGTTATTCCCATGCTCGTCAAAAACAACCAGCATTTGGTGAATCCGATCTATGGTTTGTATACATTCCTCAGTTGTATTACAAACAAAATGAACCAATGCAAAAACTTGAGAGAATGATCCCGAGGATTCAATCCGATCATGAAGATATTTAGTCGTGGCTAGATAAACTATGTTTTCTAACTGAGCAATTTTATCTAAACCTGAAATACTAGAAATTGTTCCAGCATTGATATGAACCGGATATATGCAATAATATTTCTTTCGAGGCAGGGTACTCCGAATTAATGAGGTGTGTTCGGAGATACAACTTTCGCCAGTTAATGCATAATGAATATCCGCTGCGACTTGATTAATTTGATAAAAATAATCGACTGGGTATATTGAAACCGATCCACCGTATCTAAATCCTACTTCATTAAAATAGTAATTTTCTCCATCATGAAAAACTTCAATCCAAACACTGCCTTCTCGAATGCCGATAGATTGAAACATCTCTGCAATTTTTTCGTCAAAATGTAGACGGAATTCTTGAGTAAGTTTACTCTCGAATACAAACAAACCTCCAACATAGCTACCTTGCTTTTGGTATTTCACTGGATATTTGTCTTCCAAACCAGAAAAATACATCTTGCCGTTACTGAAAGTATAGAACACCACAACGCCATCGTTTTTTACAAATTTTTCCACAATGACGCTGCCTGTGGGCGATGCCTGACGTGCAATCGCATAACCTTTTCTCAACTCTTCAGAATTTCGGCAAACGGAAAAGCCACTGCTACCACAACCATCCGTTGGTTTGGTAATTACAGGAAATGCACTATCGGGAATATTGCGTTTGGGATTCTCCAATTCATAATCATATTTCGGAACAACCGGCAGGCCATACTCGATACATAATCGTTTAAAATGCTCTTTGTTTTGCAAATACTCCCACTGTTCTCTGGTACAGTAACATGGCAGACCAAGTTCCTGAAGATAACCACAAGCCGTCGAAATGACTGATTCACTCCCACCCATATAAACTCCGTCAATCCGTTTCTCCCGAATGAGTTGTTTCATAGCCTCTGTATTTGTGGAATCTACGTCATAGCACTCATCTGCAATTTCAAATATTCCAGCATTATGGTTATTCCCAGTAGCGATCAGTATAATTCCTTGCTCTTGGGCGAAATCCTGAATCGCTTTTTTCCATAGACTGCCGCCGAGCAGCAACAATCGTTTATTTGCCAGATTTTTCTTCATATATTTCTATTTTGATTTGTTTCATCGCTTGTTCACATGCCTCGATTGCCGCAGCAGCATCTCCCCTTTGAGCAATTACACATCCCATACGGTCGATACTACTATGAATATCTGTGACAAGATCTCCGATTTTTTTTGTACAGATGATATCGCATATACCCGCAATTTTTCGTGCAGCATTTATACCTTCAATAGAATAAATTTTCCCTGGACAAACTTGAAAATAACGAATGGCACTACCCTGTTCGAATTTGGGTTCAATATCGGGATACAATCCTAAGGAAATGTCAATAGTTGCCTTTACCATATCTATTCCCGTTGAAAGAGGTACAAGATGCGTCGTGATACAGTCCCCTCCCATTCGAGCTCCTAACTCGACCATCTTCGGCCCCTGAGCGGTAACAATCATTTCAACGTGAGCAGGTCCCATATTGATTCCGACACTTCGAATTGCTTTGACCGCTAAATCCTTGATAGTATCAATTGTTGTTTTGGATAATCGGGATGGTTGACTATGCCCCATTTCGACAAAATAGGGAGCTCCCGTAGTCAACTTGTCTGTAACAGCAAGAATATGAGGTATTCCGTCAACAGTCATCACCTCTACACTTACCTCCGGCCCCTGCATATACTCTTCAATGATTACGGTACCATGGCGGGATTGTTCCCGGCTGTATCGGTATGCTCTTGACAATTCTTCAACCGCATGAACCAATATGACTCCTCGACTACCGGCATTATCCGTAGGTTTGATAATGCATGGAAAACTTAACTCCGAAATAATGGATTTTAATACTGATTCATTTTCAACTATATGATACCAAGGTGAAGCTACGCCGTCAGCTTTGAAAGCTCGAATCATTTCACCTTTGTCAGTACAACGTAAAGCTGTTTGTACAGAAATGCCGGGTAGGCCAAATTTTTCGGCTACTGCCGCCAACGATCGCATTGGCATATCTGTTGCTAGAGTCATAATTCCATCAGGATGGAATGTTTCTGCAACTTGACAAATCGCCTCTATATCAATAGTACTAGCAGGGAAAAACTCGTCTGCAAAAAGAATCCCAATAGCTTGCGGATTATAATCGGCAACTGCAACATAATGCCCCATTTCTTTGGCTTTCAGAATTGCAGGGAGTTGCAAAGTGGATGCACCAAGAATTAATAGACGGCTCATTTTATTCAGCCTTTTTATCTTTTACAAAAACATTTTCTCGTTTTAACACCGAATATGCCGTGTGAAATAAGATTTTCAAATCGAAAAGGAGAGATACATGATCGGTATAATAACAATCCTGCAGAAATTTTTCCTCTTGACCAACAGAATTACGAAAATAGGCCTGGCTATATCCTGTAATACCGGGTCGTACGGTTAGGCGTTTGCGCCGAACGTCATCGTATTCGGCATAAGGTATGCCCGGTAATACAGGGCGGGGACCGACAAAACTCATATCACCAATCAAGACATTGAGAATCTGAGGAATTTCATCTATACTGGTTTTCCGTATAAAACGTCCTATACGAGTCACACGCGGATCATCACTGGAATTAAATGTAGACCCATCTGTATTACGTATATCGGGAGCATTCACTTTCATTGAACGGAATTTGAACATTTTGAATATTTTACCATTCAATCCAACACGTTGCGCATTATAAAAAGTCGGTCCTCGATCAGTCAGCCAAATCAATGGTACCATGATTAGAATAAGAAGCAGCACAAAGGGTAATGCAAACAAAGCAATTATCAGATCGAACAACCGCTTGAAGAAATGTTTGTACATAACTTTATCGGGAAATGATATCGACAAAATTTGAGATGACGAATTCCACATCTTCGTTGGTGAGACGGGTATGCAATGGAAGCGTTACTTCGTTGCGGTATTGATTGTAGGCATTCGGATAATTGGTAATATCGAACCCGAGAGCCTTGTAAGCAGTCATCATCGGAAGCGGTTTGTAATGAACGTTGCAGGCAATTCCGTGTTCTGCCATTTTGACAATAACTTCGTTGCGTTCTGCCACATCCATATCCAGCAGGCGCACGATATAAAGGTGGCCGCTCGACGAATGATCCGGATCGTAATGATTGAGGACTTGTACATTCGAATTCTTCAGCGCTTCGTCATAACGACCGATTATTTCCCGACGTCGGTGCAACATTTCCGGATAACGTTTTAACTGTGCTAATCCGATCCCTGCCATAATATCGGTCATGTTGCATTTGAAATTGGGGGCAATAATGTCATACTCCCAAGCTCCAAGTTGGGTTTTGGCCAAAGCATCCTTATTCTGACCATGTAATGAGAGTAACTGGAATTGCTTATACAACCACTCGTTATCAATACCAGAAATAGATCGCCATGTAAGCGCCCCGCCTTCAGCGGTCGTAAGGTTCTTCACAGCGTGAAATGAAAAGGAGGTAAAATCTGCAATCTCTCCGCACATCCGGCCATGCCACTGTGCTCCGAAGGCATGGGCGGCATCTGCCATTACGACTATGCGACCGAAAGCCTTTTGGATATCGTTGGCAGGATTAAAAAGGTGTTTGTAATTTTCTATGGCGGCAAAAATTTTATCGTAATCGCAAATGACACCACCTAAATCAACCGGAATAATAACCTTGGTTTTTTCGGTTATTGCTTGGGAGAGTTTGTCGTAATCCATTTCAAACGTCCCAGGAGCTGTATCGACTAAAACAACTTTGGCTCCGACGTGACAGATTACACTGGCTGAAGCTGTATAAGTGTAGGCTGACGTGATGACTTCGTCACCTGGTCCAACTCCAAGTACCCGGAGAATCAACTCCATACAAGCAGTTGCAGAATTCAGACAAACCGATTTCTCAGTCTGGCAACACATCGAGATCAGTCTTTCAAACTCTTTGGTTCGCGGGCCGGTAGTAATCCATCCTGAGCGAAGAGCATTCGCAACTTCTGTAATTTCCGCCTCGGTCATGTCTGGAGGCGAGAACGGTACGTTTCTCAATTTCATATTCATAATCGTATTCTATTCTTTTCTCCAGACCATTTTGTTTACGACAGTAGTGTAGGACTGAATGATCTTAACGACTTTCGTCGAGACGTTTTCATCGGTGTAATCCGGAACGGGGATTCCATAATTGCCCGCGTCGTTCATTCCGATCGCCGTTTCCACAGCCGGCAAAAGCGATTTTTCATCGATGCCTGCCAGGATGAAGTCGCCCTTGTCCAACGCCTCAGGACGCTCCGTCGAGGTGCGGATGCAGACGGCCGGGAAGGGATGGCCTACCGACAGGAAGAACGATGACTCCTCGGGCAGCGTCCCCGAGTCCGAAATCACCGCTGCGGCATTCATCTGAAGGCAGTTGTAGTCGTGGAAGCCCAACGGTTCATGACGAATTACCCGTTTGTCCAGTTCAAACCCTGACTGCTCCAGACGTTTCTTCGAGCGCGGGTGGCACGAGTAGAGAATCGGCATGTCGTATTTCTCAGCCAGCGCATTGATTGCGTTGAACAGACTCAGGAAATTCTTCTCTGTATCGATGTTCTCCTCGCGGTGGGCCGACAGCAGCAGGTACCTCCCCTTCTCCAGTCCAAGACGCCGGTGGATGTCCGAGGCCTCGATTTCCTTCAAATTCGCGTGCAGGACTTCAGCCATCGGGGAGCCCGTAACATAGGTGCGCTCTTTCGGAAGCCCGTTCTCAGCAAGATAGCGTCGTGCATGCTCCGAATAACACATATTCACGTCCGAGATGATATCCACAATCCGCCGGTTGGTCTCCTCCGGCAGGCATTCGTCCTTACAACGGTTACCCGCTTCCATATGGAAGATCGGAATATGGAGCCGTTTGGCGGCAATGGCCGATAGGCAGGAGTTCGTGTCGCCCAGGATCAGCAGTGCATCGGGCTTAATTGTGACCATCAGCTTGTAGGAACAGTTGATGATATTGCCAACCGTTGCACCCAGATCGTCGCCGACGGCATTCATATACACCTCCGGGTCTTCCAAGCTCAGGTCTTTGAAGAAAATCCCGTTCAGATTATAGTCATAGTTCTGCCCTGTATGCGCCAAAACCGTATTGAAATACCTGCGGCATTTCATGATGACCGCTGCCAGACGGATGATCTCCGGGCGTGTGCCTACGATGATCAGTAATTTGAGTTTGCCGTTATCCGCAAACTTTACGTCCGAATAGTCAAGTTTGATTGTATTCATTGTACTGTTGTTATTCTACCGGCTCGAAATAGGTGTCGGGCTTTGCAGGGTCGAAACACTCGTTACACCACATGAAAGTAACCAGATCCTCCGTATCGGAGAGGTTGACGATGTTGTGCGTATAACCCGGAATCATCTCCACGACCCGGATCTTTTCGCCACTTACCTCATAATTGACCACCGGGTAATCGTTGCCGTGTTCGTCTTTGCCCACCTTGCGCAGCTGGATCAATCCGTGTCCGTGCACCACCACGAACTTTTCGTTCTTCGTGTGATGCCAGTGCTGGCCCTTGGTGATACCCGGTTTGGAGACATTCACCGAGAACTGCCCCCTGTCAGCAGTGCGGATAATCTCCGTGAAGCTTCCCCGCGGATCCGTATTCATCTTCAGGTCGTAAGCGAACCGGTCGGCCGGAAGGTACGACAGATAGGTCGAATAGAGTTTCTTGGCAAAACCGTCTTTCGTCGTGTCGGGAATCTCCAGCGTTTCGGTCATTCGCCGGAACGAATGCAGCAGATCTACGATCCCACCCAATGTAATCCGGTGCGATGCGGGGACATAACAGAAATCCCCGTCACGGTGTTCATCGCCCGTAAGCGCTCCGATTAGTTCGTCCACCACGTCGTCGATATAGACCAGATGCAGTTCCACCGACGGATCGTTCACCGTGATCGGAAGGTCGTTGGCGATATTGTTGCAGAACGTCGCTACGGCCGAATTGTAATTCGGACGGCACCATTTGCCGAAAAGGTTCGGAAAGCGATAAACCAATACTTTGGCGCCGGTCTCCTTTGCATAGTCGAACAGCAGTTGTTCGCCGGCACGCTTGGACTCTCCGTAGGGGTTGTCCAGCGCCGCCTGGATCGACGATGAGATCATCACAGGGCACGTATTGCCGTGTTTTTTCAGTGTGTCGAGCAGCGTCGACGCGAAGCCGAAATTGCCCTTCATAAACTCCACAGGGTCCTGCGGACGGTTCACACCCGCAAGATTGAAAACGAAGTCCGCATTCTTGCAGTACAGGTCCAGTTCTTCCGGCGTACTGTCCAGATCGTATTCATAGAGCGTAAGATTTCCTTCTACGGCATAGTTCTTCGCCTTACCGTCGTGGATATTACGCAGTTGGGAAAGGAGGTTCTTTCCTATGAAGCCTTTGGCTCCCGTAACTAATATGTTCATTTTGTGTGGGGCGGCTGGTTGTCAGAAAGAAATGCCGCGAAGAAATGAGATGTAAGGATCGCAATCCGTTTTATGCCCGGACGCATGGCCTGTATTCTTATATAGAGAGGTTACTCCGAACGAATGTCACGCGGCTTGGCGCGGTCGATCATACCCAGATCCTCCTGAATAAAACGGAGGCGCAGTAATTGTTGCTTCATGCCCTCTATATCCAGACGATGCGTATTATGCGAGTGGTAATCCTCGATCTTCGAGATATCCTCGCTACCTTTGGTGAAGAACTTGTCATAATTCAGATCACGTGTATCGCACGGAATACGGTAGTAGTTGCCCATATCGATTGCCTTGGACATCTCTTCACGCGTGACGAGCGTTTCATAGAGTTTCTCGCCGTGCCGCGTACCGATAACCCTCACCTCCGTCTCACCGTATTTCGGGTTCACTTTTGCGTAGATCTGCTTCAGGGCTTCGGCAAGGGTACTCAATGTGGCAGCAGGGGCTTTCTGAACGAACAAATCCCCGTTATGGCCGTGTTGAAAGGCATAGACGACCAGATCCACGGCATCGTCCAGCGTCATCATGAAACGGGTCATGTTCGGATCGGTGATCGTGATCGGTTTACCCTCCATCATCTGCTCCACCCAAAGCGGGATAACGCTTCCCCGACTCGCCATCACGTTGCCGTAGCGCGTGCAGCAGATCGTCGTCGCGGCACCTTCCCCTAATTCACGGCCTTTGGAAATAGCCACTTTTTCCATCAGTGCCTTCGAGATACCCATCGCGTTGATCGGATAAGCGGCTTTGTCTGTAGAAAGGACTACGACGTTCTCCACACCGTGTTCAATGGCCGATTCCAGCACGTTACCCGTACCGATGACATTCGTACGTGTAGCCTCCATCGGGAAGAACTCGCACGACGGAACCTGCTTCAATGCTGCGGCTGCGAAAACATAATCGACGCCACGCATCGCAATATCCACCGATGACTTGTCGCGGACATTGCCGATGTAGAACTTCACTTTCGGGTTCTGTAACGCATGACGCATGTCATCCTGCTTCTTCTCATCCCGACTGAAAATGCGGATCTCCTTGATGTCGCTATTGAGGAAGCGACGTAGCACGGCGTTACCGAACGATCCCGTCCCTCCCGTGATTAATAGGACTTTTCCTGTAAAAATACTCATGTTCTTTTAATTAGTTCTAAAATTTTAGTGCATTGTATTGTTGCATTTTTGGTATCTAATATGAATTGTTGTGCCTTTTCCCCTAATTTTGTCCGTTCTTCTATAGATAGAGAAAGCACTTCATCTACTTTTTCGGCCAAAGCAGTTATCGATTGATCATTTAATGAATAACAATAATGGTAATATTCCTTGGGAATTCCTGGCAATTCATATAAAAGAGTAGGAGTTCCTGAGGCAAGATATTCCATTGTTTTAGATGGAAACGAATATTTTGTATATATACCTTCTGGAGTTCTTGGATTTACTAATAAAGATGCAGTCCGTTGTAGCTGTAATATTTCATCATGAGGTATAGATCCTAAATATTGTATTCGACGATCTTTCGTTGCCATATTTTTTACATATTCTTCTGAATCACCTCTGCCACATATAATCAGAGAATAATTTTCATTTTTTAATAAATTAAAAGCCAATAACAAATTTTTGATACCATATCTTTCTGCTAAGGTTCCAGAATATAGAATTCGACCGTCTATTTTAGGTTGAGGAATATTAACTAAGTTACAAGGAGAATAAATACCTTCAATGACTACGTAGTTTGCATGTTTCGGGAGATACTCAGACATATATTCACTCAAAATACCAAAACATGTTATTTTCCGCATACACGATTTTATTATTTTATTAGCAACCCATTTCATAATATGGTAAAAAATGGATCCATTTGTAGACATGTGCAATGGTAGATCTGTAATAATTACACATATTTTATTATGGTATTTTCGACAAGCTACCAATGTTGAAATAATTGCTGCAATATTCAATGAATATAAAATAATCACATCATTTCGTTGTAGCTTACTTCTTAATGATTTATAAAGAAAGAAATAGCATTCGATGAAATTTTTAATATAAGACCGAGGCTTGATTGATACATTTGGATATAATGAACACCAGGACTTATAAAATAGGCTATATTGAGAGTATAACTTCTTTGATACAACCTTGAATGAGTATGGAATTAATTCAATTCCACAATTGAAAAAACCCTTAATTAAAGATTCTTGATAGATATTTGCAGCTGGATCCGACATAGCATTCAATTGCTGCATCGTCGAGTCGTCAATAGAGTTAATATACGATCCAATTAAATAAAATGCCATAAATATTTATATGTGAAATCTTTGATAATATTGCAGCCGGCATGAAATAGCTCCGATAAAAAGACTAATAAGAAAAAACATCGGAACGCTAAACGATGGATTGAATATAAAACAATTCATGTTAGCTACTATAACAAAACAAATAAATGTAATAAAAGTTATCAAACCTAAATGATCATTATAATCAACTATGTTTTTATACATTTTCAACTTATATAGTATTATGATATATATAGTTAGATAAATAATCAATCCTATAAAACCTAATGAATGTAGAATCTGCAATATGTCCATATGCGCATCCATTCCAACTAAATGCGAGACCGAACTGAATCCTTTGCCTACTAATATGTCTTGTGTCGAATAATTACTAGATATATCAGTCCATATTTGAAAGTAAAGTGTATTCCTACCACTACCTCCGTCCTCACCGATACTTAGAAAACGATCTGATGTATTTGCAATAATATCCTTACTAAGCGGTGAAAATGAAAAAATAATAACAAAGAGGATCACTAATGCAAGAGACTCCTTACCTCTTTTTGTTTTGAGAAAAAATAATACGCCCGACAATATTGTTGCGATTAGAATGGTTCTTTTGGTCGAAATGAATGCAATTGCTGCAAAAATGATATATAATATGTATTTCCATTTGGGAGATTTCAATAGAAAAATGTATGGTAAAAAAATTAGACAAATAAAAAAAGCATCTTTGGCAAACTCATCTGTATCGTATGTCAATGTAAAACTAAGAAAGACATTATAAACAAAAAATGGAACAATAAATGTAAGATAAACTCGTGCTATGGCAGATAGGTTCTCCGATGTATAGTTCTTATAACCAATAGTATAACCTAACACTGCAATAATTGGCCATACACAATTTGCAATAAGTCTTATTATTGGTGTATCATCATAAAAAAATGCATATCTTAAAATCAAGTATGCCAAAAATGAACATATCGTTTTTGTATATATATTATTTGCAAAAGCAATTCTCCAATGCGATAATATATAGATCACAGATAACACTCCGATAATTACATAAATAAAATTAGTATTATTGTGTGAGGTGGAATCTATATTAGCTAGACCTTGCATTGCTTTTATTGCTGCAAATCCCAATAGCCCTAGTACGAATAGGACAAAATATTTATTATTAATATGTATTTTACTTAACATATCTATATCTTAGATGTAGTAAAATTAGAAATATCCCATTCGCAATTAGTGAGATAAGTGCAAACCAATAAGCTTGACTTTCATTAATTTGTTGCAAAATAATGTAGGTGAGAATAAGAATGAACATATCGCGAACAAGGCGCGCTATGAAAACTATCCACGGTTTTCCCCGTGATATAAACTCATAACAATAAACTTCCGATAAACAGATGAAAAGAGCTGCTGCTGCTGAGATATTCAAAACTTTTGGTAACCCAACAAAACTCACACCGTAAAAAGAACTGATAAATCCAGAAAAAAGAATGACGATTGAAACGGGGAGTAATGAGGATAAAAAATTGACTAAAAGAAGTTTATTGATCAGAGACGAATGGTTATCTGAGCTTGATAAATAAGAAAACATCACGTTTTTTAACATTGCCGGTACAAAAATCACAACACTTTGCCATAATGCTGCAGCTGACGATAAACCGACTTCGCCATAATTGGCAAAATGAATCAGTAGGAGCAAACCTATCCAATGTACTATTGTGTACAAACTCTCCTGAAGGGCTACAGGAATTGAAAAACCTAACATAGAGTATATTTCTGATCTTGAAACTTTTTCATTTGAATTATACTGAGTCAGAGCGTGTCGGATAATTATTTGATTCAGTATAACTTGAACCACAAATGACAACATTAATGCTCCAAGAGCTCCGGTTAGTCCCCAAAACCATGTCATGATAATGCTACCAATAAATACGACAAAACCGGTGTAAATATTTATTTTTGCAGTTTCTTTAAATTTTTTAAATCCTGATAAAATAGCGATTTGGGTTGTTTGTAATCCATTCAGAATAATTAACAATGAAAAAAAACGCAGTTGAAATTCTAAATTTGGTGCATCAATGAATAGAGCAATAGAAGCGGCAAAAATTATTTGAACTAATGCTAATAACCCACTAAAAACTAAAGTAATTTTTAAAAAAGTCCAAACCAATGACTTTAATTTTTCGGGCTTTTCCGAAATATAGTCGGCAACGAATTTAGTTGCTGTATAGCCAAATCCAAAAGTGGAAACTATCGCAATATAGAACAGTGTGGTCCTAATGGTTCCATATTCGCCATATACTTCTTTGCCGAGAAATCGTGCTACGGCAATTCCTGCAAGTAAAGAAAGACCTTTACCCAAGGCACTACCAGCAAGGGCCCAAAACGAGTCCTTGAATAGATCACTACTTTTAAGACGTTCGCAAAATGTATGTAACGACACTCTATTTATCATACACCTCAAACCTTGAGTTCTTTGATTTGAACTCGGGAACTGTCTTTTTCATCAGTCTGACCATATCGGGAATCTCGACTTTCCGGGACAAAGTTTCCAGCTCTTCGGCTACCTCACATGCCTCCCGGTAATCATACTCCCGCACCTTAGCAATCCGGATGCGGTCATGTAACGTAGGCTCCGTATTCTCTTTATTCGAAAGTACTTCCTCGTAAAGTTTCTCACCCGGCCGCAGACCCGTGTATTCGATCCTGATGTCCTTCTCCGGCTCGAAGCCCGCCAGGGAGATCATCCGCCGCGCCAGGTGCGCGATCTTAACCGATTCGCCCATGTCGAAGACGAAGATCTGATTGCCCGTCGACATCGTGGCGGCCTCCATGACCAGACGGCACGCCTCGGGGATCGTCATAAAGAAGCGCGTAATGTCCGGATGCGTGACAGTCACCGGACCGCCCTTGGAGATCTGGTCCCTGAAGCGGGGAATGACCGAACCGTTCGAGCCCAGCACATTCCCGAAGCGCGTGGTGACGAAACGCGTCTTCCCCGGCGTGCGGCCCTGCTCGATCGACAGACCCAGCGACTGCACATAGATCTCCGCAAGGCGCTTCGTGCAACCCATCACGTTCGTCGGGTTCACGGCCTTGTCCGTCGAGATCATAACCATCTTCTCAACATCGTATTCGATGCACTTGTCAGCGACGTTGCGCGTTCCCGCGACGTTTACCAGAACCGCCTCGCATGGGTTCTCCTCCATCAGCGGGACGTGTTTGTAAGCCGCAGCGTGGAACACCACCTGCGGATGGTACGTCCGGAACACGAAGTCCAGACGGGCGGGAATCCGGACGTCGCCGATGACAGGGATGAATTTCAATGCCGGATAGCGCTCCTCCAGTTCCAGGCGAAGGTTGTGCATCGGGGTCTCCCCGTTGTCGAAAAGGATAAGCTCCTTAACCCCGAACGTCGCCAGCTGGCGGCATAGTTCCGAGCCGATCGATCCCGCGGCGCCCGTAACGAAGATCGTCTTGTCCTTGAAGTTGGCGACGATCTCCTCCATCGAGATCTTGATTTCGGGGCGGCCCAGCAGATCCTCGATCTTGATCTCGCGGATCGACTGCTTCATGATCTTACCGTCGATAACCTCGTCGATCGGAGGGGTGATCAGGATCTTCACCGATTTCTCCGTACAGTACTTGATCAGCCGTTCCTGTTCCGACTGTGCGTCGTCGTTCGTGGCGAAAAGTATGGCATCAATATCGACTCGGTCACGCAGATATTCGATGCTGCTTTCATCCTCGAAGTAGTACACCGGACGGTCGGCGATCGCATGGTTTTTGAGTCGTTTCCCGTAGGTCAGAAACCCGATGACCCGGTAATGGGGCGAGTTCTGGAGACGCGTAACGAGCGAGACCGATTTGTCCCCCGTCCCGTAGACCAGAACCTGACGGCAGTTCGCATGGCGTGTGCGGTTGAGTTTCAGCAGGTCGTAAAAGATGATCATCCCCAGACGAAGGGCCAGCAAAAGGAAAAGCGTGACCAGCACATCCAGCATGAACCCCAGGGCGATAGCCGTCTGGGGAGGAAGCGGCGACTGCGGAAACAATTGCACATAGACGAACATCAGCACGTCTTTCAGCAGGACCGCGGCGCCGAGTTTCCACACTTCACGAAGGGTCGTGTGGCGGATGACGCTCCGGAACGTACGGAACAGAATGAACGTGATGACGCTCAACACGCACGAACCAGCCAGAAGCCACACGCCGTACCAGACCGTGAAAACAGGATGCGGGAAAAGCCCCCGGATCAAAAGGTAGGCGACAAACGTCGAAAAAACAGATACAACGGTATCGATGGCCAAAATCAACCACGACGAAAAGTAACTTGACGACAGGTACTTTTCAGCACCCAGCCGTGACAGCAAGCGGTAAAGCATACAGAAGCGTGAAAATGTTCGATTTTACTCGTTGTTTGAATTCACAGTCCGTCGATCCATCGAAGATAGCGATTCCGGTCAGTTAGCATATTCGAATGACGAATAAAATGAATGCACGTATCGTTTCCATATTCGTTGAAAATAACGGTTTTCGGATCAGTCATCGGCAATCGTAAGGAATTACAAAAACTCTTTCACCGCGTGTTCATGCCATGCGCGGTATTCCGAGACGGAAAGTTCCGCGACCAGCAGTTTTTTGTAATCAGGCTTGTCGCATACCGGGATATGCTGCCGGATGTAAGTCCGTAATTCACTGTCGGGGATGCTGACCATAACCACTGGAAAGGGGTAGTCCTTATGCCTGAAAAGTGCCGTTTCACATTCCGTGAATATCCGGCTTAACTGACAGGCCGACTCTTCGTAGGCGTGCCAATATTCTCCGGCGCCGTATAAGCGGATATACTTTCTGTTGCCCTGTTCTTTGCAGAGTATCTCGACCATACGGGTTTCGATCAGACGTTTCAGCGACATCCAAGGTGGCTCGACATTCGGTTTGCCGTTCATAGTTTTCTAATTCGATTGTATCAGCTTTGCTCAATGGATAAACTACAGTCAGGAGATAACCTCGATCAAGTCGGGATGCACCTCTGCGGCTACGGCCATGACACCTTCCAGCAGGACGACGACCCTGCGGTTTCTTTTGCCCTGCACCTGCATGAATACACCCATTACTCCATTGAGTTTACCTCCGTGGATGCGTACCCGGCGCCCTTTTCGAAGGTCGAGCTCATCCGGATTGTAGTAGGAGATATTTTCTTCGTATTGGGATGAAACCCTGATAAAACTCTCCATCTGGTCATCTGGAACAACGAGATATTCCAAGCCCGTACTTTTCTCCCACATCACGAATTGCAGGAAATTATAGCGTTTCTTAAATTCCGTAATCTGTATGCGACTGGCATGTACGAATACGAGATTCGGAATGACCGGAACGAGGCGTTTCGATTTCACTCCGTGATAGACTCTTACAGCATAATATTTCGGAATAAAATATTCCAATCCATCTTTACCTTTGAGTTTTTCCTCCGCTCTCTTTTCGCTTTTGTAAGCCCGCATGACGAACCAGCGGGCGGTCGTGAGTTCTTCTGTATTGGGCGAGGCGATGTCCATACATTACTTATGTTTGTCCTTTCTGTAAAGGCACATGCCTTTAGTTCATGCCAATCTGTATATTGGCATGTATTACAGTCGTTTATGTTTATTTCCGCCGGAATACCAATCATCTATTCCGCAAATCCGTAAAAAGATATTCTGCTCGTTTTACGCTCTTTCTCTCCGCAAGAGAAAGAGCAATGGATATAATTGGTTATAACTATCTGAAAACCATGCAAAATTTGCACTCGGAAAACTGTTTGCTTGCACAACATTTGTCGGCCAAAAATCTTTTGGCGAATTCGGCAGACGAAAATTTCATCCGGTTTTGGTCGTTATTTCCATTAAATTGCATAACTTTGCGTTCGTCAATATTTCTCTTGCGGAGAGAAGTAGTCTATCACACAACACCTTATCTTTCTTCCCACCCTCCCGGTCAGTCGGAATTGTCCGTCGGAAATGCCTCTGCACCTCATTCTTACCGGTCGCAGGCTGTTTGTGATTTCCTTTGGCGGATTCCCTCTGCCGATACATCTCTTTCCGAGAGAAATAGCGAAATGATTGGCGTTTATTATCAGCGCCTTACACACGAAAGCCTCAGGATTGGTTCAACAAATTCTATTAATGGCTCAACATTCCGAACTGAAATGACCGGGATAATTTTATTTTTCACCGGATTTCGTTGTCGTATTTCATATTTTTCATAACTTTGCGGCAGTATGATATTTCTCTCGGAAAGAGAAGTTGTATCTATCTGTCAGTCCGTTAAATGCTATTTCGGGAACTTAACCGTCGTTTATTTCTTTAATTATCGCTACCGACCCACCTATTCCTTCCGGAGAGAGCGATTTTCCGGTGGATTGATCCGCCGGAAAAAATATCTCTTTCAAGAATAAATCTTAAAAGAGATTTCCGAATGAAATCCGGTTGGATGAAGACAGACTTTTATGCAGCTACAATGCTTTCAGGATTTGGCTGTTCGCCTTGTCTACGGAAGATGTGTCCAAAGAGGCGAGATAAATTCGCGTGGTCTTTTCAGAATCGTGCCCCATTGCTTCGCTGATGGTCGCAAGCGGGATGTTCCTGCTCCTGGCGATGGAGGCCCACCCGTGGCGGGCGACGTAGCTCGTCAAGGGTATGTCCAGTCCCAATCGCACACCCAACTTTTTCAATTTGTCATTTACCAGATGCGCCGCATTCTTGTACTGCCGGCGGGCGTCGGCATTCATGTCTTTAATCACCGGCAGCAGATAGGGAGTGCTGACCGTATCGTATTTGTCGACAATTTCCTGCATGGGTTTTTCCCATTTGACGAACAATTGCTGTCCCGTTTTCTGCCTGCGATAAGAGAGTATGCCGTTTTGCAGGTCTTTCTTCTTCAGATAAGCCATGTCGATGAACGACATTCCCCGGGTGTAGAATGAGAACATGAAAATGTCGCGGGCGAAATCCATCGCCGGGAACAGCGCCAAGTCCATATCCCGGATTCGGCGGATGACTTTCAAAGGTACCGCCCGCTTGACCGTTTTGCCGATGCCCGTGTAAACGTACTTGAACGGATCGCGCTGTACCGTCATTCCCTTTTCGACAGCACGGTTGTAAATGGCACGCAGCCCCCGCATATAGTAGGAAGAGGTATTCGGGCATACGCCCCTCGATTTGAGATAAGTTTCGTATTCGATCATCAGGTCGGAATCCACCTCATCCCACGGCACCTCGACATCTCTGCGGAAACGCCCGAAGCTGTTCAAGACGGTCGTGTAGCGTTCGCTCGTGCGGATTTTCCCGATCTGTCTCAACTGCCCGGCAAGGCTCCGTGCGAAAGAGAGAAAGCCGCCGGCATCCGGAGGCGTAAGATAGCGTGCCGCCACATCCCCGGCAGTATAGCTTTCGCCCGTATGCTCCAACCGGGAGATAATGCGTTCCAGACGGGCTTTGTCGTCCGCTATCCGGCTCTTCAATGCGACAAGGTAAGCGTGCCGGGGGCCTTCGCAGTTCGGCGGGAGTATGTTCCGCTGCAGAACTTCCCATTCCGACGGAAACAGCTTATGACCGCTGCTGATCTGCCGGGTTACACGGTTATGGATTATCTGATAGAACAGTCGGCCTTCCCGATCCGCAACGGACGAGGCCCGGAATTTTACTTTTACGCTTGCCATACGTTTGTTGTTGTTAAAGTTGCCGGGCCAAGGTAACGAGCAAGCGTGCAATTCTATATTTGATTCCGATAACGCTGTCGGTCGGGCGAAGAACCCGATCTTATATTCGCAACCATTTCTTAGCCTGTTTTGCAAGGCTCAGAATCTCGATACTCAGAGCCTTTAATTCTCTCGTTCGCTGTTCCAATGCGGCGATCTGATGCGGGATCGCGACGTTGGAAAAGTGCGAATTGATGGCTTTTACAATCTGGTTATAGTTGTTCCCGAGCTTTTGAAATTGGAAATAAAAGTCGTTAAGCCGTGCGATGAATTGCACCTTCGAAGGGTCGCGTCTGATGACGACGAACTCCTCGGCGAAGATTCTTTTGACGATAAAACGGCTTCTGTTATGCTCCAGTCCAGCTTTGCAGAGCAGCTCGTTGAAACGGATATGCTGCTCTTCATTGAGCCGGAAAGAATACTTGTAACTCGGTGTTCGGGGCTTCCTGTCGGTTATGTCTGTCAGTTTTCGGTTGGTATCCATAGATAGCTTAAAAAAGGGTCGCGACTCGGGAGCGACCCCGGCCTCGCAGAGCGAGCACCTTTGTCGGACAAATGTCAATTTGTCGGACAAAGGTACAGCTCGCTGTTTTCTGGCGAAAACAAAAATCCGCGGTGGAAAATTTTTTGTAAAAACTTTGAAAAGCCTCCGCTACGGCCTCCGAGGGCGGGTCTTTCCCGGTGCAATATTACAACCGTGCGGGCGCCAAAACAAACCCTCGGTGCGGACTGGAGCGGTCTGGAGCGGACATCGGAACCGAGGTATTTCAGTCGGTTGTATCTTGCAGCATGAAAGGTCGGTTTTCTTATTCCGTTCATTATCCCGATATAAACCGCATGAAACAGAAAACGGTATTTTGAATGGTTTAAAACATAAAACCAAACATACATGCTTTACGACTGCAAAACGAACAATCAATCTCAAAAACGTTACACCATGGATTCATTAAAAGAAAAAGACAAACTCGCACCAAAACCTTCAAAGCGTCCCCGTATCGAAGTCGGCGAGGAGCTGATGCGTCAGATGATCGCCAGAGGGTTCCTATGGATTCGAAAGTCAATAATGGTATTTTGAATGGTTTAATCCAACGAAGCAAACATACACGCTTTACGACCATATAGCTAACAATCAATCTCAAAAACATTGTACCATGGATTCATTCAAAGAAAAAGACAAACTCGCACCGAAACCTTCAAAGCGTCCCTGTATCGAAGCCGCCGAGGAACTGATGCGTCAGATGATCGCCGGACAAGCTCCTTTGGACTCGAAAGTCGTCCGCCGGATTCCCGACCCGGAAGAGAAAAATACGGACGCTCCCGAGGAAAACACATCGGAAACGGTATCCGAAGCATCGGCACCGACGACTGAAAAAACAGACGTCAACACCCAAACGACTACTGGAAAGGAGCCTGCCGGCTTCCGTCGTAAAAAGCTCTCGCTGCCGGACTTCGAACGCACCTTCTTCGCACCGGTGGATTGCCGTAACCGTTCGGCGATCTATGTCAGCGCCCAAACCAAGCACAAAGTATCGGAAATCCTCCACCTGCTGGGAAACGATAATACAAGATTAACGGCCTTGGTCGACAATATGCTGCGCTTTGTAATCGGAATTTACAGCGACGAGCTGAATTATCTCCACGAAAAGAAGAATAACAGACAACCGTTTTGAACAGGCAATGCAATGACCGATTACTTTGGGTTTCTGATATGCGTGTCGTAGAGTCAATAGCCCGTTGGGTAGCCTCCGGGGCGCAGAAAGCCGCCTTTTCCGACGGTAGCGTCCAGCAAAACGCCGAAGATGGAAATACGCAAGGCTCGCCCTTCGGGCGATTCGCATGGCCTTGCGTATTTTCATCTCCGGCGATATATTTCCTGCCGGCGGAAAGAGATTACAGGGATATATCAGACTTTTTTGCTTTTAAGGGTGAGACGATATATGCTGTTCTCACATGGCTCCTTATCGTTTTTCCCAACTGTCCGCTATTTTTATACAGCCATGAATTTATCCGCCAACTTTATTTTGAGCATCTCCACCTCACGGTCGATCATCGGCTGGGTAACCTTCGCATAGGTCTGCGTCGTGGTGATGCGTTTATGCCCCAGCATCTTCGAGAGCGTTTCCAGCGACACGCCGTTCATCAGGCAGATCGTCGTGGCATAGGTATGGCGTCCGACATGAAAGGTCAGCTTCTTTTCGATGCCGCACAAGGCAGCGATCCGTTTCAGGGAACGGTCGACCGTATTCAGATGCGGCATAAAAGAAAAGACATAATCCGTGCCGTCCCGGTAACGTTCCAGAATGGACAAGGCAGCAGGCAGCAGTTTGACCACGTACCGTGTGTCCGTCTTGCAGCGGTTGCCTGTGACCCACCAGTCGCCGTGCGTATCCTGTTCGAGCTGTTTCCATGCAAGGGTTTTCAGATCCGCGTAGCAGATGCCCGTAAAACAGGAGAAGAGGAACAGGTCGCGGATCATACGTTGTTTCTTCGTGCGGAGCGCGGCATGCTGAAGCGTGAGGATCTCTTCCTCGTTCAGGAAAGCACGCTCCGGCGTGGGTTCGTTGTAACGGTACGAGGCGAACGGATTGCGGGGCATGATTCCGTCGTTGAAGGAGACTTTGACCACATTGATCAGGCAGTCCAGATAACGGCAGATGCTCGTAAGCTTGAGATTGCATTCCGTTCTCAAGTAAACATGGAACTGTTCGATAAAGGACTGTTCCAGTTCGGCAAGGGCGATGTCGCTCACACGGTATTTTACAGTAAGGAACGCTTGCAGGTGTTTCATCGTGGCAAGATAACGGTACCACGTGTTTTTCGAACGGTCGACGCCGATACGGCCGTGCAGGTCGTCCGTAAAGCTGCGGAAAGTGGACAGCAGGGTGCGGTAACGCTTCCCGAATCCCAGCCAGGCGTTCTTCACCTTCTCGGCCGTCACATAGCTTTCCCGGTCGCGGATATCCCGATAATGACGGTCGAGCTGCGAGCGGATATCGTCCAGATGGCGGTTGATACGGTCGGCTTCGAGACTCCGCCCCTTGGCACGGCCGCCGCGGACTTCCCACAAACACTCCGGAACCGTGAGCTTCGCACTGAATTGCGAAATAGTACCGTTGACCGTGATGCGGCCCATGAGGGGAACCGCAGACTGTGTTTTTTTCTTGTTCCTTTTCAGGTAGAACAGAACCTTGAATGTGCTGCGCATAACTCTGCTTTTTTTAGGGATACAAAACTAATTTCCGCAGAGTCTTCGGTCAAGATGAATGGAAATGCAATAGACGGTAAATCACTATTTTAGGAAATAAAAGGCATTCCCGAACGAGGTAATGCTTTGGTAACTGAACCCACGCTTGACGATGCCGCCGACTACCGATTCGACAACCTGTATAGAGTGAACTGGATAGAAAAACTACCTGATTATCAATACCAATGCTTACATTTGCCTTTTTACCAAATTTGTGATACTTTTGCAGCCAAAAGAGAAAGTCAGCAGTTATGGTTCGGCTTGGTTCTGGCGCAGCCATCTCTTTTTCTCCCTCTGTTAGCTTTACTTTAATGCACGTATATATGAATACAGGGATAAAGTAAAGCTATGTTGTATTTTTACTTGAGTGATAAACTGTACTCACATCGTATTCGCTCTAACTCATTTTTTAAATCATTTATATGTAAAATTGTTAGATAAACATTTTCTAGATCTGTTATTTCATGTATTTGCGATAGTGAATATAATGGTCTTAAAAACTTTTTCACTTTCATTCGTTCTTTTCTTGCAGAATTAGTGGATTCTTTACACTTGGTTTCTCTCAGTAGTTGAGACGTTAAATCTTTGTCAGACCTATTGCCAAAATTGACAATAGCAATTATCTTAATATAATCTTTTGTGTCTTGAATACTTTTACTTGCCTTTATATGTCGAGATGATTCTAACCGTAATTTTCTAGCATCTTCAAGAATTGCATTGATTTGTGCAGCACCAAATTTTTTGTTGCGGATTAGAGAATTGCATTTGACTTCTACTAATATTTTTACAGGAGAGTCAATTCTTATGTCGAATCCATTTGTGTTTGGCTTTTGTTTATCAATATCATTAAATATCCGTTCTCTATCTTCATTTTTAAATGATAATATATCTGATAACTTTGTTGCAATAGAACGAGTCGATATTAATGTCATTATGTTATTAATATCGGACAGTATTGATTTTAGTTCTATTAATTTATCTAGTGTAAGATTGTTGCCAATATCCTCGGTGTCAATAGACTTGATAAACTTTGTGTACTTATCTAATAAATTAATTGTTCTATTGTATGTTTTTGATGTTTCCATAATTTTGTTTCTTTGGGGGACGAAAATATGTATAAAAGTTCATATATGAAATTTTGTCAGGCTTGTTAGTCGGGATTTCGTATTCTTTTGCAGTCAAAAGAGAAAGTTTTCAGATATGATTCTTTTTCAGAGAACCTCCGTTGCCGTATTTTTCCGTACTTTTGTAACAACCTGTGCAAAATTTGCACACTTTAAATTATTGAAAATATGAAGATTGAAGAGGCTATACTCTACTGTTTGGCAAGCCAGAATAGGGGAATGCGAACTGAACAGATTGCAGAGATGATAAACCGTCAGCGATTGCTCCATACTACCTTTAGGAGTAGGTAAAAATTAGAAGGCGTGATGCATCAGCACCTCTAAAAGTCTCATATATCAAGTACGCTTAAATCTGGTTCTTTGCACGAATCTAGTAAATTCACGCCCTTTATCTTTAATTCAGGGTAATTCAGAATTGACATTGGTATTTTCTCTCTTTTGAGATAGGATGTTGGTATTACTGTAGCTGTCAGCATCATTGACTTTACTCGGGGTGTAACTGCTACACCAATGTGTTTCGCAACTTCATTAATATGCTCCGTTACCCAGCGATGACGACGCAAATGTTTAAGAACAAGAGCTCTCTTCTTGTCTCTCTCGGGATTATCACCACGACCAAGATATTCATCCATCTCGGTTTTCATTTCCTTAATATTCTTGGCTGGATTGGTATTCTTACATTCTATCAAGTAGAGTATATCACGTGATGTATCATAAGCCATCACATCAATATCGCCATAATCTTTATCTGCCGCAAAATAACCTCCAGATTTGATAGTGACATCATGTTCCCATACTCGCATTATTGGTATCTTTGCCAAAAAAGAGCGTACCTCGTCATTGAACGCAGCCCCTTTTATAGCCTCAAATTTTCCAAGCAAGGTTTCTATCTTCCTTCCCACATAACGTAAGCGACCAGAATAAAGCAAGTCAGATAGCTGAATGCCGGCTTGAATACAGGAGCGGAACCCAAACATGCACATAACTGTGCCATCATCATATTGATAACGAATCACTGGGCGACGCAGATAACTTAATTCCCTATTGTATGACCAAGGGAAGATATCCTTGCCCGCTAATCCTACTGGCGGAGTGAGGTAGTTTTCCCGTTTATCCAAAGAAAGGCGAATGATACATTTCTTTGCTAAATCTTCAGTTAGTTCTGTACAATGCTCCTGCATAGCTTTGATGAGTTGAGACTCTTCCATCTCAATAACAGACTTCTGCTGCTTCATAGCTATGATGTAACAAACATAAAGGAACTGCAAGATGTTAGAATATGATACTCCCCAATCCTCTAAGAATGCCACATCTATCTCCTCGAGTTCTGCATCCTTGTTTTTTTCTTTTGTATCTGGACGTACTGCCATCCTGGCCATCTTACTCTCGAAATCTTCGATTTGCCCATTTACACTCTCAATAGTGCGCGTTGCTGCAAACTCTCCTACATTGTCGGAAAAAACATCATCGTAGATACCATAACGTCCAGAGCCTAATTTCTCAATGGTATGATTAGCTACATCTAAATGTATGGCGTCACATATACCACCAATGGATATCACTTCGTTCATGATAGCTAACAGGCTTTCTACATCATCATTGCCTGGTTTAACACCACCGCCACGATACTGTGTCGCAGCTATATATTCTATCATAGCACGGGTAGATATTCCAGCATCAGCAAGTCGTCTTTCTGTATCGAAGAATTCTTTACGTTTTGACTCATTTTCTCCAAAACAAAGAATCTGTGCGGGTTGTAAGACTCTGTTATGCTCTCGCTGATAAACCAATGTCTCGTGATTCTGCATGAGCATACGCAGCAACCACAATGTATCAAATGATGATAGGCGTTTATCAAGTTCATTAAGGAGCACATCTACTCCTTTGTGGAGGAAGTCTTCTTTCTCAGTTTTTGTATTGAGTTTACCTGCTATATCATGACCTTTCTCCTTCATCCACTGTGGGAATTTGTCTTGTAGTAGTTGGCTGGTGGCGGCATGAATATAGATAGGAGTATAAAGCCACAAGGGTATTGACAGGGGGTTGAGTGACTGCTCCATCATCAGAATCATCTTTGCTTGACCAAAGGGGATGCGAGTATCAATAATTTGGCATGCAGTCTCTTCGTCTATTTCCAGGAGTTTTTTTATGATACAACGCATCATGTTGCGCTCACTCTCATTGCCAGCTCCCATAAAAGAATGGATATAATCATCATCAAATGTAACGGAAACTCCGCCTTCTGTCTTGGATACGTTAAGATTTCCTCCTTGCGTAGGCTTTATGTCGTCATCATAGTGTATCCCTTTATCGGCCAAGACCTTTTCACTGAAGACAAGTTCTATTTCTACGGAGTGCTCATAGCGTTGGCTGATCATATCGGCTATGGCTGGTTGTAAAGTATCCATCCAGTATGCAACAGCTGTTATTACAGTATCGGAAATAGAGGATGGATTTATTCCCTGTTTTTCTTCTTGATAACAACTTACCCACACAGGAATACTATAAGATTCACAACTCTTGGCATTGAAACCTGAATGGACAGGCTTAAAAATTGCCGCATAGTCGAGATCACGTATCACTGGTATATAAGCATACTGTCCATTTAATCTCTTCAGCGTTCCGTGGAAATACAGTTGATCTTTACTTTTGAATATGAGATCACATCCATCATTTGGCTCAATATAAAGCATGTCTGATGGTGTGTTGTCTGTCATATAGAAACTTTCACCATAATGCTTATATATAGCATATACATCGAGAGATTGATTCAGAGGAGTCTCGAGAGATGATACGTTCTCTTTGGACCGAGCATAACGAACAAGACTCAAGCTGTCCCATTTCTCAGTCTGTATCAGTTGTAAGAAATCATAAGCAGAGAATTGAAGAAAATAGTCAGTTCCATTTTGCTTTTTCATGGCAAATCTGTATGTCTCCCCCATTGTAGAATACAGAACAAGCGTCAGGATATGGTCATCTTTCGACCTTTTATCATTTCTGATGGTATCAATACGTTTTTGTAAATGTTGGCTGAGATCTCGATTGTTGAAACTCTCATTGCCATCTATGGCTACATTACGGGCTAAATCATGAGCATAGCACACGTATGCAAGCCAGTTGACATCAATGCGGAATACATCTTCGTAATAGCCTTCAACAGGAGCAAGTATTTCATCCATTGAATTTTGTACCCAGCGCAGCTGTTCTATACAGGAACGCCCGATGCGCATCCAGACACCATAATGGGTCTGTTTTACTAGTTCTTCAAGACAACGATGTTTTAGAGCTGTTTTTAAGATAAAGTTGTTAATGGCACAGCCTTGACTGGAAATTCCGGCAAAGTAGAAGTTATTGTCAAACTCAACGATTGGTCTGTATAACAACGGATTCTTTTCTGCATCTTGGGTTAGTATATCAGTAGCATTAACTTCTAACAAAAATGATTTCAAAACATTTGGATTCAGCCTATTCCGATGAATGAGTTCTGTCATTGTCGGCAAATTAATAACAAAAGATTGGCTAGTTTTTGGTTCGTTAAGCGTCTCGCGAGGGGTCTCATTTCCGCGTACTAAGCCACTTATCCCTGCTTGGGTTGACAAAAGCTTGCTCAGTTCAAGCATGAAGAGTACTCCATCATAAATTTCATTACGGAAAGCTTCCGTAAATATATTTCTTTTATTGAATATGGCTTCTGTCATTGAACGGAAAATTTCTGTCGCATGTGTCGAGATGCCAGGAAAGAATGTGTAATTGCCTCCATAAAACACTACAGGTTCGGCAAACATGTTAATCGGCATGTCTTCCATAAGATCAAATGAGAACTCTTGGTCAATTATACTCTTGAACTCACTGATGTCAGGAATCTGGCTACTCTTTCCGAGATTCGCAACTGCTATTTGCAAAAGGTGCTCAATTCGGATATTCTTCCCTCGATTTTGTGGATTAAGTTGCATTGCTATCAAATAGTCCAATATGGGAGGGACTGCATGATTACTTAAATACGCTATCGTTTTTGGTACATCAAGCCAAGAAGATGGCCACAAAGCATGATTTGCTACTGGCAATATTCCTATTGCCTGTTCCTTTTGCATACAACAATGCTTATATTTCTTGCCGCTGCCACAAGGGCAAGGCTCATTACGACCTATCTTCTTTGACATTATATTTGAACTACTAGTAACATCTATCTAAACTTTAATCACTTAGCTCAGCCAAGAACTATTAATCATTTACAGTGCGAGACGAAGAATGTATTATGGGTTAGAGATGAAATGAGTGATAATCAAATTCTTACCACATTTATACTCTAAGTGATTTCTTATACAAAGGTACTGATTTTAGTCGATAACATTTAATGATAAACGATGGAATTTCTAAAATGAACTGTTTTCGACTCAAAAATGAGACATAATGGTCAAAGGGATTTGGCAAATTATGTGATTATTTTGCAGTCTCCAAAAAAGTCGGCAGATATAGTTCGGTTCGGCTTTGGCGAAGTCATTTCTTTTTCTCCCTCTGTTAGCTTTACTTTAATGCACGTATATATAAATACGGGGATAAAGTAAAGTTGTTTTTCATTTGAATAGCCAACTAATCTTGAATATATGTTGTGTGGAGGAATCGTATGTGTTTACGCAACAAATAACATATTGTTTGTTGTGTGGATATATTGGCGCTTATAAACAATATAATAGCGTTTATATTTCTCCAAAGCAAAATTATCTTGTTTTACACACTTTCCCCAAGATGGTTGTCGGAAGCTGCTGCAACTTTTATAAACATAGAATTCGTTTGAAAAAGTATAACGAATCTGATTTATTCGCTTGAAAAAGTGTATAACCGTTATATTGTACTTGGTCAAGCGTTTCTTCTAATCTTGTGATTTTTTACCTGTAATACATCATTAAATAGATGAAAAGTTATAAATTTACATATTATATGATGTGTTGAATATGGCAAAGAATACAATGGGGACTAAGCTGCCCCGAAAATTGGTGCAGAAGATGTCAATTGTGGGAGAGCAGATTAAACTGGCTCGCTTGCGCAGGAATCTGAGTGTGGCTCAGGTGGCAGAACGTGCCACTTGTTCTCCGTTGACTGTGTCCCGAATAGAAAAAGGCACACCGACAGTAGCAATCGGAATCTATTTGCGAGTGCTGTATGCTTTACAGCTTGACGATGATATTCTATGGCTGGCCAAAGAAGACAAGTTGGGAAAAGCTTTGCAAGATTTGAGTTTGAAAACAAGGAAAAGAGCTTCAAAAAAGGAATAGAGCACATGTTCTCCTATACATAAGTTGCAATTTGCTCTTTGGGAATAAAAAAATATGGCTCAAAAATTTGTGTTATGCAATAAAAGCATTATGTTTGCGCTGCATAATAAATAAGATATATGAAATTCGTTGATAGAATAGATGAAGCTGCACGATTAAAGGATGCTCTTGCAAGAGAGAAGTCCTCGTTAGTCGTGATGTACGGTCGCAGACGGTTGGGTAAGTCAACGCTTATCAAAAGGGTGTTGTCGGATACGGATGTTTACTTCCTTGCTGACCGTTCTGAAGGGCAACATCAGAGAGTATTGCTTGCAAAAGTAATAGCACAAGTGTTCCCGGATTTCGACAAACTGACATATCCGGATTGGGAATCTATGTTTCGTGCGGTCAATTATCGAACAGACAAGCGTTTTACTTTATGTTTGGATGAGTTTCCGTATCTTGTAGAGCAATCTTCTGAACTGCCGTCTGTGCTACAAAAACTGGTTGATGAAAAGCTGTTGAAGTATAATCTTGTGCTTTGCGGTTCGTCACAAAATATGATGTATGGATTGTTTCTTGATTCTACTGCACCTCTCTATGGTCGTGCTGATGAGATCATGAAACTTGCACCGATACGTTTGCCATATATTCAAGAGGCTTTGAGCCTTGATGCGATGAATGCCATTGAAGAATATGCTGTTTGGGGAGGTGTACCGCGTTATTGGGAACTAAGGGAAAACCAAAATTCACTTAATGATGCTTTGTGGCACAATATCCTTTCTGTAAATGGAACTCTTTACGAAGAACCGATAAAATTGTTTCAGGACGATGTAAAGGATATTGTTAAGACTTCGACGATAATGTCTTATATCGGTACTGGCGCAAATCGGCTTTCTGAGATTGCCGCAAGATGCAATGAGCCTGCAACCAACCTGTCGCGTCCATTGAAGAAACTTATTGATCTCGGATTTTTGGAGAAAGATGTTCCGTTTGGGATTGATGAAAAGAATGCGAAAAAGAGTCTTTACAAGATAGCCGATCCGTTTATGGCATTTTATTATCAGTTTGTCGTACCTAATCGTTCGTTCATCGAGCTTGGTCGTCGTTTGCCAATAGAACAGGCTTTGACTGCTCATTTATCGGAGTATGTGAGTATGCAATGGGAAAAATTATGTCGGGATGCCGTAACAGGAAATCTTGTCAATGGAGTGGTTTATGGCAAGGCAAAACGCTGGTGGGGTTCTGTGCTCAATGAGGATAAGAAGCCGGAACAAGTCGAGTTTGATGTTATGGCCGAATCGCTTGACAAAAAGTATTTGTTGGTCGGAGAATGCAAATGGACTACTCAAGAGAATGGCAAACAACTGACTGCCGAACTTCTCCGCAAAGCTAATCTGCTACCGTTTGCCAAGTGCTACACCGTCGTTCCAATGCTGTTCCTTAAGAATGCTCCGAAAGATGGTATAAGAAACGCCGTGTTGCCAGAAAATATTGTCGAGTTAATGAAATAAAGAAATAACAAATTCGTGATTTGCAGATGTTGGATTTTAGAAAACAATTCCAAGAGATTATAGAACAATCTTATATCCCTTTCAATATAGATAAAACTGCGACTTCTGACGTATGGAGTAATATTTATAAGTTAGTACTTCCTAATATACCGGAAAAACTTTTTAGGTATCGTAGAATAGACGATAAGGGCTATACAATTGAATCATTTAAATCTAAAACTATTTCATTATGCCATGCGGGAATGTTTCCAGATAAATATGATTCGTATTTATATATAGATCAAGATAAGATTCACAAAGATCTAAAAAATGCATTGAAAGATGCGTTGCGCATAACATTGTCGCATATAACACAGAAATCCCCTGAAATAAGGGCGGAAAAAGCAACGAAAATATGTTATTATAGAGAGTGCGGATATACGGATGAACAAATTATAGATAAAATATTGACAGATGATTATGTTGATTTTTGCAATAATATAGGGGCTGCGATAAAAAAACAAGAATCGCGTTTTAGAAATCCAAGAAATAGTGCAAAAATTGCCTGTTTTACAGAAAGTGTGCAGTCTAAGTATATGTGGGATAGATATGCAGATGGATATAAGGGGTTTGCATTAGAATATGATCTCAGACGATGCATTTTTAAATATAATTCATTGGGAATGAGTGTTAATCTCTTTCCTGTGATTTATACAGATTTAAGACCGGATGTTACATTAGATGAGGGAAATATTCATACTTACGAATATTTCAAGCAGATTGGAGATAAAAATTGGTTAAGCTTTTTGTCGTCTATAATATCTGTTAATCAATTATATTGGTATCGAGTTTATCTTTATAAAGACAGAAAAGAATACGAGCACGAACATGAATGGAGAATGATTTACTATAATTTAGAAGATGAGAATGATTATGTTGCAATACCGGATGTTGGATGCTTGAAAGCAATATATTATGGTCCAGATATATCACAAAAGGATAAGCAAGAATTACATCAGATTGCAGTTGAAAAAGGACTGAAAGAGTATGATGTCGATCTTGACACGGGTAGCCGTAGATATGATTTAAGAGTAACAGCAATTAAATAAGAATATTCTTAGCGCAAAAAAGAACCGATTAACAACCTGAAAGTTGTGTCATCTCAATTATTTATAGTACCTTTGCTTACCAAATAAGGCAAAGGTATTTTTGATGCATACAATGGCAGAAGATAAGATAGACAACGCACTGGAAGTAAAAGAGGAAACAGTGGAATGCAAAAGCGAAGATTGGGTTTGCCATTCGCAGGCTATAGCTGCAACCATGTCAAACCGAATGGAGGAACTTGGCATGACACAACGAGCGTTGGCTGAGAAAATGAACTGCACCCAGCAATATGTATCCAAGGTGTTGAAAGGTCGCGAGAATCTGTCATTGGAAACTTTGTGCAAAATAGAAAATGCATTAGGTATCAAAATACTACAAGCTGGAATAAATAAGTAATAACACCATAGTAGGGAAAGAATATGTCAATACAGAGCGAAGCGGCATTGGAAGCCGGACTTATAGCCACACTTCGGCAAATGGACTACGAGTATGTCCAGATTACCGAAGAAGATAATCTTTATGCCAACTTCAAGCGGCAGTTGGAAATTCACAACAAGAAACAGCTGGCGGAAGTTGGTCGTAACTCATTTACGGATGAAGAGTTTGAGAAGATATTGATATATCTGGAAGGTGGTACTCGCTTTGAAAAGGCTAAGAAACTTCGTGACCTATATCCTCTTGACACGATGAACGGGCAGCGTATTTGGGTGGAATTCCTTAATCGTACACAATGGTGTCAGAACGAGTTTCAGGTGTCGAATCAGATTACGGTGGAGGGACGAAAGAAGTGTCGCTATGATGTGACGATTCTTATCAATGGCCTCCCTCTGGTTCAGATTGAATTGAAGCGTCGGGGTGTAGAACTCAAGCAGGCATACAATCAGATACAACGCTATCATAAGACATCCTTTCATGGGCTGTTCGACTATATTCAGCTATTTGTTATCTCCAATGGCGTAAATACTCGTTATTTCGCCAATAATCCCAATGGTGGATATAAATTCACGTTCAACTGGACGGATGCGGCAAATCTGCCATTCAATGAACTGGATAAGTTTGCTGTATTTTTCTTGGAAAAGTGTACGCTCGGTAAGATTATCGGAAAATATATCGTATTGCATGAAGGGGATAAATGCTTGATGGTACTTCGCCCATACCAGTTTTATGCTGTAGAAAAGATATTGGATCGGGTACAGAACTCCAACGATAACGGTTATATCTGGCATACTACAGGCGCAGGAAAAACCTTGACTTCATTCAAAACAGCACAGCTTGTTTCGGAGTTGGATGATGTAGATAAGGTAATGTTCGTTGTTGACCGTCATGACCTTGACACACAAACGCAGTCGGAATATGAAGCCTTTGAACCGGGAGCTGTTGACGGTACGGACAATACGGATGAACTGGTAAAACGGCTGCATAGTAACTCCAAGATTATCATTACCACTATTCAGAAACTCAATGCTGCCGTAAGTAAGATATGGTACAGCAGCAAGATAGATTCGATATGCCACTCCCGTATCGTGATGATATTTGATGAGTGCCACCGCAGTCACTTCGGGGAGAGTCATAAGAAGATTATGCAATTCTTCGATAATGCCCAGATATTCGGTTTTACCGGAACTCCTATTTTTACAGAAAATGCAGTTGATGGGCATACGACCAAAGAGGTATTCGGCAACTGCCTGCATCGCTATCTGATTAAAGATGCCATTGCCGATGAAAATGTTCTCGGTTTCCTTGTAGAGTATTATCATGGCAGTGAGGAAGTGCAGAACGGCAGTACTAATCGCATGACGGAAATCGCTAAATTCATCCTTAATAATTTCAATAAGTCAACATTTGACGGAGAGTTCGATGCATTGTTTGCTGTACAGTCCGTACCGATGCTTATCCGTTATTACAAGATATTCAAGGAACTGAATCCCAAGATTCGTATAGGTGCAGTTTTTACTTATGCAGCCAATGGAAGTCAAGATGATGATCTGACAGGAATGGGTACAGGTTCTTATCTGAATGACAGTGCCGGTGAGGTTGATGAACTGCAAGCCATCATGGATGACTACAATGAAATGTTCGGGACATCGTTTACGACAGAGAACTTCCGTGCATATTACGATGACATCAACCTGCGTATGAAAAAGAAGCGAGTTGATATGAGGCCGCTTGATCTTTGTCTGGTCGTCGGAATGTTCCTTACCGGTTTTGACAGCAAGAAACTCAATACGCTTTATGTAGACAAGAATATGGAATACCACGGCTTGTTGCAGGCATTCAGCCGGACAAACCGTGTGCTGAATGAAAAGAAACGCTTCGGAAAGATTGTGTGTTTCCGTGATTTGAAAAGCAATGTTGATACCGCTATCAAATTGTTCAGCAACAGTAACAATCCGGAAGAAATAGTGCGACCTCCGTTTGAAGAAGTCAAACAGGAATACAAGGAGCTTGCTACCAATTTTTTGAAGAAATATCCGGACACAAATTGTATAGACCTTTTGCAGAGTGAAAAAGCTAAGAAAGAGTTTGTTTTGGCGTTCCGTGATATTATCCGTAAACATGCTGAAATACAGATATACGAGGATTATAATGAAGAGTCTGATGATCTCGGCATGACGGAACAGCAATTTATGGATTTCAGAAGTAAGTATCTTGATATCCATGATACTTTTGCACTCGTTGTTCCAGCACCGTCACCCAAACCGGATGATGATACAGATGTTCCGGATGACGGAGACCTCGGTGATGTGGATTTCTGCCTTGAACTCCTACATAGCGACATTATCAATGTGGCATATATCCTTGAACTCATTGCAGAACTTGACCCATATAGTGCCGATTACGCGGAACGCCGCCAGAATATCATTGACACGATGATTAAGGATGCTGAAATGCGCAGCAAGGCAAAACTTATTGATGGCTTCATTCAAAAGAATGTGGATGACGATAAGGAAAATTTCATGATGCAGCGAGGCAAGGCTGACGGTACAAGCGATTTGGAAGAACGGTTGAACCGCTATATTGCTGTTGAACGAGAAAATGCCGTCAACTCATTGGCTGAGGAAGAGAAAATATCGTCATCAGTATTGAATCATTTCCTTAAAGAATATGATTATCTGCAAAAAGAGCAGCCAGAAATCATACAAAAGGCATTGAAAGAGAAGCATCTCGGATTGATAAAGACGAGAAAGGCGTTGACGAGGATTTTAGACAGATTGCGTAATATCATACGCACTTTCAGTTGGGATTAAAAGAAATACTGATATGGTAAAGACAAATGAACCCGGATATGTGTATATCTTGACTAATCCAAGTTTTCGTGAGGATTGGGTCAAAATCGGTAAAAGTGCGCGGCCTGTAGATATACGTTCCAAGGAACTTGACAACACGGCTGTTCCGTTGCCTTTTGAGATTTATGCAACCATTCAGACGGTCAAATATAACGATGTTGAAAAGCATGTACACAAGACTATTGATCGGTTGACGGATTTGCGTATTCGTCAGAATCGGGAGTTTTTCAATGTGCCGCCGCAAATAGCTTTGGATATATTCAATGACATAGCCAAGATGATTGATGATGCGGTTGTTACGGTCTATGTAGATAATAAACCGGTTTGCCATAACGAAAAAGATTCATTGCCTGTCGTGCAGAAGCGAACCGTAAAGCGAGGGCGTTTCAAATTCAGCATGGTCGGTATTAAAATAGGGGAATGTGTTACCTTCATGCCTACGAATACAGAAGTCAAGGTGGCAAGCGATGATTCCGTTGAATATCAAGGTCGTATTTATAAATTGTCCCCTTTTGTCGGTACGTTTATGCCGGAAGAGAAACGGAATACATCGGGTGCATATCAAGGGGCAAAATATTTCTCATATAAAGGGAAAGTGCTGGATGACCTGAGAAGTATAATTGAAAGCAATATACCATTGCCGGAAAGTGATGTAATACAGAATAATATAGAGCAATAAGGATATGAGTGAAGAACTGCAACAGAAACTCCGTGACCAGCTTTGGGCGGTCGCAAACCGTTTGCGCGGCAATATGTCGGCAAGCGATTTTATGTATTTTACTTTGGGATTCATTTTCTATAAATACCTGTCGGAGAAGATAGAAACATACGCCAACAGTGCATTGGAGGATGATGAAGTTACATTCAAGGAATTATGGGAAATGACCGATTCGGATGCTGCGGAATTGCAGGAAGAGGTCAAGAACCAATGCTTGGAAAATATAGGCTATTTCATTGAACCGAAATTCTTGTTTTCGTCTGTAATCGAAACTATCAAGCGGAAAGAAAATATCCTTCCGATGCTGGAACGCTCATTGAAACGCATTGAGGATAGTACGCTCGGACGTGACAGCGAAGAGGATTTTGGTGGTCTGTTTTCGGATATTGACCTTGCTTCCCCTAAGCTCGGAAAGACAACCGATGACAAGAATACGCTTATAAGCAATGTTCTGCTTGCACTTGATGATATAAAATTCGGAGTGGAGGCCTCTCAGGAGATTGATATTTTGGGCGATGCTTATGAGTATATGATCAGTCAGTTTGCTGCCGGTGCAGGCAAGAAAGCCGGTGAGTTCTATACTCCGCAAGAGGTCAGCCGCATATTGGCGGAGATTGTTACTCTTGGGCATAACCGTTTGCGTAATGTTTACGACCCTACTTGCGGTAGTGGTTCACTATTGCTCCGTGCAGCAAGTATCGGTAAGGCGGCATATATCTATGGACAGGAGAAAAATCCGACTACTTACAACCTTGCCCGAATGAATATGTTGCTGCACGGTATCCGATTCAGCAGCTTCAAAATAGAGAATGGCGATACGCTTGAATGGGACGCATTCGATGATATGCAGTTCGATGCAGTGGTTGCAAATCCTCCGTTCTCTGCCGAATGGAGTGCTGCCGACAAATTCAACAACGACGACCGTTTCAGTAAAGCAGGACGACTTGCACCTAAGAAAACAGCCGACTATGCTTTTATTCTGCATATGGTTCATCACCTCAATGAAGGTGGTACGATGGCTTGCGTTGCTCCGCACGGAGTTCTGTTCCGAGGGAATGCAGAGGGCGTTATACGCCGTTTCCTGATAGAGAAGAAAAACTATATTGATGCCATTATCGGGCTGCCTGCCAATATTTTCTATGGTACAAGCATTCCGACCTGTATTCTCGTATTGAAGAAATGCCGTAAGGAAGACGATAATATCTTGTTCATTGATGCCAGCAAAGAGTTTGAAAAGGTCAAGACCCAAAACAAACTCCGCCCTCAGCATATACAGAAGATTGTAGAAACCTACCGTGACCGCAAGGAAATTGAAAAGTACAGTCACCTCGCTACGTTACAGGAGGTTGCCGAAAATGACTATAATCTGAATATTCCTCGTTATGTCGATACTTTTGAGGAAGAAGAGCCTATTGACATCAAAGCAGTCATGGCTGAAATAAAGGAATTGGAAGCCAAGCGAGCCGAACTGGATAAGGAGATAGAAGGCTATTTGAAAGAATTGGGACTGGTTGAATAATTACACTATGGCAGAGATAGACAACATCCCCGAAATGCGTCCATCATTCGACAATATACGCCGTCAGGATGAGGGCGGAAACGAATACTGGAGTTCTCGCGACCTGTGCGCTGCTATGGGCTATTCGGCTTATTGGAAATTCCAAAGAGTCATAGACAAGGCTATCAAGGTGGCAGGTGAAAAAGGAATGAATGTAGACGACCATTTCAACCAAGCGGTTGATATGGTAAGGATTGGAAGCGGTTCATTCCGTAAGGTCAATATCTTCCGTCTGTCTCGTATGGCATGTATGATTGTTGCCGAAAATGCCAATGTCAAAAAAGTGTTGGTACAACAAGCTCGCGATTATTTTACTCGAACAATTTCGATAAACGAATTGATGCAAAATTCGTTGAGTTCTAACATTTTGCTGTATAAAACGGCGCAAGGCGAGGCACGAATAGAAGTGATATTCAACAGTGAAACATTTTGGATGTCACAAAAGCGTATGGCCGATTTGTTCGGGGTGGATGTACGGACTGTCAACTATCATCTTGGTCAGATTTACGAAACAGGCGAGCTTACAAAAGAGGCAACTATCCGAAAAATTGGGATAGTTCAATCAGAGGGAAAAAGGGATGTGGAACGTACACCTCTGTTCTATAATTTGGATGCTATTATTGCGGTAGGTTATCGTGTCAATAGCTATCAAGCCACCCAGTTCCGTATCTGGGCTACATCTGTATTGAAGGAGTTTATTATTAAAGGATATGCGCTTGATGATGAACGTTTGAAGCAGGGAAAACATTTTGGCAAAGATTATTTTGACGATTTACTGGAGCGTATTCGTGAGATACGTACCTCAGAGCGCAGATACTACCAAAAGATAACAGACATCTATGCCGAATGCAGTGCGGATTACGACCCGAAGTCGGATTGTACCAAATTGTTCTTCAAGATGGTGCAAAACATGATGCACTTGGCTGTAACTCATCGTACTGCTGCCGAAATAGTATATGAACGTGCCGACTCGGAAATGCCGCACATGGGACTGACTACTTGGAAAAAAGCTCCCAATGGCAGAGTACAGAAATCTGATACGATTGTAGCAAAGAACTACTTGTCTGACAAAGAGGTTTCAGAACTCAACGGCGTAACTAACGCATTTCTTGAATTTGCAGAACAGCGTGCTCAACGCCATATCATTACAACGATGGCAGACTGGAAGCAGCGTCTTGAACAGTTTCTTGCTACAATGGACTATCAAGCACAAGATTCGGCCGGTAAAGTTTCTCAAGAAGAGGCACGAGAGAAGGCGTATGGTGAGTATGAAAAATATAAAGTGATTCAAGACCGTTCGTTTATCTCCGATTTCGACCGGTTTAATGATGGTGACAAATTGTTGCCGTTTGATATCAATCCCGATAAAGAATAATGATTATGGCAGATAATAACGAAAATAAAGTCCTCAATGTTCCCCATTTGAGATTTCCGGAGTTTAGTGGAGAGTGGAACAAGTACACCATAAATGATTTAGCAACAGTGGTTGGAGGTGGCACACCTGATACTACAGTGAAATCATATTGGGGTGGAGATATACAATGGTTTACTCCAAGTGAAATCGGTAAAAATAAATATGTAGACTTTAGCAAAAGAACTATTACAAGAGATGGTTTAGATAATTCAAGTGCAAAGCTATTACCATTACACACTATATTATTAAGTTCTCGTGCCACGGTAGGAGAATGTTCTATTGCATCAAATGAATGTACTACAAATCAAGGTTTTCAATCTCTTATTGCGAAACAATGTAATATTGATTTTCTATACTACTTGATTCAAACTAAGAAAAAAGATTTGATTAGAAATGCTTGTGGATCAACATTCTTAGAAATCTCAGCAAATGAAATTCGCAAGATTAAAGTTGCTGTTCCTGTACAAAACGAACAGGAACAAATTGCGAAGCTCTTATCTTTAATTGATGAGCGTATCGCTACCCAAAACAAAATCATTGAGGATTTGAAAAAACTAAAGTCTGCGATTAGTAAACAGGCATTTGCTCAAAAGCCTAATGGATGGAATAGATTAGACACTTTGTTCTCAAAAGGTAAGGCTGGCGGCACTCCAACTTCTACAAATAAAGAATACTATAATGGAGAAATACCATTCTTGAGTATTAACGATATAACAAAGCAAGGTAAGTATGTCCGATACACGGAAAATCATTTGAGCCGAAGTGGATTAGAGAACTCTTCGGCATGGGTGGTTCCAGAGTATAGTTTAATAATATCAATGTACGCATCGGTTGGCTTGGTAACTATAAATGAAGTACCTATTACTACAAGCCAGGCAATGTTTGCGATGCAGCTCAGAGACAAAGATTTATTGGATTATCTGTACTACTACTTGTCATATTTTAAGTATCGCCACATCCACAAATATCTTGAAACTGGTACACAAAGTAATATTAACGCTGATATTGTTCGCGGAATAATGATTCCAACTTATGGACATAGTCGCAATATGAAAATTGCGTCAACACTGCAAGGCATTGATGCGAAAATCGACAATGAGTTATCAGTTCTTAAACTATTCAATAGGCAAAAGAACTATCTTTTGTCCCAGATGTTTATATGAACATCTGGGTAAGGAGATATTGCTTCTGCATGGTTAACAAGGTTAGTCTTCGCAGCTCATTAATGATGCACTCATCGTATGAATGTAGTATTTTTGCAGCAAAAAGAATGTTATTGCCATTTGAGGAATACGGTAACACATAGTTTTCTACATCCCCTTTACCAATATTCATTTGGGCAGCACCTTGACCACAAGCTATCATACTATTCTCAAATCTTTGAGAAGATAGAATTTGATATAGGAACTCTTGATTTACATTTTTCGCAAGTTGTAACAAACCAACTCGTTGGTTGAGTAAATAGTTCCCATTCTTACAAAGAGAAACACGCCCAACATTACCCGTAAGAGATATTAAAATATCTCCTTCTTTTAATACTTGGTGGTCTTGTATATCGTTCGGCAAGTTGATTATGCAATTGCAATCTTCATCGTTTATATATCGCTCGCCAGGCACATTTGTTATTGTGAGGATTTTCCATTTGCCCAGTGCATTATACTTGCCACTCTGGAATGCGTAACCATTTTTCAATGTCGCAATATTCGACAAGCATATAGTAGTTTCTAACAAATCTTTTCGTGCGAACAAATATTTACTAATCGCAGACATTTCCGTTATTCAATCCTTAATCAAAGGACTTGCAGCACAACTTACACAGTCAGGAACTCCCAATATACGCTTGTGTGATTGCCTTGAATGCCATTCATCCACATTGCAAGAAAATTGCGTATCTGTGACTGGCTCATATCCTGTATATGGTGCAACTGGACTTATTGGCTATACCAACAACTATGCTTATAATGGCGAATCAATTTTAATAGTCAAAGATGGTTCCGGTGTTGGTTCTTTGTCGTATGTTAATGACCATTTTTCTGTAATTGGAACACTCAACTATCTAACAGCCAAAGAAAACTACTCAATTCTTTACCTGTATTATGCACTTATGGCGTTCAATTTCACTCCATATATAACAGGAATGGCTATCCCTCACATCTACTTCAAAGATTATGGGAAGGCAAAATTATTCTATCCATCCATTGAAAAGCGAATAAGGATTGCATCATTGCTACATAACATCGAGCAAAAGTTAGTTGTGGAACAAAACCTTGTTATATCACTAAGCGCACAAAAATCTTACCTGCTGCGTATGTTGTTTATATAAATATCATGTGCAATAGATATTGTTTCTGTAAATTCAAGAACCTTAAAAGTTCCTGTTCTATAGACAGTTTTTCCTCTATTGAGGATGTTAAGTTTGTTATATTCTTTTGTTGTGCCATAGATGGTAAAGGACATTTGATATGATTGATGTCCTTAAGATATGCAGTTTTCATTGTTCCCTCTGTAATAATTCTGCTTATTTCTTTTGAGAAGTAAGAAGAAGACATCAGCAAATACAAATACTCTACATTGATATTTGTGTTCGGAACAATGCCCAATATACCTTGCTTGGTACAAACTGGATATTCATTTATAGATATTGCACCTATGGTAGCACCATTGGAGTATATAACAGACTTTGATGGAATAAGCCATGCTGATGATTTTTGCATACCCAGTTCTGTTATAAAGTCTTTATTATTTGTCAGATATTTACAAGACAAGTCTTCAATCTTAATAAATGGAATTGTGCCTTCTGTATAATATTCAACTACCGATGTCGTCGGAGTGCCACCTTCACCAGCTTTAATATAGAAAGAAGAAAACGGATAAAGTTTTCCTTTCAAAAGAACTGTCATCAATTCGTCAACAAGTCCTTTGATTAAGGATTGAAGTTTCTCAATGATTTTGTTTTGGGTTGCTATTCGTTCGTCAATGAGAGATAGAAATTCAGCTATTTTTCTCTGTTCCTCAATTGATGGAAAATATAATGATATTTTGGATAATCCTTCCTGCCCAATATTGAAATGTTGTGCTCCTGCTCCCATTCTGCAAGTTCTTTTGCGCGCTAATGGCGTAGCAAGCAAATACTTAAAGAACAAAGGATCATAATTGCCGATTTTACGACCACGAATAACAAAGCCTCCATAAATGGCGGTACGATTATCCATGTACACATTAGCTCGTCCAACATCCTCCAATGTTTCTGAGCTACGTTGGAATAGCAAATCTCCGTCTTTCACTCCGAAACATTCTATTTCTTTTTCAGTAGCATTGACCTTGCCACGAATATTGTCATAATTGATAACTCCTTCTGAAAGAATATCCATCACCGAAATGAATGGTAGTCCACTTCCAATACGTTTAGCGTCTGGATTAAGACCATTCTTGAACTCCAAATATTCAGAAAGCGTATGCTCTTCCCACTCTCCACTAAACTCCGGAAATCTCAAATGGGGAACATTACCTATTATATTTCTCTAATTATTAGAACCAATTAAATTCAAAATTATGATTCAGAAGACAATTAGAGAAATTTCGGACGCATGGCGAGAGAACAAGCGACCGTATGTGAAACAATCGACATTGGCAGCCTACATGTTGATTCTTGAAAATCACATTTTGCCAAAGTTTGGTGAGAGTAACGAACTTCATGAAAATGATGTACAAGGCTTTGTGCTTGAAAAGTTGGAAGGCGGATTGAGCGTGAAATCTGTTAAGGACATTCTTATTGTCCTAAAGATGGTTATGAAATTCGGGGTGAAAAACGAATGGATGAACTATTACGAATGGGATATTAAGTACCCAACAGACGTTGCTGGTAAAAAGTTGGAGGTCTTGTCCGTGGCAAATCATAAAAAGATTCTGAACTATATTCAGAGCCACTTTTCCTTTCCGGGACTTGGTATCTATATCAGCCTTAGTACCGGTCTGCGTATAGGGGAGATCTGTGCTTTGAAATGGAGCGACATCAATGTATATGACGGGATTCTAACCGTTAACCGGACGATAGAACGCATCTATATCATAGAAGGAGAGAGAAAACATACAGAGCTGGTCATCAACACGCCAAAGACAAAAAACTCTTGCCGTGAAATCCCGATAAACAAAGAATTGCTTACTATGTTAAAGCCTTTGAAAAAAGTAATTAATGACGATTATTACATTCTTACTAATGATGAGCGTCCGACAGAGCCACGCACATATCGCAACTACTATAAAAGGCTTATGGAGAAACTTGATATTCCCAAGCTGAAGTATCATGGACTCCGTCACAGTTTCGCGACTCGCTGTATAGAAGTCGGTTGTGACTATAAAACAGTCAGCGTATTATTAGGGCATTCCAACATTTCAACTACTTTGGATTTATATGTTCATCCCAATATGGAGCAGAAAAAGCGTTGCATTACCAAGGTTTTCAAGTCACTGGGTAAATAAAGTTATGTATAGAGCGAGGGAATTAATGCTGTAATTTCTTCGCTCACAATTGTTTTGTGGTTCAGAATTATGTTGTATATTTGAATGTTATTAAAAATATTACTTATGAGAAAGGGTTTGATATTCTTCTTGGGAATTGTTACTGGGTGTGTATTAACAATTGCAGTACTTTTTGTTATAGGTATTACCAATTCAAATGCTAACGAATCGGATATTACGATTGCCGAGCAACAGACGGTATTTACTACCGCAACAAAATTTGAAGTTTTTCAGGTTCTTGGGGATGGTGCTTTGGCCAATTGTGAGGAGAAAGGGCATTCAACTTCATTTTTTACTGGGCCGGTCGTCTATATTGTGACAGATGGCCAGAATCTGTTTTATGATGATCAGGTAATTGAAGTACCTAAAGGTAAAAAGGCTATGCAAATAGGAACATTTCGTTATGAGACCAAACTTGGTGAAAAAGTAGTTCCTGTAATAAAATTTCAATAACATAGGCATATTATAAAAGTCTCAACTGGTAGCAATCTCTATCCGATTGAGACTTTTCGTTTATTTACCTCTATCTAAAAACTTCTGTACTATTAACGCTATACCAATTCCTAAAACGGCAATGAGAATACAGCAGATAACTGCTTTCCAAATCAATCCGGAATGCAAAATCTCTGCATTAGCCACTATCATGCACACGAAAAAAGAAGACAGAGCGACTACAATGATAATCAAAATGTAGAATGCGGTAGCCGGGATATGGATAGCATTGTCGGCTTTTTTTATTCTCCGCTCGGCTTCCTTGCATTTGCTTTCAATCTGACCAAGAAAATTGCAGAGAAGTGTTGCTCCAAATTCAATTGCCAACTTTTGCATTTCTTCAGAAATGATAGGTTTGCACTTTCGTATAGAGCCGGACAGATTTTCAACTTCTATTCTCAGCTTATATACATTGTCATTCAGGCTGGCAAGTTCCTTGGCATTTACATCGAGTAGTCGTTTTTCTTCTTCCAGATATTCATTCTTGGGAGTGGTTTTTATGGATTCCACTTCACTCATTTCTGCGGAAAAATCAAATTTCTTTTTCATGGGCTTAGCGTTTTAGTCCTGTTTTCGGTTTCTTCCCTAACGAACGGCTGGCAGCACGAGCGCATCTGCGAGCCCATTGCAAATCGTCTTCGTCCTTGTCTCTCCACGGAAGCTCGCTTTGCGAACCTTCACCACCTCCACCGGTTGTTACATTGGGGGTATTTATCAGTCCGACAAATATAGCTACAGCCATATCGGTAAGTTCCTGACAGTTGGCAATAAACCTGTAATCAAATTCGTCATTGAAACAGTCAAGTACTTTTTCTGGGATATAGAATTTGTAATCCTTGCCTTCATGACTGAGGACATAGGAAATCATATCCTGACTATATGTGAGATATTGGGTATAGTCAATAGGGGCAACCTTATGTGTCGCTACCTGTTGAACGGTTTGGGAAGTATTATTTCTAATGACGGAAGTTGGCTGATGGTGCAGTCTCTTCCATGTTGCAGGAAGTTTCGAGACCATCAGGTTCCTGCCGATTCCCAATTCTGAAGCCTTGTATTTGGTGTTTCCATTCATGAGAGCATATCCACGGAGAAGACCTTTCTTGTCCTCCCTTTCATGGACGGTATAACCTTTCCGTATAAGAGCATTCTTGTAGTCATCCCATGACCACAATGGCATTGCTTTCAGCACCTCCATGCAGTCCCGATTTACTTGTGGAATGTTGAGATTTCGGATTTGTGCTGCAGTCGTCCAGCCACGTTTCTTTGCCACTCGCTCGGCTGCACGTTGTGCTCGAAGATGAATGTTGTGGTCATTGTTGATATTGCCATTTTCATCCAAACGGCAAATCGCAGCGTGGAGATGGGGGACTTCGCCTTTAGATTCCGTATGCAGCCAAACCGAGTATTTGCTATTAGCCAAATTGGTTTGGCAAGAACGGACTTTTCCGTCCTTGCCGATAATCACTTGTTTGTCGAACTCCTCAGCAAAGTCGTGCCAGAGCTTTTGCCAGTCCTCTATGTCATAGAACTGGGTATGTTCGGGCGAAGGACTCAGCTCGATTCTGATAACGGAGTTCTTTATCGGTCGATGCTGGGATAGGGTCAATTGCATGGAGTTCCATATCCCCATAGCGTCCGGTTCTGAGGGCAATAGGTTGTCCAATACCCGATAAATCTTCTCCGGATGTTTTTTGTGCTGTGATTCGCCGGTAATGTAACGGATGTCGTTTATACCGTGCGATATGGCTTTGGCTTTCGCAATCATTCTTCTTCGGATTTTGGGTTAGACGGAATTTTATTCTTCTCTTTTACTGCATTCAGGAACTGGCAGACATTTTCGGCCACATTGCCAAGTTCCTTGAGCCAGCCGACCATGAACGGAATCTGATTGAACATTGCCATGCGCTGCTTTGTGGACATTCCGTGTAGGGCGGATGTGTATTTTATGAGGTCTGACCGACAATCGTCCAGATTCTGCAACAGAGCAGCTTCTTCTTTCGTAAGCCTTGCTTTGGGCTTGAAGTTATACGCACGTGATAATATGTAGTCACTTACGGTCATGCTGCATTGCCCGGCCAGTGATTTTATATGCTCCTTCTGAGTAGGAGTGACTTTAGCTCCGATAAAGACACTTCTGGTTTCTTTCGAGGAGTCCGATGTATTTTCAATATCTTCTTTCATTTGAATCGTTTTATAATGGTTGAATAGGTGCGAGCTTGCGAGTACCGCACCGGCGAGGGAACTGAGCAGGCGAGAGCGCCAATGTACAACCGTAACGCAGTGAGGTTATACCTTGGCATATCTCGCAACAGTTACCTGTTGATGCTTCACGGCAAGCCATATCGGATGCGTATAGTGAACTGGCACTCGGATAGGAAACATAGAATGAAATGAGCCTCTAAAAGAGGGGAGAATATGAATATCTCACATGATGTCTTCCTGCCGACTTTACTTTATTCTTATGTATACGCCCCGACAATAAAGTAAAGTTGAACTCAATAATGGTATTCTGGATTGAAGGCATAATCTTTCCCTTCTTTTATAACCATTCGTTCGTCGCTGAGCAATGTTGCGACCTTTACCGCCTTGTTATAACCGAGTTTTATACCCTGCAATCCGTAACCCTCTTTCAAGCGTTCTATATAATCATCGTAATTGCTGATGTTGCCATTGGCAAAAACGGTATCCAATGCTGGACGATGTACATTCTTTGGAATCTCCTTGTCCGGATCGAACGGTCCTTTGGTTGGTCGTCCGGTCTTCTTCTCTTTGGGCAGATAGGACTCTACCGGTTCGGGCATGGCTTCCTCGTTTATGCGGAAGGCGAAAGGCTCAAACTCACGGTCACGGATATGGACGGCTTCGACCACGCTTACAGCTTTGTCCTCTTTGTCCACTTCGACCTGCATGATGGTTTCCGCTTTATTGTTTAGTTCCGTGCCGATGTGACCACGGGCATGTTCATCATTCTTGTTCTGATGCAAGACGGTATGGATATGGATTTGCCTGTCATCCGTCCACTGCATGAATTTGGAGATGATGTCGGTGGATTCGCTGGAGGAATTGATGTCGTAAAGGAAATCACGAATGCCATCTATGATGACCAATCCCAAATCCGGTATTATGCCAATGGCCTGTTCGACTATCGCCAGACGTAGTTTAGGGGAAAACTTGCGCAGAGCCAGCATAATCAGATTATCCGGATTCTTGTATTCCGGCAAGTCGGCCAAACGTAATATGCGTTTCAATACCTGTTGGCAATGATACCGCCCCTGCTCTGTGTCTATGTATAGAATTTTCCGCTTATTTTCGGGAAATGTAGACCGGTAATGAAGTACGGTGCTGTTATTCAATGCCGATGCGACAATGGCTGAAACGTTGAAAGTTTTCTTGCTTTTGGCTTTTCCGATGGAAGCACTGAAGTTTCCCAATGTTCCGATAATGGTATCGTCCACCATCAGAACCACCGGGGAGTGTTCGTATGTACTCGTTACGCTTATTGTAGACTCCGCCATGTAAGCGGCCAATTCTTCAGGAGAAAGAATAATAGTGTCTGTCTTTTCCATCGCTACCAGTTTTTAGGGTTCGGTTTACGGCGATGGGAGGCGAGCAAAGACTCATTCTCGTCCTCGAAACTTTGCGGAGCCGGATTCTTCCGGGAAGATTCCAGCCATCTATCCAGTTCGTCACGATAGATGTAGAGATGCTTTCCCTGTTTTATAACCGGAATATCGTCTTTCTTGACCTTGTAATAAAAGGTCGACAACGGCATTTTAAGATAGTTGCAAGCCTCCTGTACGGTCATGGGGACGTGCGTGTTCTCTTTGGTTTCGTACTGCTTGGAAAGTTTCTCCGTAAGCAGGTTTTCCATACTTGCGATTCTGTCGCATAGTTCGCCTACCACATTCGGTAGGTCGTTGAATGTCAGTTGGTCTTTTTCCATATTATGACTATTTTAATCGTTTAACATGCTGCGAACCAACTCAATGAAACCTTGCAGAACAATACAGACCGGATTAATTATTTCGTCTGCATACTTTTTTTATTGCGAGTCATCATTATCTACATCTAAATGGAAGCGATAGTCGCCTTTATCTGGTACATCAATGGGAATCTGGCTTGGAACATTATCCCGTAAATTAAGTTTAAGATATTCAAGGGTCGCGTTTACGAGTTCGTATGGAAATGATTCTTTGATAAAAACGGCTCTTTTCGCCAAGGGTACTCCCAAGCGTTCACCGACATTCCATGCCAAATGGCGAAGTCCAGGCGACCTCAGCGGATTGTCTATATTGGAACGAATCGGTTTATATGACTCAGGTTGATCGTAAGCCATATACTCTATATTGGAAATGAGGGTGGCAATATCCTCTTTGGAGAGATAGGGGGCAGTCTTGACGGTTACATATTCCCGAATCGCATCCATGATTTCCGCTTGCCTTTCAATCTCTTTCTTTTTGAGTTCCACTAATATGGAATCATATTTATTCAAATGAGAATCTTGCGGACAATCAGAGTTTACAGTATTTTGATTTGACTGTTGGGACGGAGGACACTCCTGTTCAGCCAAACCCATCGGTTGCTCGATGGGCAGTATTTCAGTAGCATCCATAGATTCTATGGCGTTCTCTGATTCTACAATAGGCGTAAATAGCTCGCCCAAAGAGAAGTTGATAGGATTCTTCGTTAGCCAAGTGTAGAAAAATCGTTGCAGGAGACCGCACAATATAATTGTAACCACAAGGCCTATTATAACTGGAGTTGTTATTGTTGTGGTATTGATTTGGTGATAAGTGAATAGGTAAGTGTCTACTGCCACATAGGCAATTACCAATAATGCAAGAATAAAACTTATCCTCTTGGTCCGAATTTGAGTATTATTTGTCATCTGCTGCAAGTATTTGAAATGGTTATATGGCAAAGTTATGTGCTATATTCCAGATATATATAATTAGTGATGACGAATCGCTCAATATTTGTAAAAAATAACGGTTAGAGTATGATTTTGGGTGAAAAATCATACTCTGACTGCAGAAATCGAGGACAAAGCAGCTGTCAGTCTTGCCGTGTCAGGGTGATTTTCTTGCTGGCTTCACGTTTGTTGGCATCCACGACTTTGATATACCTTTGAGTGGTGGTGATACTCTTGTGTGCCATGATGCTCTGTATGGTGCGGATGTCCGTCCCGGCAGCTGCTTGTAGCGTCGCAAATGTTCTACGATACGAGTGAAATGTTATGTTCTTGGTAATTCCGGCAGAACGAATCCATTCTTTCATCGGTATTTGCGTCCAACTGCGCATAAGCCCCTTGAATACCAAACCTTTCTTTTCAGAATTATAGCCAATCAATCCCAAAGCTTCTTCACTGATGGGAATGATGTCTTCCGCCTTGTTCTTTTGCGTAATGATGTGTACACATTTCCCACCGGCAGAATAGTCCACGATGTCTTCCCAACATAGCGAGAGAATGTCACTGATGCGCAAGCTGGTCATACAGGAAAACAGCGATGCCGTTTTCAGAATAGGTTTCTTGCAAGGTGTCTCAGCCAATTTGTACAATTCCTCAACTGACAGGGCCTCTTTCATTACATCTTCTGTCTCTATCTTTTCCAAGAAATCATTGACATTGGTCTTTATCATCCCATTACGATAGAGTATTTTCAGGAAACCTCTGAAAGTAGACCAGTATCCTGATGCGGAGTTCCGTGTGATACGTCCGTTACGCCTTAGCTTCTTGGCACTCAGCAGATATTCCCGAAACTTGTTACAGAGGTCGATGTCAATCTCTTCAAAGGTGCATTTACCATGTACGAAGTTACTGAAATGCAGATAGACAAACTCCCATTTCTGGTCATGCTTACGGAGCTGCTTGCGATAATACTCCAGAAAGTCTGCCTTGAGTTTGTACTTGTCAAAGAAGTCATACCGTTCATTGACTACCGACTCGAACCTGCGGCAACGGATGGCTTCGGCTTTCTCGGTCATTACCTCGTTGAAATTCTGTTCACGTTTGTTTCTCGGATTGGCATAGATATAAATACCAAGCGATTCATGACGGATAACTTTCATTGTCTCTTTGTCTCGATACCCCGGATAATAATCCAGATAGAAAGACATCATCCTGCCTTTTAGCGGACGTGTCCTTAATGTCACGGTCTTGCATTCATGCATAATGTTATATTTTTATGGTTATTATTAATTCGTCGGCGAAACTCTATAATGTAATCATGCAGATTACCTACAGCAGGGATTAATTTTTGAATAATTTACGGATAGTCATAAATTAGACTATTTGCGGACACCCATTACCCGGTCAAACTCCACTTTCAGGAATCTGACGAACCGTCCGTTCTTCTCACGGTTGATCTGATGGAATTGCAGAATACCGTAAACCGAATCACGAGAGAGCTTGAATTTCTCCATTGCCTCCTTGACGGTATAGTATTCCGCCTTGCTCTCCTGTTCGGAACTCTTTGAGAGGTCGAAGTGGAGCTTGGAGTAGAATATCTGCCCATGCTCCTTCTTGGATGGAATGTTGTTCCGATACACCTGCGAACGGATGGCGACACGTGTCATGCCGTACTTCTCTTGAATCTCTTCCGGTGTGTACCATTCAGTAAGGTCGGAATCCACCTCGTATTTGGCAAAGGCGGCATCGATATGTTTCTTGCTGTAATAGTTGAACTGGCGGATTCTCACTTTCGGCACTTTATGTTGCCTTGTGTAAGTCCACACCCATTTAGCGTTGACTTTGTATTTTTCTGCAATCTCTTCGGCTGTGCAATACTCAGAGATGTCGAAGTCCTCTTTGGGCACGACACGCTCGTAAGGTTTGGTTTTCATCATCAGTTCAATGTCAGCACGGCGGATGAGTGACTTCTTGCCGCTGATGCGTGAAGCCCGAAGTTTGGATTCCTTTACCAATTTATATATGTACTGTCTGGTTACGCCTATTAACTTTGCTGCTTGGGCAAAAGAGAAGAAATCCTGCCCCTCGGCGGCTTGTCGAGGTTGCAATAATTCTTGCGACCGTTTCAACTGTCGCTTACGTTCCCGGATGCGCTCCTTGTAGCCAAGATTGGAACACTGATGGCTACAATAACAGGTCGTTGTTTTTTGAGCTATGAATGGCTTTCCGCACCATTGACAAATCTTTCTTACTTCCATATTTTCTCGTTTATATTGGCGGTAATTTCGCCTTATTTCTCCCGATTTTTGTCAACACATGTAAACCACTGTCAACACACGTCAACTAATGCGTCACTGTGACATTCGGGTTAACCGTGAATTTCTGTCGTGGTAGAAATATGATAGAAAAATATGGATAAAAACCGTTATCTCCAAATACGGATTGGAAACCGTTAAAATAGAAAAGTCACTGAAATACAGCGACTTTATTCTAAATGGTTATGGTTGCTTATGGCTATTTCCAAGCCATCACTTTCCGATGCAGAACTTCGAGAATATGGTTTTGAGGACCTCTTCCGGGACGATGTCCTGCCCGGTGACGCCGCTCAGATGGCGGATGACCTGACGGATCTCTTCGCTCAGCAGATCGGTCGGAAGGTTGTCGCGCAGGCCGTCGAGGGCGGCACTCAGGGCTTCGGATGCCGACGTGAGGGCTTCGTAATGGCGGCTGTTGGAGATGACCGTGCCGCCGTGGTAGAGCGTTTCCGTATCGACCGCGTCGCGCAGGATCCGGCGCAGGTCGTCGATGCCGTCGCCGTTGCGTGCCGAGATGCCGACGGCGCCTTCGGGAAGTGCGAGACCGGGTGTTTTGTCGATTTTGTTGTATACCGTCAGCAGCGTTTGGTCGGGACGGAGCGGAAAGTCCGGGCTTTGGGTGTCGGCGGCCGAATCGGCGCTCGGAACCGCAGGGGCGGATTTCCGGCCCGTTTGTCCGGATGAAGGGCTTCCGCCGGATACGGGTACGGCGGGCTGCGATGCGTCGATCAGGCGGATGATGATCTGCGCCCGTTCGATGCTTGACATGGTGCGGGCGATTCCCATTTGTTCGAGGGTGTCGTTCGTGCTGCGGATGCCGGCCGTGTCGAGGAACCGGAAAACGATCCCGTCGATGTTGGCGCGCTCTTCGATGATGTCGCGCGTCGTGCCGGCGATGTCCGAGACCATGGCCCGTTCTTCGTTGAGCAGGCGGTTGAGCAAGGTGCTTTTTCCGACGTTTGGCGCTCCGACGATGGCTACGGCGACTCCCTCCTTGATGGCGTTGCCGAGCGAAAACGAGCTACGCAGGGCGTCGATCCGCTCCTTGATCTGCCGCATGGTGTCACGCAGCTGGGTGCGGTCGGCGAATTCGACCTCCTCTTCCGAGAAGTCGAGTTCGAGTTCCAGCAGCGAGGTGAGGTGCAGCAGTTTTTCGCGCAGGGTGTCGAACGCTGCGGAATAACCCCCGCGCATCTGGTTGGCGGCGAGCGCGTGCGACGCCCGCGAGGACGAGGCGATGATGTCGGCCACGGCTTCGGCCTGCGAGAGGTCGAGTTTGCCCGCAAGATAGGCCCGGATGGTGAATTCGCCCGGTTGGGCCATGCGTGCGCCGGCGGCGGTCAGCAGGCGCAGCGTTTCGGAAACGATGTACTGCGAACCGTGGCACGAGATTTCGGCGGCGTCCTCGCCCGTATAGGAACGGGGCGCCCGGAATACCGTGACCAGCACGTCGTCGAGCGTTCGCCCGTCGGCTATGATATGGCCGTAATGAACCGTATAGCCCTCGGCGTCGGCCAGCGGCGCGCTTCCCCGGAAAATGCGGTCGCAGATCGTCAGCGCGTCGCCGCCGCTTACGCGGATGACGGCGAGCGCCCCTCCTGCGGCGGTGGCCGGAGCTGCAATGGTATCGTGGTCGCAGATCATCTTACCTTCCTTCGATGCGGAGCCGTTGTCCGATGCGGAGTTTGTGGGCGCTCTTGATGTTGTTCCAGCGCATGAGCTGCGCCGTGGTCACCCGGTAGCGGCGGGCGATGGCGCCCAGCGTGTCGCCCTTCTTGACGGTGTAGACCGTTCCGGAACGTTCCTGACGCTTCTTGTCGAGGTTCGCTGGGTTGATGTATTCCTTGAGGTACAGCGAGTCTTTGGCCAGAATAGCAGGCTCGTTGGCGACGTACTGCGTCAGGCTGCGCTGCGGAAGCACCAGCGTATAGGGTTTGGTCGTGGCCGGGATGATGTCGAGTTTATACTGCGGGTTGAGCTGGCGCAGGGTTTCGATCGGCACGTCGATTGTCGAGGCGATCTGCTGGAGGTGCATGATCCGGTCGATGCGGACGGTGTCGGTGGCCAGCGGAATCGGGGCTTCGGTGAGTTCGATGCCGTGCTGGCGGTGGTAGGCGTAGGCATACGACGCACCGATGAAGGCGGGGACGTAGCCGCGCGTTTCGCGGGGCAGGTAGTCGTAGATGTCCCAGAAGGTGCGGCTCTTCTCGCCTGCGCGGGCCAGCGCCTTATTGACGTTGCCCGGACCGCAGTTGTAGGCGGCGATGGCCAGCGACCAGTCTTTGTAGATGGCGTAAAGGTCTTTGAGGTAACGGCAGGCGGCCTGCGTCGAACGGACCGGGTCGCGGCGTTCGTCGACCAGCGAATTGACCTCAAGTCCGTAGCTTTTGCCTGTCGAGGGCATGAACTGCCACAGTCCCACGGCGCCCATGGGCGATACGGCCGTGACGGAGAGCGCCGATTCGATGATCGGCAGGGCCCGCAGCTCGATGGGAAGCCCCTCTTTGAGCAGTTCGTCCTCGATCAGCGGGAAATAGTACTGCGACATGCCCAGAATCCGGCTGATCGTGCCGTAGCGGGAGTCGGTGTAACGGTTGATGTAGCCCCGGACGATGCTGTTGTAGGGGAGCTGGATGGGCGATGCGAGGTCGCGCAGACGCCGGGTATAGACCGAGTCGGGAACAGCGCCGGTCTGCGTGCTGTCCACCAGAATATAGTTGTCGAAGAACTCCCTGAACGAATCGCAGCACTGCCTTTCGCGCCATACGGCGACCAGCGAATCGGCCTGCGCGGCCGTCTGTCCCAGCGTCATGTCGTTATCCGGGATCGGTGCGGGCGCCGGCGCGGCAGGTTCGGTTTTGCGCTCGGTGTGTGCGGGCTTTGCGGCCGGAGGAGCGGGGGCCGGCACGGGTTCGGCGACGGCTTCGGTCCGGGCTTTTTTCTTCTCTTTCTTGCGGGGTTTGCGGTCGAGGCCCGATGCGGGCGCAGCGACGGCCATCAGCAGCACTATGGTCAGGAGGATTCTCATCGGTTAGAATTTGAAACTCAGGTTGAACCCGAATACCGCACGGTTGCCGCCGGCGGAGGGAACGTATGTATAATCGACCAGCGGTTCGAGATTCATCGACAGGTCGTCGGAGACGTCGTAGTCCTTCAGGTGGGCGTCCACATGGGCGTCCACGATCTGAAGGACGTACAGTCCGGCCGAGATGATGATGCAGAGGTCGCGGTTGCGGCGGTAGTTGTTGCGCAGGTTGCGGATGAAGTCCGCCGAGTAGCGGCCGTGGAATTCGTCGGTCGGGCCGTCGGGGTAGGCGTCCGGATTCTTTTCGTAGTCGCTCAGCAGCCGGTATGCCTTTTTGAAACGCTGGTAGCCGCGGTTGTTCCAGTCGATACAGTAGATCATTGCGGCGAAACCGCCCACGACGAAGGGGACTTTCCAATAGCTTTTGTTGTAAATCTGTCCCGCGCCGGGGAAGATGCAGGCCAGCGTGGTGGCTTTCTTGACGTCCGATACCTCGTTGGTCGAGTAGTTCACGGCGGCGTCGCCGATGAAGTAGATGTACGAGGCCACCGTAAGGCCCAGATAGACCTGCCGGCGGGTGTTGCTGCGGATCATCCTGCTTTGCAGCGCGTCCAGTTCGGGCGTGCGCGAGAGGTTTTTATTCGTGTAGGCTTCGTATTCGCGCTTGAGGGGCTTGTAGGTCTTGTTTTCGTGGAGATAGAGGGCCAGACCCGCGCCCAAGGTGCCGTAGAGAACGGGCAGTTTCCAGTATTGTTTGTTGTAAATCTGTCCGTAACCGGGCAGTACGGTCGAGATCCAGCACACCTTCGAGAGCGACATCGAATCGCTCATCAGCCAGCCGCGTTTATGCTTGGTGGGGGCCGATTCGATCTTTATGCCGGCCATTTTGAGCCGGTAGAGCGAGTCGGCTTTGCTTATGTCGTCGGTGCGCAGCTCCGCGACGGCGGCCGAGTCGGCCGCGAAGAGTCCCGTCATCAGCGAATCCAGTTCGCGGACCAGCGAGAGGTCGGCCAGCGAGTCGGTTTTCGAGGCGAGCGAATCCCGCTGCACGAGCATGCCCCCGCGCACGATGGTGCGCGCCCCGCGGTGGAGCTGCGCTTGGGCGGGAAGCCACAACGTGAGTGCCGCGAGTATCGGCAGCAGGTGTCTGAACCGGATTCTTACCATATTTTATTTGAGGCGGCCGGAGAACCGTTCGATGAATTGTTCGATGTCCTTGTCGTCGTCGAAGCCGATGACGATCCGTCCGCCGCCGTTTTTCGAGCGTTTGATGCTGATTTCCTGCGAGAAGAACTTTTCGAGCTGTTCCACCAGCCGCGAATAGCTTTCGGGATACTCTTCGTCCTCCATGTTTTGTGCCGCTTCGGCGGGCTGCTCGGTGAGCGTGCGCACCAGCTCCTCGGCCTGACGGACCGAAAGGCTCTTCTTGAGTATCTTCTTCAGCGTGCGAAGCTGCAGCTCCTGCGGGGCGCCGGCGATGGCCTTGGCGTGTCCCATCGAAATCAGCCCCTCCTTGAGGGCCAGCTGCACCTCGTCGGGCAGTTTCAAGAGACGCATGTAGTTCGAGACGGTCGAACGTTTCTTGCCGACCTTTTCGGAGAGCGCGTCCTGCGTGAGGTTGCACTCCTCGATCAGACGCTGCATGCCCAGCGCGATTTCGATCGCGTTGAGGTCCTGCCGCTGGATATTCTCCACGAGGGCCATGGCGTGCAGGTTTTCGTCGTCCACCTCGCGGACATAGGCCGGAAGGCTCTTCAGGTCGGCGCGCTGCGCCGCCCGCCAGCGGCGTTCGCCGCTGATGATGATATATTTGCCGTCGCCCGATTTCTTGACCGTAATGGGCTGGATGATGCCCAGCTGGCGGATCGAGTCGGCCAGCTCGTCGAGGGCCTCTTCGTCGAATTGCGTACGCGGCTGCGTGGGGTTGGGAATGATTTCCGCAATGTCGATTTCGGTCATCTGGCTCATCGGCTTGAGCTTGGCGTCTACGGCGTCGGTGCCGAATATGGCGTCGAGTCCGCGCCCTAATCCCTTCGGTTGTTTCATAGCTGCGTTCTGTTATTTGCTTCGTTTACGGTTGCGTTTGAGGAACTCCCGCGCCAAGGTGAGGTAGTTCTCCGAACCCACGGCCCCGGCATCGTACAGCATGACGGGCTTTCCGTGCGAGGGGGCTTCTCCCAAACGGATATTGCGCTGAATTATTGTGTCGTAGGCCAGCTGACCGAAATGTTCGCGCACCTCGTTCACGACTTGGTTGTTGAGCCTGTTGCGCATATACATCGTCAGCAGGAAGCCCTCGATGTCCAGTGCGGGGTTCAGGCCGCTTTTGACCTTGCGGATGGTGTTGAGCAGTTTCGAAAGCCCTTCGAGGGCGAGGTACTCGCACTGCACGGGAATAAGCACCGTGTCGGCGGCCGTGAGGATATTGACGGTCGTATAGCCCAGCGAGGGGGAGCAGTCGATGAAGATGTAGTCGAAGCGGTCGCGGACGGAGTCTACGATGCGTTTCATCACGTGGTGCGCATCCTCCATTTTCGGCAGTTCGGTGTCGGCGGCCACCAGATCGATCGACGAGGGCAGCACCCATAGATTCTTCACGTCGGGGCTTTGGAGGAGCACCTCTTCGGGCTTTTTGAGTCCTGCGATACATTCGTAGACGCCCTCCAGATTGATGTCGAAGCCCAAGCCGGAGGTGGCGTTGGCCTGCGGATCGGCGTCGAGCAGCAGCACCTTCTTGCCCAGCAGGGCCAGCGAGGCCGCCAAGTTGATGGCCGTCGTGGTCTTGCCCACGCCGCCTTTCTGATTCGCTAATGCGATAACCTTTGCCATGTTTCGATCGGGTTTATAATCGGGCAAATTTAATGATTTTAAATGGAAATCCATAACCGTAACCGAAAATTGCTTATCTTTGAACTCGGAACGGATTGATAGTTACACGCTATATGACAGAAAAAAAAACAGAGGCTCCCGTGCAGGAGCCGGCGCCGGCTCCTGAGGCCGTCGGTAAAATCTGGAAACTGCAGGGGAAATTTCCCGCACTGGCCGATTATCTGGTCTTTTTCGGCATTTTCCTGCTGGCGCAGGTCGTGGGCGCCGTAACGGCGCTGCTGGTGGGTTGCAAGTGGCCCGATCAGGCGCTGCTGGCGAGCGCCGACGAAACGGTGAGCACCGCCGAACAGGTGCTCGTAGGGCATTTCAACGCCGTATCCTATTTTGTCGCCATGACCCTTACGCTCGTGGGATTTCTCTTTTACCGCAGCCGGCGCCGGGGTCCGAAAATCATCGCGCATTTCTCCTCCCGCGGACTGAATCCCGTCCTGCTGCTCTGGGGCGTGGTTTTCATGCTCGCCACGTCGGTGGTGCTCGAACCGCTGCTGAGCCTGCTGCCCGAAGTGCCCAACGCCTACGGACGCGGCGCGTGGGCGATCGTTACGGTCGTGGTGATGGCGCCGCTGTTCGAAGAGGTGATTTTCCGCGGCGTGCTGCTCGAATCGACGCGCGCAAAATACGGCGTGATGGCCGCATGGCTGGTTTCATCGGCCGTATTCGGCATCGTGCACGTGCATCCGACCGTCGCGGTGAACGCCTTCGCCATCGGTCTGGTGCTCGGATTCGTCTACATGCGGACCGACTCGCTCTGGTCTACGATCATACTCCATGCCGTCAATAACGGAATCGCCTATCTGGCGCTGGTCACCGGGCACGGCAACGCCATGCTGATCGACTTGGTCGGCAGCAGGACGCTCTATGTGCTGATTTATATCGGTGCGCTGGCTGTCTTCGCCGTTTCGGGTTACATGATGCTCCTCGCGCTGCGGCGCCTGAAAGCCGAGGATAAAAATCGGGCGGCGGCGTAATAATCTGGGCCGGGGCTGCGTTAGTTACGAGTAAAAACTGTATCTTTGTCCTCCGGATTATGAATTTGCGAGCGAAAATAGCAGTCGTGGCGGCTTCGGTTTTTCTGGCGGGCTGCCGGGAGATGCCGGGCTATTTCGCCAGCGATACCACGCTGGCGCGCGCCGGCGGCAAGCAGCTGCAGCTGCGCGATGTGGAGTCGGTGGTTCCCAAGGGAGTCACGGGCGAAGACAGCGCGGCGTTCATGAAGGTATACGTGGACCGGTGGGTGCGCAAGCAGCTCAAGCTCAAGGAGGCCGAGACGCTGTTTTCGGCTTCGGGCGACGATATCGACAAGATGGTCGAGGAGTACCGTCAGGCGCTGCTGATCCGCAAGCTGAACCAGCTGTATGTGGACCGGAGCATCGACACGACGTTCGCCGACGACGAGATTACGGCCTATTACAATGCGCACAAGGCCGATTTCCGGTTGGACCGTACATTGGTCAAGGGGCGGATCGTGCAGTTCGGCGAAGGCTATCGTCAGGCCCGGAAGCTGAAGGAGCTGATGGGGGCCAAATCCGCCGCCCAGCAGCAGGATTTCCGGGATATCTGCGAGAAAAACGACTTCACGGTGACCGATTTCCGGGAACAGTGGGTCGATTTTCCGGAGTTTCTGAGTTTCCTGCCGACCCTCAGGTCGCAGAATTACGATTCGGTGCTGTCGTCGAACGCCGTGCAGGCGATGCGAGACAGCCATTCGTACTATTATTTCCAGATCGACGCCGTGCGGCGCGAGGGCGAGCCTATTCCCCTCGAACGCCTGCGGAGTACGATCCGCCGCATCCTCTTCAACCAGCGGCAGGGCGAGATCATCCGCAGCCACGAGGAGGAGCTGTACAACCGCGCCGTGGAGAACGGGGAGGCGAAGATTTTTGAAAATACAAACGATAAAGTATAACGCAATGTTGAAAAAAGGTATAATGGCGGCGGCTCTCGCCGTGCTCGCTGCGGGGGCCTTCGCCCAGAAACAGCAGGTGATGCTCGACAAGGTGGTCGCCGTCGTGGGTTCTTCCTCGATTCTCTATTCCGAGGTGGCGGATCACGCGCGCCAGCTCACGGCGCAGCGCCGCGCGGAGGGGTACACCTCCGACCGCGATCCGATGAACGAGGCGCTCGAAGCGCTGATGACCCAGAAACTGCTCTTCAATCAGGCGCAGATCGACTCGGTGAAGATCAATGCCGGCGACATCGCTTCGCACGTCGAGGAGCAGGTGCAGAACATGATCGAGGCCGAGGGATCGATTCCCCGGCTCGAAGCCAAGCACCACATGGCCATTTTCAACATCCGCGAGAACATGCGTCAGCGCTACGAGGAGCAGTCCTACGCCAGCTCCATGCAGAACGAGGTCGTGAGCAAGGTCGCGGTCATTCCGGGCGAGGTCGAGCGTTTCTACAAGTCGATCGACAAGGACAGCCTGCCGACCATCGCCGAGCAGTATGTCTATGCGCAGATCACCCGTTTCCCCAAGTCGATCACGCAGGCCAAGCAGCGTACGCGCGAGCGTCTGCTGGACATGCGCGAACGCGTCATCACGGGCAAGGCCAAGTTCGAGAATCTGGCCCGCATGTATTCGCAGGACCCCGGAACGATGATGCGCGGCGGCGAGATGGACCCTGCGCCGCTCGCCAGTCTCGACTCTTCGTTCGCCGCGGCGCTCGAAAACATGAAGCCCGGACAGATTTCGGAGGTCGTCGAATCGCAGTTCGGATTCCACATCATTCAGATGCTCGACAAGCGGGGGAGTCTCTACCATTTCCGCCATATCCTGCTGCGTCCGGTCTATACGATCGACGAGCTTACGGAGGGCACGCATTTTCTGGACAGCATCGCCAATCTGATCCGCAAGGATTCGATCACCTTCGAGAAGGCCGCGCTGCTCTATTCCGACGATGCGACGTCGAAGATGAACGGCGGTATCGTTTCGAACCACGACATTCTGGAGCGTTTCAGCGCTTTCGACGCCAAGCTGACCGTGACGAAGTTCCTGCGCGAGGATTTCGCCCACTTCAACGCGCTCAACGATTACAACGCGCTGGTGCGGCTGAAGCCCGGCGAGGTGTCGGAAGCTTTCCTGACCGAGGACATCATGGGCAACCAGCTGGCCAAGGTCGTCAAGCTGGTAGAGATCATTCCGACGCACGTGGCGTCGCTCAACGAGGACTACCTCCGGCTGGAGGAGATGGCGCTCAACGCCAAGCAGGAAAAGGTCTTCAAGGACTGGCTGTCGAAGAAGATCGACGCCATGTATGTCTATATCGATCCCGAATTCCGCGACGGAGCGTTCGAGAACAAACATTGGGTGAAGTAAAACCGTGCGCAGGCTTCTTTCCATAGCGGTCGTCGCATTGGCCGCCGGCAGTGTGATTTTCGCCCGCGGCGGGATGCAGGCGCCTGAGGCGGAGCAGCCGGCCGAGAAGAAACTCATCGACCTCAAGTCGGACAACATGGGTCCCGTGGCTCCGGGCGATTCGGTGATTTTTCTGGTGGGCAACTTCGCCGCGCAGCACAACGGCGCCGTCATTACGTGTGACAGCGCCGTCCGCTATTCGGACATGCGCATCGAATTCTTCGGCAATGTCCTGATCAACAAGAATACGACCTATATTTACGGCGACCGGGCCGAGTATAACGGCGAGGTGAACGAAGCCCGCGTATTTTCGGATATCGTCAAGGTGGTCGACGAGGACGCCACGCTCTACACCTACGAGTTCCTTTTCAACACGAAGGAGAACGTCGGCGAATTCGGCGGGGGCGGCGTGCTTGTCAACCGCGACAGCCGGCTGGAGTCGGTGCGCGGTTACTACTACGCCAACAGCAAGGAGCTGGTCTGCGTCGATCGGGTCGAAATGCGCAACGACGAATACGAACTGAAAGGCGACTCGGTGGTCTACAACATGGCTACCGACAACGCCTTTTTCTTTAAACACACCAATATCTGGAACAAGGAGGGCGACTATCTGTATGCCGACCGCGGCGCTTACCGCAAAGCCGACTCGCTTTACAAGGTGACCAGCAACGGGTACGTGCTGACCGACAAGCAGGAGATGTGGAGCGACAGCATCGATTTCTACCGGGCCGAAGACCATATAATTTTATGGCGCGACATTCAGATCGACGATACGGAGCACAAGGTGCTCGCCTTCGGCGATTACGGCGAATACTGGAAGGAACCGGGAAACGCGTTCCTCACGCGCCGCCCGTCGATCGTGAGCTACGACCTCTCGCAGGGCGATTCGCTTTTCATGCGCGCCGATTCGATGTTCCTGTTCACGATCAACGAAAACACCGAACGCCGGGCCGCGGAGGCTGCCGCCGCTGATTCGCTGGCCCGTTCGGCCGACTCGCTGGCGCTGTCGGGGCCCGATTCGCTGGCGCTGTCGGGGCACGATTCGCTGGCGCTGTCGGGGCCCGATTCGCTGGCGCATGCTGCCGGAGGAGTCGACGTTCCGGCCGATTCGCTGGGGCGTCCCCGTTCCGGCCGCAGGCCGCAGGGCGTAGATGCCGCCGATTCGTTGGCAACCGCCGGTTCCGCACCCGATTCATTGGCGGCCGGCGGAGACGCGGATTCGCCGCATGCCACGTCGTCGCCTCTCGACGCGCCGGACCGACCCGCTCCCGCTGATTCTCTGGGCGGAGCGGCGCCTGCCGATTCGCTGGCCAATGCTGCGGATACGCTGACCGTCGCCCAGCGCAAGGCGTTGCTGAAAGAGGCGGCGAAGAGAGCCAAGGCCGAGGAAAAGGCGGCCGCCGCCAAGGAGAAAAAGAAGAAGCTGGACGAGATAGCGGCCCGGCGCAAGGAGAAAATGACGGCCCGGCTGCTGGAGCAGAAGGAGCGCGAGGAAGCCCGGCTCACGGCGCGCCGCCTGAAGGCGGAATCGAAGCTCAAGGCCCGTCAGGCGCGTGCGACGCGCAAAGGACGGATGATTCAGATCGATTCGACGGCCCTGCGCGAACTTGATTCGCTGATCGTGCTCAACATGGCCGAGCAGGATTCGCTGCTGAACCTGCTGGTCGATTCGCTGCTGACCGACACGGCGGCGATGGCGGTTCCGGCCGATTCGATCGACTCGCTGGCTGCGCCCCGCGACAGCATATACCGTCTGCTGAAAGGGTTCCGGAACGTGAAGATCTACCGCTCGGATTTCCAGACCGTGTGCGATTCGATGACGGCGATCAGTACCGATTCGACGATCCACCTCTACATCGATCCCGTGTTGTGGAACGAGAACAACCAGATCACCTCCGACGTGATGGACATTTTCACCGAGAACCAGCAGCTTACGCGGGCCGAGTTCATCGGCAGTCCGATGATGGTCAGCCAGCTCGATACGATGCACTACAATCAGGTGGCGGGCAAGACCATGACGGCTTACTTCTTCAACAACCAGATTTACCGCAACGACGTGAACGGCAATGCCCAGACCATCTATTACATGCAGGACGGCGAACCCGTCGAGATCACGATGATGGGCGTCATCGAAAGCGGCGAAATATCGTTCTTTATCGAAGACAAGCAGGTGGTGCAGATCACCTACCGCGGCGATCCGGTCTATAATTTCTACCCGATGGACAAGATTCCGCCGACGCAGGATATCCGTCTCAAGGGATTCAAGTGGGAGGGGGCGCGGCGGCCTTCGCAGGCCGAGGTCTTCGACCGCCGGATACGTCCTTCGGAGCGCGAGCGGCGTTCGGAGATGAAACATCCCGATTTCCCCATCATGCAGCGCATCGACGAGCACAGGAAGCGTCTGATCGAACAGCGCCGCTGGACCGACCGCAACGATCAGGTCGATGCCGCGACGGTCGAGTGGATGCACTCCCTCGGCTACGAAGTGGGCCAGCCGCGCAAGACGGAGGCGCCCGCGGAATAGCGGCGCGGAGCCGGTTCGGTTCTGCCGGATCGTTCGGTTGGTTGCGGTTCTGCCCGATCGTTCAGCCGGGGCGTTTGACCCGATTGTTTGGCCGGGCCGACCGGGATGACCGTAAAAACAACAGAATGCAAAGGTGAAAGGCGAATAACTTTTCACCTTTTGTGTTATTTTTGCAGCCGGTTACGGTTAATGTAGTTCCTCTATGAAAAAGAGTCTGATAGCCTTGGCGTTCGGAACGCTTGCGCTCGGAATGTCGGAGTTCGTGATGATGGGCATTCTGCCCGATATCGCCCGCAGTCTCGGCGTCTCGATTCCGGAGGCGGGGCACCTCATTTCCGCCTATGCGCTGGGCGTCTGCTTCGGCGCGCCGCTTATGGTGCTCGTCGCCCGGAAACGTCCGCTGAAACAGATACTGCTGGCGCTTACGGCGATGATCGCGGCGGGTAATCTCTGCGCTTCGCTGGCTCCCGATTACTGGTCGCTGCTGGGCTTGCGTTTCGTTTCGGGACTTCCCCACGGCGCATTCTTCGGTGTGGGGTCGATCGTCGCCGAGCGGGTCGCCGACGCCGGGAAGCGTACGGAAGCCGTGTCGATCATGATCGTCGGCATGACCGTCGCCAATCTGTTCGGCGTGCCGCTGGGAACCTATATCAGCAACGTCCTGACGTGGCGCGCCACGTTCGGAATCGTGGCCGTGTGGGGCGTTGTGGCGCTGCTGCTGGTGCGGTTGTGGGTGCCGCGCATGGAACCGCTGCCCGATACGGGGCTGAAAGGCCAGTTTCGTTTTCTGCGCAGTCTCGCGCCGTGGCTCGTGCTGTTGTCGGTGATGCTGGGCAACGGCGGCATTTTCTGCTGGTACAGTTACGTCAGCCCGCTGATGATTCACGCTTCGGGATTCACGGCGGACGACCTGACGCTGATCATTATGCTCGCCGGGTTCGGCATGTTCGCGGGCAATATCATCGGAGGCCATTTTTCCGATCGTTTTACGCCTGAGAAGGTCGTGCGTTTCACGCTGGCCACGGCCGCGGCGACGCTCCTCGCGATTTACTTCGGGGCGCACGTCCGTTATCTCTCCGTCGCCCTGATGGTGCTCTGCACGGGATGTCTGTTCTGTGTTTCGTCGCCCCAGCAGCTGCTTATTCTGGAGAATTCGCGCGGCGGCGAGATGCTGGGGGCGGCTTTGGTGCAGGTGGCATTCAATCTGGGCAATGCGCTGGGCGCCTACTGCGGCGGCCTGCCGATCGACCACAGGCTGGGGTATCGTTATACGGCTCTCGCGGGCATGGGATTCGTCCTGCTCGGTTTGCTGACCGTCGTGATTTATATACGTAAATATCCCCGCCATGAGATGCGATAACGGTTCGGAACTTTTTCCGGTGGTCGATCCCTCCGGCGTTGTCGTGGGATCGGCTACGCGCGGCGAATGCCACGGCGGGTCGATGCTGCTGCATCCGGTGGTGCACCTGCATCTGTTCAATTCCCGCGGCGAGCTCTACCTGCAAAAGCGGCCGGAGTGGAAAGACATTCAGCCCGGACGCTGGGACACGGCCGTGGGCGGCCATGTCGATTACGGCGAGACGGTGGATGAAGCCCTGCGGCGCGAGGTGCGCGAGGAGCTGGGGGTGACCGAGTTTACGCCCGAACGGGTAGCGGTCTACGTATTCCGCTCGGAGCGGGAGCGCGAACTGGTCTATGTCCATCGTGCGGTGTACGACGGGCCGGTTGCGCCGAGCGACGAACTGGACGGCGGGCGGTTCTGGAGCCGGGCCGAGGTGCTGGAAAACCTCGGCAAAGGGGTGTTCACTCCGAATTTCGAAGGCGAAGCGAAACTGATTTTTGAATAACCGCTTTATTTCGTATCTTTGTAAACGGGGAAGCGGCTGTAAGGCAGCGGCTTAATGTGGCGGGGCCGGTTCGTGCCGCGTTTTGCCCCGATTGTGCCGCATTCGTGTTGCATCCGCGCCGTATCCGGCCGCGCTGCCGGGGAGGGCCGATGTCGGCGGAACGTATGCCGGATAGGTGCGGCACCGCCGTATCGCACATCTTTTTTTGTAAAACGACGACCTCGGAATCATTTTTCACGAACGGGTCTGATAATTGATAGGAATGCCGTATGCAGACACTCCTGAAACATTGGGCCGACGCCCTGCTCGAATGGCTGGGACTCGCGTCCGCGCAGGACAGCGGCTGGGACCGCTGGGTGGCCTTTACGCTGGTACTGCTGGCGGTGGCGCTCTTCGACTTCGTGTGCCGCACGATCCTCGTGCGCGGCATGCGGCGCATCGTCAAGCGCACCAAAGCCACGTGGGACGACGATCTGTTCAACCCCGACGTGCTGAGCCGTTTGTGCAACGTCGTCAGCGCCGTCGTGCTGGGGATCGTTCTGCCGGTGGTTTTCGAAGAGCAGTCCGAAGCCCGGACGATCGTGACGCGGCTGGTCGAGGTCTATATCGTCGTGGCGGTATTCCGCTTTATCAATGCCGTGCTCTTTGCGGTTTTCCAAATCGCTTCGGCGCGTCCCGCATGGCAGAACAAGCCGATCAAGGGGCTCAGGCAGACCGGGCAGGGCATTGCAGCGCTGATCTGCGGCATACTGATCGTTTCGATCCTGATCGACAAGTCGCCCGCCAGTCTGTTGGCCGGTCTGGGAGCGTCGGCGGCGATCATCATGCTGATTTTCCGCGACAGCATTCTGGGATTCGTCTCCGGCATCCAGCTTTCGGCCAACGACATGCTCAAGGTGGGGGACTGGATTTCGGTTCCCAAATACGGGGCCGACGGCTCGGTGATCGAGGTGTCGCTCACGACGGTGAAAGTCCGCAATTTCGACAATACGATCGTTACGCTGCCGCCCTACCTGCTGGTGAGCGATTCGTTCCAGAACTGGCGCGGCATGCAGGCGTCGGGAGGCCGCCGCGTGAAGCGCTCGGTGAGTATCGACATGACCAGCGTGCGGTTCTGTACGCCTGAGATGCTGAATAAATACCGCAGTATCGACCTGATCCGCGAATATATCGACGATACCGAACGCCGCGTCGAGGAGTACAATGCCGCGCACGGCATCAAACCCGGCGAACGCAGGATCAACGGCCTGCATCAGACCAATCTCGGCGTCTTCCGGGCCTATCTCGAACGTTATCTGCGCAACGAAGTGCCCGTGAACGCAGGGATGACGCTGATGGTGCGTCAGTTGCAGCCTACCGAGACGGGACTTCCGATGGAACTCTACTTCTTTACCGATACGGTGATATGGGTGGATTACGAGCGGATACAGTCCGATGTTTTCGACCACGTGCTGGCCGTGATTCCCGAATTCGACCTGCGGGTATTCCAGAATCCGTCGGGCAGCGATATCGCGGCGCTGCGTTATCTGAAGCCGGAGCCGGGAATGGGGCGGAAAATGGAGCAGAGAAGGGGGCCGGACCGGGCGCCGGAACCGGAGCCGGAGCAAAAACCGGAACCGACGCCTACGCAGGAACCGACGCCGAAGCAAGAGCCGGAGTCGGGGCGGAAACCGGAGCCGACGCCGTAGCCGGTCCGGGCGCAGTAGCCGAACCCGGAGCAGGCCGCAGGGCCGCAATCTACAGGAAAATCATCAGCATCACCTGAATGATGACCACCCGCAAAAACATGCAGAGGGGATAGACCGTGGCGTAGGAGACCGACGGATTGTCGCCTTCGATCGTGTCGTTGGCGTAAGTCAGCGCCATCGGGTTGGCCATGCTGCCGCACAGCATGCCCGATACCGAGCCGAAATCGATGCGCAGGACGCGCAGCGCGAAGACGCCCAGTAATACGACGGGAACGAACGTCAGCAGGAATCCCAGCAGGAGCCACAACGCCCCTTCGGGGCGCATGACCGTTTCGAAGAAGTGCGCGCCGGCTTCCAGCCCCAGACAGGCGAGATACATCGACAGCCCCAGCGCGCGCAGCATCAGGTTGGCGCTGTAGGTGGTGTAGGTAATCATATGCAGACGCGGACCGAACGTGCCGATCAGGATGCCGATGACGATCGGGCCGCCCGCCAGACCCAGCTTTACGGGCAGGCTGATGCCCGGAATGCTGACGGGGATGCTCCCCAGCACCAGTCCCAGAATCAGTCCGACGAAGACCGCCACGAGGTTGGGTTCGTCGAGGTTCTTGACGGCGTTGCCGAGAATCTTCTCGACGTTCTGGATCGCCGCGGCTTCGCCGACGACCGTCAGGCGGTCGCCCATCTGGAGCCGCAGATCGGGCGTTGCGAGCAGCTGCACGCCCGAACGGTAGACGCGGCTGATGTTGATGCCGTAGTTGTTGCGCAGGCGCAGTGAGGAGAGTTTCCTGCCGTTGATTTCGGGCCGCGTGACCAGAATGCGCTGGGAGATCAGCTGGCTGTCCACGGCGTTCCAGTCTATGTTTTCCGCGTTCCAGTCCTTCAGTTCCTGCTCGCCGAAGATCAGCCGCAGGCCGTCGGCTTCCGACGGGGCGGTGATGACGAGGATGATGTCGTCCTTCTGCAGCGTCTTGTCCGAGGTGGGGATCGACACCCGCCCGTTGCGCCAGATGCGCGAAATGACGAAGTGGTGGTGGCTTTGCGAGGCGATCTCGTGGACGCTTTTGCCGAAGATGGCGGGGTTGGTCAGGTGGTAGCTGGCGATGAAGACGTTCTTGCGGTGCTCGGCGTCCGGTTCGGGCATGTCCGAAGGCCGGACGAAGACCTTGCGGATGAAGACGATGGCCAGAATGACTCCTACGACGCCCAGCGGATAGGTCACGGCGCAGCTCAGGGCGGCGCCGTTGGGGTCGATGCCCATTTGCTGCAGCGTCTGCTGCGCGGCGCCGAGCGCCGGGGTGTTGGTCGTGGCTCCGCAGAGGATGCCGGCCGCGTCGGGCATGGAGACGTTCAGCGTGAAGCTCATGCCTATGGCGAGCGCGGTGCCGATCAGCACTACGGCGACCGCCGGCGACAACAGGCGCAGTCCGTCGGCGCGCAGCGAGTTGAAGAAACCGGGGCCGACCTGCAGACCGAGGGCGTAGACGAAGACGACGAGTCCGAAACTTTCGGCATAGGTCAGCATCTGCGGGTCGATCGTGAGTCCGAAATGCCCGGCCAGAATGCCGGCGAAGAAGATGAACGCCACGCCCAGCGATATGCCGAAAAAGCGGATTTTACCGAGTCCGATGCCGATCGTCGAGATGAGCGAGATCACCACGACGGCCTGCAGCGCCGAATGTTCGACGAATAAACTTTTTAGCCACTCCATCTTTACCGTTTGTAATTCAGCTGCAAAAGTAGGGCAAATTTTTCAGATAGCCATTTCTTTGCCGAACGTTTTGTTGGCTGAAAGAGACTGTATGCAACATTTTCGTCCACTCGTGTGAATCATTTCAGCCGTAAGTTATGGCAAAAACGCTCGCGGGGTGTACAGCTTCGGAATATTTTCATATCTTTGTTTCATCCTGCTTCGCACAGGGGACGAAGAGGGTATTAGTGACGCAAAAGGGCTTCTGCGCCGGGTAGGAGCCTGAAAGCCTCTCCCGGCAGCTGTCGGAATACTTGAGGGATTGGTATTCCGGACAGCAATAGGGCGGTCGAATTTCGACCGCCCTAATTTGTTTATTCGGTGCGAGCTTGTTTACGGCTGTTTGTCATAGTTCGAGCGGCCGGCCGCGGTAGAAGTCGAGGATTTTCGACCGGAATACGAATTCGTATTTCGCCTGCACGAGTTCCGACTCGGCCTTTTCCATACGTGTTTTGGCGTCGTTGAAGTCGAAGACCGTCGAACGGCCTGCGTCGGCTTTCTGCTGTTCGTAGGCGAAGGCCACCCGTGCCGAGGCGAGGGCGGCGTCCGCCGAACGGTATTTGCCGTAGGCGGCGTCGGCGTTGTACCACGCCTGCTCGATCTCCTTGCGCAGCGATTGCTCGGCGTCGGTCACGGCCAGCTGTTGTTTGCGCATGGCTATCCGGGCCGAGAGGATGCTGTTGTGCGTGGCGCGGCGGTTGAAGATCGGAACGCTCATCGACACGCCGACGAACTCGCTGCTGTTCTTGCGGAACTGGGTGCCGAAGGCGGCCTCCTGCGTGCTGTAGATGCCCGTGCCGTAGCCTCCGCGCAGCGAAAGCGAGGGGTAGAGCGCGGATTTGGCGATCCGGACGGCATTTTCGGCGCTTTCGAGCCGCAGGCGTTCCGCCTTGATGTGGGGGCGGTTTTCCGTCGCATAGGCATAGACGTCGTCGGCCGTGCCGAGCATGTGCAGCGATGCGAGCGCCACGCTGTCGAATTGCGGCGCCACGATGTCGAATCCCGCCGCGCTCTCGCGGTTGAGGGCCAGACTCAGGTTGAGCAGCGCCAGCCGCAGGTCGTTGCGGGCCTGCGTCAGATTCAGTTCGTCGTTGGCCTGCAGGGCTTCGCTTTCGTAGCGTGCCGATTCGGGCTGTTTGCCCGCGGCGACCAGCTCGCGGCTGCGGACGGCCTGCTGGGTGCTCAGTTCGAGCTGGCGTTCGGCGATCTGGGTCAGCTCCTTGTTGTAGAGAACCTGCAGGTACAGCGTCATGACGTTGATTGACAGGTCTTCGCGTGCGCGTTCCAAATCCTGCATGGCGGCGGCGAGGTCGAGCTTGCCGCCCTTGATTTCGCGGTTGATGCGGAATCCGTCGAAGAGGGGCATGCTGGCCCCGACGTCGAACGAGCCGCTCTGGATGGTTCCCGTCTTGCGGATGTTGTCGTCGGAGGTGCCGCGCCCGAAGGTGGCGTTGTAGCCCACCGATGCGCTCAGGTCGGGCAGCCGGCTGTATTTTGAGGTAGACAGTTTCACGTCGGTCTGCTCCACCTGCAGGGCCTGCTGCTGTACGCCGACGTTGTTGTGCAGGGCATACCCGATGCAGTCGTCGAGCGACCACGGCGTGCCGGGCGCCGGCGTTGCGGCCTGCGGCGCGGCCTGTACCGTCTGAGCCGCGGCGGCAGCCGTGCAGAGCGTCATGACAGCCGCGCTGAGGGCGGCGAATAGGGTGCTGGTTTTCATGCTGCGATGCATTTGTGGTTATTTCTTCTTCTCTTCCCGTGCGCCGCGGACTTTGCTCTCGGCGGTCACGCCCTCGGTCAGTTCGATGTTGATGCCGTCCGACAGCCCGATCTTGACCTCGTGCTTGTCGAAGGTCTGCTCCTCGGCCCCGTCGGCGCTGGTGAGCAGGTAGACGTAGGTTTTGTCGCCCTCGAATTCGACGGTGCTTTCCGGCAGGGTCAGCACCCCTTCGCGGCTCTGGATCACGATGCTGGCGTTGGCGCTGTATCCGGCGCGCACGAAGACGTTTTCGGGAATCTTCACGGCCGCCTTCACTTCGAACATGATGACGCCGTTGTCCTCGGTCGCTTTGGGCGAAACGTACTCCAGCAGGGCGTCCAGCTCGACGTTCTGCAGGGCGCCGATGGTCAGCTTGACGGGCATCGTCTCGTGGAGCTTGCCCACGTCGGTCTCGTCGACGTTGCCCCGGAAGAGCATGTTCGACATGTCGGCAACCGTGGCGATGGTCGTGCCGTCGTTGAAGGTGTTGGACTGGATCACCGAGTTTCCGACCTTGACCGGGACGTCGAGGATCATGCCGTCGATCGTCGAACGGATCTGGGTGTTGCTCAGCTCCTTGTAACGGCTGGTGATGCCGTTCTTGACGATCTCCATGTTCTCCTTGGCGTTCTGCAGCTCCTCCTGCGCTTTCCGAAGCGCGGTGCGGCCCTGCTCGTACTCCTCGTCCGACACCACGCCCTTCTTGTGCAGGGCTTCCGTGCGGTTGAATTCGCGGCGGGTCTGGTCCAGCGATATTTCGGCCACCGAGACGCGCGATTCGGCGCTCGACAGCTGACCCATTTCGGGGACGACCTTCACCGTGGCGATCACCTCGCCCTTGCGGACCATCTGCCCGGCCTCCTTGTAGACGTCGGAGACGATGCCCGAAATCTGGGGCTTGATGAGCACCTCGTCGCGCGGCTCGACCTTGCCCGTGGCGACCACGTACTGTTTGAGCGTGTCGAGTTTGGGCTGCACGATCGTGTAGACGACCTTTACGGGGCGGGTCTTCTGCCACAGGAACCAGAACGTTCCGAGAAGCAGCGCCGCAAAGAGCACTCCCAGAAAGATTTTCAGAAATTTTTTCATAGCCGTAATCTGTTTGTTTAATCGTTTATTCTTCGCGTATTGCATCCACCGCCTTGATGCTCAAGGCCCGGTATGCGGGGATGACGCCCGCCAGCAGGCTGCCTGCGATCAGGATGAAGAGGGCCAGCATGCCCGTCCCGAAGGAGATCTGCCACGACACTTCGAATCCTTCCTGCGCCACGGTGACCGCCTGATAGTAGACCGAATCCACGACCGACAGCACGCCGACGGCGGCCGTGAGCCCCAGTATTCCGGCGATGAAGGTGAGGATGAAGCTCTCGGAAAGTATCTGCGAGATGATGGCCGTAGGCGGGGCGCCCAGCGCGCGGCGGATGCCGATCTCCTGCGTGCGCTCCTTCACGAGCACCAGCATGATGTTGCTCACGCCGACGATACCTGCCAGCAGCGTGCCCAGTCCCACGATCCACGTCAGCAGGCCGATGCCCCAGAACAGGCTCATCACCTTGTCGAACATCTCTCCGGCGGACATGGTCCAAGCGGCCTTTTCGTCGTCCGGCGAGATCATGTGCCGGGCGAAGACGGCTTCGCGGGCCGCTTTCTCGACCTGTTTGCTCGGAACGTCCTTGTAGCCGGCCAGCGCCAGCAGGTGTATCGTGCGGCCGTAGCCGAACATCTGCTGCGCCAGCGAGATCGGGACGACAACCGTGCGTTCGACGTCGCTGAACGACATGGCCGACGATTCGCGGCGCATGACGCCGATGATGGTGAAGTAGCTTCCTCCGACCTTGATGACTTTGCCCGTCGGGTCGGGTTCGCCCGGAAAGAGGTCTTTCTGCACCTGCGTGCCGATGATGCAGACCTTGCGCTTGTGCACCATGTCTACCTCGTTGATGTAACGGCCTGCGATGATCTTCTGCGGGTTGATCTTCTGGTAGTCGGGCGTGTATCCCATCATCTGATAGTCGCCCTTGCGCTCTTTGTAGCTGCAGTGGAGTTCGTTGCCCCAGATGACGCCTGAGGTGTACTCCACCTCTTCGAGTTTGCTGACGGCTTCCAGATCGTCGTTGTCCATTCTCCACCAGCGTCCCGTGGGCATGCCCTTGTAGGGGACCGAGGTGCGGCTGCTTTGCAGCAGCACCGTGTTGGTGGACATGCCGCCCAGCTGGGCGCGGAACAGGCGTCCCAGCCCCATGCCGGCTCCCAGCAGTACGATGAGCATGAAGATACCCCAGAATACGCCCAGCGCCGTCATGATGCTGCGCTTGCGGTTCCGGCTGATTGTCTGCCAGATTTCGTTCCAGCGGTCCGTATCGAAAAATCTCATGGCTCCTTATTTATTATAACGCAGGGCGTCGATCGTTTTCAGTTGTGCCGCCCGGTAGGCGGGGACGTATCCTGCGATCAGGCCCGCAATGACCAGTACGACCGTGGCGCTGACGGCCACGCCCAGATCGAGCGTCGGATTGAGGAAGATGCTGCCGCCGAAGTTTCCGGTCTGGGCCGGCGTCTGGTTGATGACATAGTTGACCGCCTCCATGACGGCAACGCCCAGCACCATGCCGATATAGCCGAACATGGCCGTTATCATCACCGATTCGGTCAGGATCAGGCGGATGATCGACACGGGTTTGGCGCCGAGGGCCTTGCGGATGCCGAATTCGGAGGTGCGCTCCGTGACGGTCACCAGCATGATGTTGCTCACGCCGACGATGCCCGCCAGCAGGGTGCCCAGACCGATGATCCAGACGAAGAGGTTGATGCCGCCGAAGACGATCATCATGCTCTTGTACTGCTCCATCGTGTTGCGTATCCACAGGGCGCTCTGGTCTTCGGGATCGTAGTGGTGTTCGGCGGCCAGCCGTTTGCGGATGCGCTGTTCGAACGCCTCCATCTGCGCGTCGGTGTCGAGTCCGTGTACGGTGATGATCGCGTTGTCCACGACCGGATCGTTGGCCTTGAAGATCAGCTGGCCGGTCGTCAGCGGGATGTAGCCCATCGAATTGCGCTGCTGGGCGTCGCCTCTGTAGACGCCGGCCACGCGGTAGATGTTGTTGTGGATTTTGACCGGCTTGCCCAGCGGGTCGTCGCCGCGGAAGAGTATTCTTTCGAGCGCCTCGTCGATGACGATCACCTTGCGGTAGTTGTGGATGTCGGCCTGATTGATGAAACGTCCCTTGACGATCTCGACGCCTTCGATCTGCTGGATCTTGGGCAGCGAGCCGCGCAGGCTGATGTCGGCGAAGCGGTCGAGGTAGGTGGCCGTGGAGCCGCGGTACCACGCTTTGGCGGCGACGTCGTCCACTTCGGGGAATTCATTGACCAGAATTTCGAGGTCCCGGTTTTTCAGGTCGATGCTGCGCCATTTGTTGTAGCCGGCGTAGGCCTTCGAGGTCCAGCCGCCGGAGATGGTGATCGAGTTGGTGGCGTAGTTGCCGAAATTCGACAGCACGCCGTTCTTGAGTCCGTTGCCCGATCCCAGCAGGATGACGAGCATGAAGATGCCCCACGCGACTGAAAATCCCGTGAGGAACGTGCGCAGTTTGTTGCGGCGCACCGAAGTCCATATCTCCAGCAGCAGCTCTCTCATCGCGTTGCCAGTCCGGTTTCGGTGATACTGCTGATGACGCCGTCCGTCAGGCGGATGATTTTGTCCGTTTGGTCGGCGATCGACTGTTCGTGGGTGACGCAGATGATGGTCATGCCCATGTCGACGTTCACGCTGCGCAGCAGGTTCATCACCTCCTGCGAGGTGACGCTGTCCAGTGCGCCCGTGGGTTCGTCTGCGAGGATGATCTGCGGTTTGTTGATCAGCGCCCGCGCGATGGCCACGCGCTGTTTCTGACCGCCCGACATCTCGTTGGGCATGTGTTCGGCCCACTCCTTCAGGCCCAGCATGTCGAGGTATTCGAGGGCGAGGGCGTTGCGCTTGCGGCGGGAGACGCCCTGATAATAGAGCGGCAGGGCGACGTTTTCGACGGCGTTCTTGTAGTTGATCAGGTTGAAGGACTGGAAAATATAGCCGATCATGTTGTTGCGGGCCGCGGCGGCCTGTGTCTCGCTGAGATCCTTGATCAGGCGGCCGGCCAGATAGTAGCTGCCGCTGTCATAGTCGTCGAGGATGCCGAGGATGTTGAGCAGCGTCGATTTGCCCGATCCGGATGCGCCCATGATGGAGACCAGTTCGCCCTTTTCCACCGTGAGGTCGATACCCTTGAGCACATGCAGGGGCGACCCGTTGTCGTAGGTCTTGTTGATGTTTTCCAGCTTTATCATATTGTGTCTGCCGTTGTAAAGCGGTTTTGTAAGGTTGCGTAGTTACGATCTGTAAGCTGAGGGAAACGGCGTCGGGAACAAAGGTATTAAAATATTCTTGAAAAACAATTTATATTTATCGAAAATCAATAAAAAATTACTAAACACCAATAAACCGTCGGTTGGTAAGCGCAAATATAGGTAAAATATTTATACTTTGTGCGACATAGTACTGTGAAAATAAAATTAATCTTTGGGACCTATGTTTATAAGCCGTCCGTTTTCGCTGTAATGCAGGTATTTCCGTGCGGAACGCATGGGGGATTTGGCGAAACGGTCTTTGCCGAGCCGGACGGAATCGTATCTCCTGCCCGTAAAAATTGTTGAAATGGTTAAAAAAAACGGTTGAAAATGCACAAAAAATATTCATTTTAGTTATATTTGTTGCGTTAGGTCAATCATATGAGGAAACTTCTGCTACTGTTATTCACGCTAATTCCGGCCGTTGTTTGGGCGCAGCGTTACGATTTATCGGGGCGGGTGCTGGTCAAGGGCACCGACAAACCGATCGCTCAGGCTGTCGTCGAGCTGCCGCAGGCCGGACTGTGGGCCGTGGCCGATGGCGACGGCAATTTTACCGTGAAGGGCGTGCCCAAAGGCGCGACCCGTTTCGTGGTGTCGTGTCTGGGATATGCGACCACGGAAACCGAACTCGACGTCCGCGCCGGCATGGGGCGTATCCTGCTCTATGCGCCTGAGGACAATCTGAAACTGGAAAGCGTCGTCGTCACGGCCAAGGAGGCGCCCAATGCCATGGCCACCTCGCGGACGATCGGCGGCAACGCCATCGACCACCTGCAAATGGTGAACGCTTCGGATATTTCGTCGCTGCTGCCGGGCGGCAAGACGATAAATCCCGATCTGACCAAAGACAACGTCTTTTCGCTGCGCAGCGGCGGTTCCGCGGCCGGAAACGCCTCGTTCGGCACGGCCGTCGAGGTGGACGGCGTGCGCATCTCGACCAACGCTTCGCTGGGCGAAATGTCGGGCGCGAGCACCCGCAACATCGCTTCGACGAATATCGAGTCGGTCGAGGTGGTGACGGGCGTGCCTTCGGCCGAGTACGGCGATATCTCGTCGGGCGTGGTGAAGATTTCGACCCGCAAGGGCAAGACGCCCTATACGCTGGTGCTCTCGACCAATCCCCGCACCAAACAAATCTCCGCCTCGAAGGGTTTCGATCTGGGTACCGACCGCGGCGTGCTGAACAGCAGCGTGGAGTACACGCGGGCCATGAAGAACCCCACGTCGCCCTACAGTTCCTATTCGCGCACGGGCATTGCGCTCAATTACCAGAACACCTTCGCCAAGGTTCTGCGTTTCAATTTCGGCGTGACGGCCAACATCGGCGGCATGAATACCGAAGACGACCCCGACGCGCAGGTGGGCGAGTGGGAGAAGGTGCGCGACAACGCCCTGCGGGCCAATACGTCGCTCAAATGGCTGCTCAACAAACCGTGGATCACGTGCGTCGATTTCGATGCTTCGCTCAGCTATGCCGACAAGCTCGCACGCAGGCACACCTACCAGTCGTCGGCCACGGAGACCCCGGCCGTCCATGCCGAAAGCGAGGGCTATTATATCGCCGAAATGCTTCCGGCGACTTTCTATACGACGCGCAATATCGACTCCAAGCAGCTCGACTATGCGGCGAATCTGAAGGCCACTTGGGTCCGCAGCTGGGGCGACGTGCATAGCAATGCCAAGATCGGCGCGTCGTGGCGCGCCAACGGCAACGTCGGGGAGGGAGAGTATTATGCGGCCCCCCCCCTTGCACCCGACGGGTACCGCCCCCGCCCCTATACCGATATTCCCTACATGCACAACCTCGCGGCCTACCTCGAAGAGACGCTGACCGTGCCGCTGGGAACGACCTCGCTGCAGCTGATGGCGGGTGTGCGCGCCGAAAAGACCTTTATCAAGAATACGCAGTATGAAAATACGTCGAGTCTTTCGCCGCGCCTGAACCTGAAGTTCCGCATCAACGACCATGTGACCGTCCGCGGCGGCTGGGGTATCACCGAGAAACTGCCGTCCTTCAACGTCCTCTATCCGCTGCCCGAATACCGCGATACGCGGGTGTTCAGCAACACCTACAGCCCGAACCGGAGCGTGTACGTCTATCACACGCAGCCTTACCAGATACTCTACAACGACAACCTCCGCTGGCAGCGCAACCGCAACGCCGAGGTCGGCGTCGATCTGCGTATCGGCGGCACTTCGGTTTCGCTGGTCGGCTATTTCAACCGTACCAAATACCCCTATGAACTGAGCGCCGCCTACGAGCCGTTCTCCTACAAGGTGATGGGGCTGCCCTCGAAGATGCCCGACGGCTCCTCGTTCCAGATGCCGTCGAATCCGCTCTTCAGGGTGGACAGCCAGACGGGTGAGATCTTCGTCCGCGACAAGGACGACCCCTCGGCCGGATGGATCGCCATGGAGACGACTTCCACCAAGCGCACCTTCGTCAAGAATACCTACCAAGACAATGGCTCGCCCGTGGACCGCATGGGTCTGGAGTTCGTCGTTGATTTCCCGCAGATCAATCCTATCCGCACGCAGCTGCGGCTGGACGGCGCCTACGGCTATACCAAATACGTCAATAAAGGCGAGGCGTCCTATTATCCTTCGACCACGACGGGCGGCGAATTCTTCCCCTACGTGGGAATTTACGCCGACAACGGGGGCAGCTCCGTCGTGACCTACAACGGCCGCAAGACCCATGCGCTGGATGCGAACCTCACGGCCACGACCCATGTGCCCGCGATCCGCATGATCGTCACCCTCCGGCTCGAAGCTTCGCTGGTGAAGCGTTCGCAGAACCTTTCGGAGTACGACGGCCGCGAATACGCCTTCAACGTGGACGAGGACCGCAATCCCACGGGCGGCAGCATATACGACGGCAACAGCTATACGGCGATCTGGCCTGTGGCCTACCTCGACCTCGACGGCAACCGCCATCCCTTCACCGACGCCCAGAAAAACGATCCGGCCTTCTCCTCCCTGCTGCTTCGTTCGGGCAATGCCTACTCGTTCAACGGCGACGGGTACGATCCCTATTTTTCGGCCAACCTGAGCATCACCAAGGAGATCGGGGATCATGTATCCATCTCGTTTTATGCCAATAACTTCACCAATTCCCGGCCTTTCGTCGCGTCGTACGCTTCGGGAGTCAAGGTCGTCTTTACGCCCGATTTCTATTACGGCCTGACGGTGCGTCTTAAATTCTGAAAACGATGAAAAAGCTATTTTGCATATTATCCTGTCTGCTGGCCGCCGGCTGCACGTCGTTCGAAGGCAATCCCTACGGCGATACGCTGCGGTCGCTCAGCGTGCAGGTCGTCTACCCCGAAGAGTACGCCTCCTTCCTGCGGGAGGGCGTTCCGGTGAAACTCACCGACCGCAATTCGAGCAACGTCTACACCGCGCTGACCGATGCGCGCGGCGTGGCGGCCTTCGACGTGGCCGCCGGGCATTACCGGCTTTCGGTGCTCGACCGCCCCGATGCGTCGTCGGTCTTCAACGGCGCCGTCGAACAGGTGGACCTCGCCGGCGCCGACCGGAATGTGAGCGTAGAGTTGAAATACGCCAAGCCGGGCACGATCCTCATCAAGGAGATCTATTCGGGCGGCTGTCCGCAGGACCCGCCTGCGACCGGTTCGTATGCCGACGACAAGTATATCGTCCTGCACAACAACAGTTTCGACACCTACTACCTCGACGGCCTTTGTCTGGGTATGGTCGCGCCCTACAACTCGAACGCCAACAATCCGTGGACGAGTACGGACCCTTCGGGCAACATCGTTTTCCGCGACTACGCCGCCATGCCGGACTGTATCTGGATGTTCCCCGGCACGGGCACGGATTTCCCGTTGGAGCCGGGCGAAGAGGCCGTCGTGGCCTATTACGGCGTGGACCACACGCAGACCTATTCCCAGTCGGTGAATCTCAACCGGAAAGGCTACTTCGTGCTTTACGATATGGTGCATTATCCCGGCAACCGGCTGCATCCCACGCCTACTCCGGGCGATCAGATCGACGAGTCGCACTATATGAAAGTGCTGAAAAAAACCGGAACGAATACGGCCGTGGTCTATGTGATATCGCAGAATTCGCCCGCCGTGATCCTTTTCCGGGCGCCCGGCGATTTCGATCTGGACGCCTATCTGGCCAACGATCTCGAATCGGCGATCGCCAGCGGCAGCGTCGTCTATTCGAAAATTCCGTGGGAGTGGATCGTAGACGGCGTCGAGGTCTGCAACCTGTCGGAAGCGACCAGAAACAAGCGTCTGCATACCGATGTGGACGCCGGATACGTCGGATTCTCGGCCAAGGCGCAGGGACACAGCCTCTACCGCAGGCTGGACGAAGAGGCCACTGCGAGCGCCGGATTCGACCGATATGTGGATACCAATAATTCGTCGAACGATTTTTACGAGCGTGAGACACAATCTTTGCGTGAATAGCCTATGAGACGGATTTTAACACTGCTGATGATAATTGCCGTCTCAGGCGCCGCGGCACAGGAGCGTTTCGATTATGTTTTTCGCCGCAATCCGTGGAACGGCGGCCCGAATGCCGCGGGCATCCGGCAGGACAGCCTGAGCCGCTCCTATGCCGAAATCTATTTCACCAAGGAGAACGGCGGGATGACCGGCCATTCGTCGTCGGATGACAGCTGGAACGCCGGCGCGCGGACCGAGTCGGTGCGCCATCTGAAAAAGGTCTCTTTCGCGGGCGGCTTCGGATACGACTATTTCGACGGCCGCAACATGTGCGGTTCGATGTTCACCGAACCGGGCTATTATCCCGTGGATATTCTTGAATTTACGCCGGGCCGCAAAATCCGCGAGGACTATACCTTCACGGGCGGCGTTTCGGCCGTGCTGGGGAGGCGCTGGACGGGCGGCCTGCGCGTGGAGTTCGAAGCGCAGAACTATGCCAAGCGCAAGGACCTGCGTCACAAGAATACGCGGCTCGACTTCGAATTCTCGCCCGGCGTGATGTACCATGCGGGCCGTTTCGCCGCGGGCGCGGTCTATATCGTGGGCACGAACAGCGAAAAACTCGAAGCCGAGGAGATCGGCTCCACCCCCGAATCGTATCAGGCTTTCTTCGACCGCGGTCTGGGGTACGGCTCGCTGCAGCTCTGGGAGAGCAGCGACATGCACCTCACGACCAGCGGCGTCACGGGATTTCCCGTCCGGGAGAATACGCAGGGCGCGGGCGTGCAGCTGCAGTACGGACCGGTCTATGCCGCTGCCGCATATCGCAACCGGCAGGGCGAGACGGGCGAGCGCGGTATGATCTGGCATGAGTTCGGGACGCATCAGGTGACGGCGAACGCCGCCCTTTCGCTCGGAAACCTGCAGCGCAGGCACTTCGTGCGGCTGAACCTCGACTGGCGGTCGCTCCAGACCGACGAGAACATCATCACGACGGAGACCGTCAACGGTGTGACGAAGCCCTACATTCACGGCTCGACGCCTATCTTCGGGCGCAAGGGACTCGATCTGGGGGGCGAGTACGAATTTGCAAACCGCCATACGGACCTGCGCGCCGGCGTGGCCTATTCGCAGCTCAACCGCGAATCGACGCTGATGTATCCCTATGTCAAGGGGCAGAAGCTGCACTTTACGAAAGTCTATGCCGAGCTGATCCGCGCCTTCGGGTTCTGGGAACTGACCCTCGCCGCCGACTACCGTCAGGGCGGCTTCGAGGAGTGCGAAAAACAGTTCGAGACCTCCGGCGAGCAGCCGGGCGAGTATCCCGGACAACTGACCGGATACTACAATTATGAAACCGAATACCTGACGGCCAAACGGCTGGGTGCCGGACTGGGCGTACGGCGCAACATCAAGCGGTTCTACGTCGAACTGTACGCGCGCTACGAACACGGGTTCGATCTGCAATACGTCGCGCAGCCCAACCGGGTGCGGGCGACGGTGAGTGCGGGATATAATTTTTAACTTAAACGGATAGAGCTATGAAAAAGATTTTGATGATCGCGGCAGCCGCGGCAGTGTGCTTGGCCGCCTGCTCGAAGAGCGAAGATGGCGTTCCGGGCGACCGGACGCTGCGTATCACTCCGACGATCGGCAATCCTTCGCTGACTCCGGCGGCCATGACTGCCGCCTCTACGCGCGCCACGGATACCGATTTCGAACTGGGCGACAAGGTCGGCCTGAAGGTTACGATGACCGCCGACGGCAAGGACTTCGTGTCGAACAAGCCGATGACTTTCGACGGCACCGATTTCAAAGCCGAGGGGTTCCTCTGGTACGAGGACGTCAATGCGACCTCGACGCTCTTCGCCTATTATCCTTGGCAGGAGGGCGGGGATATTCCCGCGGAATTCTCGGTCAAGGCCGATCAGAGCGGCGACAACTACACGGCTTCGGACCTGATCGTGGCCGTGAAGGCGGGCGTCAAGCCGACGCTGTCGTCCACGCAGATGACTTTCAAGCACAAGATGTCGCGCATCGTTATCGACGTGACGAACGAATCGGGTTTCGATATTACGAATATCGTCATCAAGGGCGCCGTGGGTACGGGCGTACTCGATCCAGCGACGGGCAACTTTACGGCCAAAGCGGACGCGGAGGCTTCCGACCTGATCGCCAATACGGCGACTGCGAACAAAGTCTACTATGCGCTTCTGGTGCCGCAGAACGGTGTCAAACTGATGGTTACCGTCACTACGGCCGACGGCAAGAAACGCACGCAGACGCTCGGTACGGCCGACTTCAAGTCGGGTGAGAACCGCCGCATGGAGTGCAACGTGCAGCCGGCCGACATCGAGGTGAAGTTCAGCGGTCCGATTACGGGCTGGGTGGACGGCGACGACCTGCTGCCGGACGGCGAAGGCGAGGTCGAGACCCCGACCGTCGAATGGGGCGGCGTGAAGTACGAGATCGTGACCCTGAAGGACGGCCGTACGTGGATGGCCGAAAACCTGCGGTATGTGCCCGAAGGCAAAACCATATCGAGCGACCCGAAGGACGGCAGCGGCGTATGGTATCCGTGCAATCTGTCTAAAGCGGCTGATCCGTCGCTCGTCGAAAGCAACGGTCTGCTGTACAGCTATCCGGTGATGCTGGGGATGACCGGCGACATGACGGGTGACAATTTCGACCAGTATGAAGGGGCGCGGGGTATTTGCCCCGAAGGATGGCATATCCCGACGATGGCCGAATGGCTCAAACTGGCGGGTGTCGGCAGCGGCAACCTCACCGATCCGACGTCGCCCTATTTCGAACAGACGCAGAGCGGCGGTTCGATCGTTAAGCTCAATAAAGACGGGTTTAATATCGCAGGCTGCGGTTATGTCAATGCGGCGGGCGCTACGGCGACCCCGGCCTATATGGCGACGGTCTCGGCTGCCGACGCCTCGGCGTTCGGCATGGGGTATTTCCCCAGTTCGACCGGCTATAAGGTTACCTACAATACGGCCGACGACCCGGCCAGCGGTATCAAGAACATTCAGTATTATGCCGGCATGATCACCTACAACAAGAGTTTCAACCGTATAACGGTCGCATACCAAGGCGGTTACTGCGCTGCTCCCGTCCGTTGTATCAAAGACAAGGAATAACCCGCTCCGCACACACAAACACAATACTTAACGATACATGAAACGCAAACCCAATTACCTGAAGCACATCCTGCAGTGGGGCGTACTGGCCGCCATTGCAGGCACGGTGCTCTGGGCCAACTTCAGCGAAAAACCCGTCGATGTCGAGGCTTACTGTCCCTTCGGCGGTCTGCAGGCTTTCGGAACCTATCTGGTGAACAACTCGCTGGCCTGCTCGATGTCTATGCTCCAGATCATGATGGGCCTCGTGCTCGCCGTGGGAGTGATCCTGTTCAGCAAACTTTTCTGCGGCTACCTCTGTCCGCTGGGCACCGTCGGCGAATGGATGGGCCGCGCCGGAAAGAAACTGCATCTGCAGGTCGAGGTTCCGTCGGGCAGCATCGTAGACAAACTGCTGCGCGTGGTGAAGTACGTGCTGCTCTTCACGATCCTCTATTTCACGCTCTCGTCGAGCGAGCTGTTCTGCAAGAAACTCGATCCGTTCTATGCCGTGGCTACGGGATTCAAGGGCGAGATCGTGCTCTGGATGTCGCTCACGAGCCTTACGCTGTTGCTGCTGGGCGGCTTCGTGGTGAAGATGTTCTGGTGCAAGTATATCTGTCCGCTGGGGGCGGCCAGCAACATTTTCAAATTCACGCTGCTGTTCGTCATCGCGGCCCTCGGCGGCTGGATTCTCGGCATGCTGGGCGTTGCGGACGCATGGGTCTGGACCATCGGCGGCGCATGTCTGGCCGCATATGTCGTCGAGATTGTCAAGATGCGCAGCTGCGTCTTCCCGCTGATGTACATCGAGCGTGACATCCGCACCTGCAACAACTGCGGTCTCTGCGAGAAAAAGTGCCCCTATCAGCTGCCGATCCACGACTACGTGAAGGTGAAGCACGTCGATTGCACGCTTTGCGGCAACTGTATCGGCTCCTGTACGAAGGACGCCCTGCAGGTCAACGGCCGCCGTTCGCTGCGCTGGGTGCCGGGACTGCTGGCCGTCGTGCTTTTCTTCATCGCCGTGTGGATGGGTTCCACGATGGAGCTGCCCACGATCGACGAGAAATGGGGCGATTACGAGCAGGTCGAGAATCTGCAGACCTTCGAGATGGAGGGATTGCAGACGATCAAGTGCTTCGGCTCTTCGAAGGCCTTCTCGGCCAAGATGCAGACCGTGCCGGGCGTTTACGGCGTGAAGACCTTCGTCCGCCGTCACGGCGTCGAGGTGCTGTTCGACCCCGCCAAGACCGACACGCTGAAGATTCAGGCCGCGATTTTCGCTCCGACGCTGCGTAAATACGCCATGCCGGGCGAGAACGTGCCGATGCTCGACGTGGTGAAACTCGGCGTCGAGGGACTCCATGACCGGATGGATATGATCTACTTCGGCATGGTGCTGCAGAAGATCGAGGGCGTATACGGCTTCACCTCCGAATTCGCCTGCCCCGTGGATGTGACGGTCTACGCCGATCCCGCCGCCGGCATTACCGAAAAGATGTTCGAGGAGGCGATTGACGCCGAAGAGCTGGTGATTCCGGCCAAGGAGGGCGAAAAGGTGATTCCGATGCACACCGTACTCAAGAGCTATGCGGTCGCCGGGCAGGTTTCGCGCGAGGAGTTCGCCCAGATCATGTTCCGCGACGTGGAAAAGCAGGCGGGCAGGTTCATTGCCAACATCGAGAAGTGGGGCGATGACGAACAGTTCCCGAAGGCTGTCTACGAGATGGCGTTCCCCGGTATCGAGAAGATGCCGATCCGCAATGCGTTCCCCTATTTCAAGAGCTTCCTTTCGTGCTCCGAGGGCATTGTCTCCGTAGATTTCGTGCTGCGCGACCTGACGCCCGTCATGCGTATTCACTATGTGAAGTCGATGTGGAACGACGAGAAGCTCTGGAAGGAGATTTTCCAAGCCGAGAAGTGGACGCTCCGCATGGCCGACGGGACCTTCAAGGAGGCGGATCCGCGGCTGAAGTTCACCAATCCGGGCAAGACCGTAACCGAATAAAATGACCGGGAGGGGATCGGCTGACGGTTTCCTCCCGTTTTATGAAGATGAAAGATATGAGAAGATGGATAGCCTGTCTGGCCGTCGTGCTGCTCTGCATGCAGACCGCCGTGGCCGACGAAGGCATGTGGCTGATCAACCGGCTGGGGGAGATTTACCCTCAGATGAAGTCCAAGGGGTTGAAGATAAAGGACAAGGAGATTTACAACGAGCAGACTTCGGCGCTCGCCGACGCCGTAGTCGCCGTGGACGGCGGTATGGGAACGGGAAGCATGATCTCCGACGAAGGGCTGATGATAACCAATCACCACGTCGCGTTCAGCGACATCTGCGCCCTTTCGACGCCCGAACACAACTACCTCGAAACGGGTTTCTGGGCCCGTACGCGCGGAGAAGAGATTCCCGTGGCCGGCAAGACCGTGTGGTTCCTGCGCAAGGTGGTCGATGTGACCGAGGAGGTCGAGGCGATCCGCAACGGCATGATGGCCGAAGGAAAATGGGGCATAATGGGCATGCGCCGCGTGTACAAGGAGATCGAGGACCGTTATGCCGCGCAGACCGAACACGAAGTGTCGTGCTACTCGATGTGGGGCGGCAAAATGTACCTGATGTTCTATTACGACGTTTATAAGGACGTGCGGCTGGTCGGAACTCCGCCCATTACGCTGGGCGCTTTCGGCGGCGATCACGACAACTGGGGCTGGCCCCAGCACAAGGGTGACTTTACGCTCTACCGGGTGTATGCCGACGCGGAGGGACGTCCTGCGGAGTATTCCGCCGGCAACGTGCCGCTCAAGCCCCGCCGCGTACTGCGTATTGCGACGGGCGGCGTGCACGACGGCGACTTTGCGATGGTGATCGGATTTCCGGGCCATACGAACCGTTACGCTTCGTCGTTTGCCGTGGCCGAGAAACAGCGTGTCAAGAATCCCGTCGTCGTGGCCAACCGCCACGACCGGATGGATATTCTTAAGCGCCATATGGAGCGCGATCCGAAGGTGCGCATGAAGTATTCCGACTCCTATTTCGGGCTGAGCAACTATGCCGATTACGCCAAGTGGGAGAACAAGTGTCTTTGCCGTTTCGACGTGGAGTCGATCCGTAAGGCCGAAGAGGAGCGTCTGCAGCGTTGGATCGAGGCCGATTCGGCGCGCAGGGCCGAAAACGGCGGGCTGCTTGCCGATCTTGAACGCGGTTACGAGGGCCGCCGGGGCGCCGAACGCAGTCTCAACTATTTCCGCGAGGCGTGGCTCGGTCCGAGCGAGGCGCTGCTGGTGGCCAACCGCGTGTCGTCGTACCTCGGCAAGTTGGACCGCCTGAAGCTAGATTCGCTGAAGATCGACTCGAAGGATGCGCAGAGCGTGGTTGCCGGAAGCGGCCGTCTGCGCCGCAACTACGATGTCGAGACCGACCGCGACCTGTTGGCGAAGATGATTGTGAACTTCACGAAGCATGTGCCGCGCGAGATGTGGGGCGAACAGTTGACCGAGATGTACGATGCGGCGGGCGGCGATGCCGACCGGATGGCGCGCGAAGCGTTCGATGCATCGTTCTGCAGCGATCCCGACCGTTATGACGCCTATTTCGAACGGAACCGCTCGGTCGCCGAGATGCGCCGCGATCCGCTGGTCAGACTCACTGAATCGGTGCGGGTGCAGCGGTTTACGGGCGGGGTGGACAAGGCCGAGAGACGGGTTCGCGCGCAGGTGGGCAAGGCCGAAAGCCGTTATGCCGGCCTGCTCTACGACTTCCGCGCTTCGGAAGGGATTGCGCAGTATCCCAACGCCAATTCGACCATGCGCCTGACTTACGGCAGTGTCGTGCCCCTGAATCCGTCGGACGGCGTGCATTACGATTCGCGCTCGACGATTGCGGGTTATATGGAGAAATACAACCCCGACGAGTATGAATTCCGGGTCGACGACCGCATGAAACGGCTGATTGCCGCTGAGGATTGGGGCCGCTGGGGCGAAAAGGGTACGCTCTACGTCAATTTCCTGACCGACAACGACATCACGGGCGGTAATTCGGGCAGTCCCGTGCTCGACGGCCGCGGACGGCTGATCGGACTGGCCTTCGACGGCAACCGCGAGTCGATGGCCGGCGACGTGTGGTTCCATCCCGATCTGGCGCGTACGGTCTGCGTCGATATCCGCTATGTGATGTGGATTATCGACAAATATGCCGAGGCGGACTGGCTGCTGGACGAAATGAAATTTGAAAAATAGTTCGGAATCGGATCGGCCCCGGCTCTGCCGGGGACTCCGGGTTTTCGGATAGATGAAGACGCCTGCGGTTGTCGCGGGCGTCTTTTGGTGTTGTAATGGCGGCAGGTGGGCGAAGGCGGCGTCGGACGTGTCTGCCGCGACGGGGGCGGTTACGGTGTTTGCGCGACGGGGAGTTTCCCCGGTTAGGGGGGCGCGGCATATGGCCGCGCAGGGAATACGGGGACGGTGCGCTATGCAAGCAGACGCCGCAGTTCCGGGATGTCGGCTGCGAGGTAACCGGGACTGGCCTTTTCCAGCTCTTCGCGGCTGCCGTATCCCCACAATACGCCGATCGACTCTACGCCTGCGGCCGCGGCTCCCTCGATGTCGAAGCGGCGGTCGCCGATCATGACGGCCTGCGACGGATCGTCGATGCGCAGTTGTGCGAGGGTCTCGCGGATTACGCCCGCTTTGGTCGAGCAGGGACCGTAGGCCGTTCCGCCGCAGATGAGCGTGAAACGGTCGCGGAACCCGAAATGCCGGGCGATCCGTTCGGCCAGAAAGTCGGGTTTGGAGGTGGCGATGGCCAGCGTCGCACCCTGCGCCTGCAGGGCGGACAGCAGTTCGGGAATTCCCGCGTAGAGCTTGTTTTCGAAGATTCCCTGACGGCTGAAGTATTCGCCGTATTTTTCGGACGCCTCGTCGGCTTGGGCGGAGGTCATGCCGTAAAATTCGCGGAACGAATCCCGCAGCGGCGGTCCGATAAAGGGACAGAGCGTCGTCAGGTCCTCGACTTCGATCCCGAAGTGCCGCAGGGCGTACTGCACCGAGCGGGTGATGCCCTGCATCGGGTCGGTCAGCGTGCCGTCGAGGTCGAAAAGGAGGTATTTCCAGTGCATAGATTTTCAGGTTTTTGTGTGGTAACGGGCAAAGTTCGCCTTTTATTTTGTTTTCGCCCGGTTTTCCGGCAGGAAACTGCATGGCAGGACGCCGCAGAACACAATACAGGCCGCAGAGGTAACGTGCGGCCTGTACTGTTGCTGTCTTCGTGCATTTACTTAATCCGCAGGAACGTGTAGCCGAAGCGTTCGCAGGCGGCTTTTTCCAGCTCTTCGCGCACCGAGGGGTGGGCGACGGAGATCAGCGCACGGGCGCGCTCGGCGAGGTTGCGGCCCCTCAGGTGCGCCACGCCGTATTCGGTGACCACGTGCTGGACCATGTGGCGGGTCGTGACGACGCCCGCGCCGGGGGTCAGCAGCGCTTTGATCTTCGATTCGCCCTTCGGGGTGGTCGAGGGGATGGCGATGAAGGTTTTGCCGCCCTCCGAGAGCGCACCGCCGTACATGAAGTCGTGCTGGCCGCCCACGCCTGAGATAATGCGTTCTCCGACCGAGTCGGCGCACACTTGTCCTGTGAGATCCACCTCGACGGCCGAATTGATCGCCATGACGCGGGGATTTTCGCGGATGCGGAACGGATCGTTGGTCCACGCCACGTCTTTCATTACGAGGTCTTTGCGGTAATCCATATAATCGTACAGACGGCGCGAGCCGAGGGCCAGCGACGCGACGGTCGTGCCGGGCATGACCTTTTTCAGCGAATTGTCGATTACGCCGCTTTCCAAGAGCGGCAGGACCCCGTCGGTCATCGCTTCGGTGTGCAGGCCGAGGTGCTTGTGGCCCGTGAGAGCCGCCAGAACGGCGTTGGGAATGCCGCCCACGCCGATCTGAAGCGTGGCGCCGTCGGGGATCAGCTCGGCGATGTAGCCGCCGATCCTGCTTTCGATTTCGCTGGGCGTGGCCGAGGGAACTTCGACCAGCGGATCGTCGACCTCGACGGCCGCCGCCACGCGCGAAAGATGAATCACGGCGTCGCCGTAAGAGAACGGCATGGCCGTATTGACCTGTGCGATGACGGTTTTGGCGCACTCCACGGCCGAAACGGCCAGATCGGCCGACACGCCGAACGAGCAGTAACCCTCCTCGTTGGGGCGCGAAAGGTTGAGGATCGCCACGTCGACGGGCAGCGTGCCGTCGCGGAAAAGCCCCGGAATCTCACCCAGAAAAGCCGGGATCGACTGGCCGTAACCTGCGGCCAGCCAGCGTCGGATGTTGTTGGCGACGAAAAGGCTGTTTACGAGGAACGTGTCTTTGTATTCGGGCCTGCAATAGGGGGCATCGGCCCGTCCGACGGCGAATCCGGAGTAGATCTTTACGTCGGTGAGTTCATCGGCACGGTCGGTCATGGCTTGGACCAGCACTTCGGGAATCGAGGTGCTGCCCTGAATGTAGACGCTGCTGTGCGATCGGATGAGCTTTGCGGCTTCGGCGGCTGTCGTGAATTGCATAGGCTTATCGGTGGTTTTGCCCGAAGGCGGTTAGTCTGGCTTCCAAGAGGTCGAACTGTTCGGGGCGGTTGAGCTGCGAGACGCAGACGCGGATTCCCGGCTGGCGGCTGCCGGTCGTGGTGAGCGAAATGGCGCAGATGCCGTAGAGCAGCAGTTCGCTCAGCAGCTCCGAGCTGGTCAGATCGCCGTAGCCGACCGTGTAGAAGAATCCGTCGCTTACCGCCTCGTCCTGATCCTTGTCGTAGACGATGCGGAAACCGTGGCGCAGGAACAGCTCCTTGGTCAGCCGTGCGCGGCGTGCGTATTCCGACGTTTCGGCCACGAAATCCAGCCGGCCGTCGGCCGCGGCGCGGAACATGGCCGCGAGGGCGTACTGGGCCGAATGGCTCGTGCCCGACGATGCCGCATAGAGGATCGTCAGCACATAGGCGTCGCCCAGACGGGCCATGCCGTAACGCTCCCGGAGCGCGGGATACTGGCGGGTGTAGAGCGCGTCGGAGATCGCCGCGACGGCGATGCGCTGTCCGGCGTAGCTGAATATCTTCGACCCGGAGATCATCAGGATATAATTCTGCGTATAACGGGCGATGCTGGACTGATAGGGCGCTTCGAAAGGCCGTCCCAGCGGTTTGCGGAAGTCCATGCAGAGGTAGGCCAGATCCTCGATGACGATGGCGTCGTACCTGCTCGCCAGTTCGCCGACGGTGCGCAGCTCCTCTTCCGTGAGACATATCCATGCCGGATTGTTGGGGTTGGAGTAGACGATGGCCGCCACGTCGCCCTGCGCGAGGTAGCTTTCCAGCTTGGGACCCAGCTTTTCGGCGCGGTACTCGTAGATGTCGAACGACGCGTGCGGGATATTGAGGATATGCACCTGATTGCGCTGTACGGGGAATCCGGGGTCGATGAAGAGGATTTTGTTCTTCTTCGGGTCCAGCTGCGAGCAGAGCAGGAACAGTGTGAAACTGCCCTGCATCGAGCCGACGGTCGGAATGCAGCCTTGCGGTGCGATGCCGATGTCGAGGAACGCGCGGATGAAACGCGAAGCCTGCTCCTTCAGTTCCGGAATGCCGGACATGCTGGGGTACTGCGACGCCACGCCCTGCCGGAGGGCTTTGCATTCGGCTTCGACGCCGACCTGTTCGGGCGGGAGTCCCGGAACGCCCATTTCGAGGTGCAGGAATTCCGTTCCCGTTTCGTTTTCCAGTATGCGGGCGATGTCGCCCGACTGGCGGATGGTCGCCTGCGCGATGTCGGCGATGTCCATGCGCTCCAGCGCGGAGTCGAGCACGGAGCGGTCGAGTGGAAGCCGTTCCATTATTCGGTCTGTTTTTGTGCGTATTGGTATCCTGCGCGGAACGCCGCGAGGTTCATCTCTACGATCTCTTGACCTTTGCGGGCGAAGATGGCGCGGATGCCGGCTTCGAGCTTCTCGGCGTCGATGCCCAGAAACGGCGCCGCTGCGCCCAGCAGTACGATGTTGGCGGCGCGGGGCGATGCCGCGCTCTTGGCAATGGCGTCCACGTCGAGCGCCACGACGTGCGGCAGTGCGTCGAACTCGCGCCGGAGGGCTTCCGCATCGGGATAGTTCGGGATATTGATCAGCGGCGCGGTGTTGGTGATTACCCACCCCTCCTTCGAAAGCCACGGCAGGTAGCGCAGGGCCTCCATCGGTTCGAGCGAAATGATGATGTCGGCGACGCCCCGCGCAATGAGGTCCGAAGCGATTTCGCCCGACGCGATGCGCAGGTTCGACTGTACGTCGCCGCCGCGCTGGCTCATGCCGTGGACTTCGGCCTGCTTGATGCTGAGGCCCGCGTCGAGGGCCGCTTTGCCGATGACGGTGGCGATCGAGAGGATGCCCTGTCCTCCCACGCCCGAAAGTATGATGTCCTTTTTCATAAGTGTTCCGTTGTTTGCTGGTTGGTGTTCGTTGCCGCGTTTTTTCCTGTCGCGTGTTTGCCGCCGTCAGTGCCGTCGGCCCTATTGTTTCTGTTTGGCGGCGTTGTGGCGTTTGGCGGTCTGGATGCACTCGCGGCGGGGGATGACGACCGAAACCCCGTCGTAGGCGATCTCCTCGCGGAGTATGGCTTTCATCTCTTCCCGGTTTTTGGGAAGGGGCACCACGACGCGGATATGGGCCGGATCGACGCCGATGCCGGCGCATATCTGCTCCAGACGGCCCGTGCCGGCCGAATCCTGTCCGCCGGTCATGCCCGTCGTCAGGTTGTCCGAGATGATGACCGTGATGTTGCTGCGCTCGTTTACGGCGTCCAGCAGTCCCGTCATGCCCGAATGGGTGAAGGTCGAGTCGCCGATGACGGCGATCGACGGATATACGCCCGCGTCGGCGGCTCCTTTGGCCATCGTGATCGAAGCGCCCATATCGACGCAGGTGTCGATGGCGTGGAACGGAGCCAGCCAGCCCAGCGTATAACAGCCTATGTCGCTGAATACCTTGGCGTTTTCGTGTTCGTCCGCAATCTCTTTCAAAGCCGTGTAGACGTCCCTGTGGCCGCAGCCCTGACAAAGGGCCGGCGGACGCGGCACGACGATTTGGCTGGCCGCGTGCGTGGCGTGCGGCGCGAGTCCCAGTGCGGCGCGCACGCTGTCGGGCGTAAGTTCTCCGGTGCGGGGCAGCTGGCCCGTCATGCGGCCGCGAATATCGAGCGGTGCGGGCAGGATACCGCGCACGGCCTGCTCGACGACGGGTTGTCCCTCTTCGATGATGAGCAGCGAACCGCACTCCGACGCCATGCGGCGTACGAGTGAGGCCGGAAGCGGATACTGCGAAATTTTCAGCACGGGATGCGGACAGCCGCCGGGATAATTCTCCGCGAGGTAGTTGTGGGCGATGCCGCAGGCGATGATGCCGACCGATTTGTCGGGGGCGTCCGTATAGCGGTTGAAGCGGCTCTCGGCGGCTTCGGTCTCGAACCGGGCGTAGTCGTCGAGCAGCGTGTTGTACCTTACGCGCGAATTGCCCGGCATCAGCACCCACTGGCGCGTTTGGGTGGGGTAGGAGCGTTCGTTCTCGGCGCGGACACCGGCGACTTCGACCACGGCCCGCGAATGGGCCATGCGGGTCGTCAGACGCATCAGTACGGGAATACGGTACTTCTCCGAGAAGTCGAAGGCCGCCTGCACCATGTCGTAGGCCTCCTGCTGGTTCGAAGGTTCGAAGGTCGGCACGAGGGCGAACTGGCCGTAAAAGCGCGAGTCCTGCTCGTTCTGCGACGAGTGCATCGAAGGGTCGTCGGCCGCGACCACAACCAGCCCGCCGTTGGCGCCGGTCATCGCCGAATTGACGAATGCGTCGGCGGCGACGTTCATGCCCACGTGCTTCATGCAGACCAGCGCCCGTTTTCCGGCGAACGACATGCCGAGGGCCTCCTCCATGGCGGTCTTTTCATTGGCCGACCAAGTGCAGTGCACGCCGCGCTCGGCGGTGAGCGGATGACCCTGAATGAATTCGGTTATTTCGGTCGAGGGCGTGCCCGGATAGGCATAGACGCCCGACAGTCCGGCGTGGAGCGCGCCCAGTGCGAGGGCTTCGTCTCCGAGTAGTAGTTCCCGTTGTGCCATAAGATCGTGGTGTTATCCAATTTCTACAAATCTAAGAAATTTTTAATTAAAATACCAGAATTAATAACGAAAAGTTATTTAATCGGCGTTAATTATGTGAAAATATTAGTAAAAACCGACGGTTCCGCGACGTTGTGGGCAGACGCACAGCGGCGGCAGAAATTTCTGCCGCCGCTGTCGCTTGAGGTGTATTCCGCCGGAAGGTTATTTCCGGTTCGTGTATTTTTCAGGAGTCTGCCCGACGAGTTTCATGATATATTTTTCCGCTTTTTTTCTTTGTCCGGGAGTCGTCTGCAAGATCCGGATGCGTCCGTTGGGCGCGGGGGTGAATTCCGTGCGTCCGTCGTCGTCCACTTCGACTTCTCCGCGGGCTGAAAGCCCGAACCATTTTTCAGGGGCTTCGACGCCTGCCATGACGGCGGTCTGGTCCCAACATTCGCGGTCGTAGGGCATGGGAAGATAGCTGGCATAGGCCATTTTGAGCGGATGTTGTGCGGCATAGCTGATCTTGTCGAGCGCCGCGCAGCGATAGAAAATCTGCCCGCCCACTTCCCACGGGCTGACCAGTATGTCGGTCGGCCAACGGCCGAAGACGGCACGGGCTGCGGGAATGTCTATGCGGATGTTGAATTCCCTGCGCCGCTGGCCGTCGAAGTTGCCGCCCATCATGGTCAGCAGCCGGACTTTGCGGGCGACGAGTTCCCGGCCCGGCAGTTCGCTGTATCTGTCCGGGGCCGAATCCAGCAGCCGTTTGAGGTTGGACAGGAGTCCGACGGAGACGATCACGACGCTGCGGTCGGGTTGTGCCGCGAGGACCTGCCGGTATTTTTCCACGGAATCGAATGTCTCCGCCGAAGATGCAGGAAAGACGCCTGAGGCGGCGACGGCTTCGACGTAGCTGGGCTGTTTCTCCTTTTGCCGCGGAAGCAGTTCGGCGGGAGAGCTGGCTACGGGAATTCCGGACCAGCCGTAAAAGTCGTTCATCAGGTGGATGAACGGTGCCGAATAGGCGTTGCCTTTGTTGTTGGAGATCAGAAGAAGCTGGATTTTGCCCGCATCCTGATATTTGTAGAGCATGTCCAGAGCGAGCACGTCGTCCACGTCGTTGCCCATGTCTGTTTCGAAGATGATGCGGACGGGTTCTGCGGCAGCGACGCTTCCGGTGAAGAGCATGGCCGACGCGATCAGGCTGAGAATGGTTTTTGAGAACATATGCTGTGTGTTTTATTCGTTCCAGTCGTCTGTGCGGAACGGGGGTGCGACGATGCCGTAATTATTATAAAGATTTCCGTATGCATAGTTTTTATAGCAGTAGCGTACTGCGATGGGCGCTTTGACCTCGCCGCTGTGTACGATGACCGTGGAGCGGCCTTTAAGCCAAGCTTCGGCTGGGTGGAAAATCCGGTCTTCGCCGGCGATCTCGAATCCTGCGAGCGGCTCTCCGTAGGAGCTGACGCCGTAAGGCGCATGGTCGAACGAGAGGGCGATGTTTTCGCCCTGAATCTCCATCGACTTGTATACGGGGCCGGAACATTCGAAGCCCTTGTAGCCGTAACAACGGGCATAGGCGAGGTAAAGCAAACGCTTGGCGACCGTTTTCTTGTCGGGCGGATGGATGGTGTGGACGGCTCCGATATCGGTCGTGGCTACCATGCCGCTGCGGGGAATGTCTGACATGCACTGCTGCTGCACTTCGCGGAAACGCGCCGCTTGCGTCTGGTCGGGGGACCAGCCCATATTGGTATAGCCGTAGGGGGCGAGCTGGACGTAGAAGAACGGGAACTCCTCACCCCAGCGTGCGCGCCACTCGGCGACCATGGCCGGGAACCGCGTGCGGTAGGCCGCCGGGTCGGTGATGTTGGCTTCGCCCTGATAGAAGATGCACCCTTTGATCGTGTAGCCGCTTATGGGCAGCAGCATGGCGTTGTACAGGGCGGTCGGGGTGACGTTGGCGGTCCGCAGGTCTGCGGATTCGCGGAACCGGACTCCGGCGAATCGCATCAGGTTTTCGCGGCTCATCCATGCTTCGACTTCGGAGCCGCCCCATGCGCATACGATCATGCCGACGGGCACCTTCTCCCGCTGGTGGAGCATGCGGCCGAAGAGGAAGCCGATGGCGCTGAACGTTTCGGCCGATTCGGGCGACGAGACTGTCCAGCTTCCCCGGCAGTCGTGTCGGGGCTGTAGGCTGAAGTCGCGCTTCACACGGAACAGGCGCAGGTCGGGATAAGCCGAATCCAGAATTTCGTCGGCGGCATCGGCGACGGGCTGATTGGCCAGTCCCCGGAAACTGACGTCCATATTCGATTGTCCGCCGCAGAGCCAGACTTCGCCCAGCAGGACGTTTTTCAGCGTTCTCGTGTCTTTCCCGGCCGTGATGGCGATTTTGTAGGGGCCGCCCGCCGTGATTGTCGGCAGCGTGATTTTCCAGTTGCCGTCGTCGTCGGTCCGGGTCGTGTAGACGCTTTGGCTCCATGACGGTTCGAGCGTGATGTTGCAGCGGGGCGAGGCTTCACCCCACAACAGGACGTCGGTCTGCTGCTGGAGCACCATGTTGTCCCCGATAACGGCCGGCAGCCGGATGTCGGCCGTCAGCGGAAGCGGGAGGAGGGCAAGCAGCAGTAGCGCTAATAAGTGTTTGGTTTTCATCTTAGATCGGAGATTTTACATTTCAGGGCGTCCATCCGCTCCTTCTGTCGGGAAACTATGACGTAAATCCAGCCTTCGCGGATGTAGGCGAACGGATAGCCGTAATCGCCGCTTTTCCAGCGTCCTTCGTATTGCCGGGTGTAGCGGTCGTCGGAGAGGATGTAGCATTTGTCGTAATTGAACCCGTCTTCGGAGAGGGCCAGCACCAGCGGATAACGGGTGCCCTGACGGGTGTTGTCGGGCGTGCCGATGTAGAGATAGCGTCCGTCGGGAAGGGCGCAGAAAAACGACTTGGTGTTGTTGTCTGAAAAATCGCTGCGTACGGGCATGGTCCAGTTGCGCCCGCCGTCGTAGCTCTGTGCCTGCCAGAGGTAGCCGTCGTAGGGCGTGGACGAATTCCGGAAAAGGCAGTACAGCGTGCCGTCGGCATGCTCGAACAGCTCGCCTTCGCACAATGACGGCCGGATCTGTTCGAAGGTGACATGCCCGGTCTGGTCCTGCGCCGCCGTGCCGCATTTATGCCAACCGCGCAGCCCCGTCGGATCGTCGGAGTAATAGAACGCCCGGTTGCAGGTCATCGCCAGCCGTCCGGTCGAGAGCCGCAGCGGGGCGTGGCTGGGAAATATGGCCAGTCCGAGCGATACCGGCCGTGTCCATGTCCTGCCGTCGGGCGATGTCACGGCGTAGAGCTGCGGATTCAGCCGGGCGTTGCTCGTGCCGTCGTTGTCGTTTTCCGTATAATAGACAGTCAGCCTGCCGTCGCAGACCCGGATGCCGCCCGGAGTGAGGATTTTCTTGGTGCCGTAGTCGCCGTCGGACGGTTCCGCGAGGAGCTGCGGAGCGCTCCAGCGGATGAAGTCCCGGCTGGAGGCGATCATCATCCGTTGCCCCGGCTCGTCCTCGCCTCGCATGCCGTTCGAATAGACGGCATAAAAGGCGCCTTGAAAATAGGTGACCGAGGGGTGGTGGGAATAGCTCCAGTTGCCGGACGGCATGTAAATTACGGCGTGTTCAGGTTCGATGCGCGGCAGGTCAGCGGCGGGATCGTACGCATTTCTGAAAATGGAGATACGGTCTGTTCCCTTTGGTTCGGCTCCCGGTGCGGGCGGAGGGCTTTCGTTCCCGTCCCCGCCGCAGGCCGGCAGAAGCAGGCCGAATAGTCCGGCTATGGCGATAACGGCGTTTCTCATTGCAGGGCGTCGATTTCGATACGGATTATTTCGATGCGTTCCTTGCGGCGCGAGACGATGACGTAGATATAGCCGTCGTGAACCATGGCGTACGGATAGCCGTAATCGCCGCCTTTCCAGCGGCCTTTGTACTGCTGGGTATATCTGTCGTCGGAAAGGATGAAGGTTTTGTCGAAGTTGTAGCCGTCTTCGGAGAGGGCCAGCACCAGCGGGTAGCGTTCTCCCGGACGGGAAGTGTCCGGGGTTCCGACGTAGAAATAGCGTCCGTCGGGCAGGTTGCCGAAAAACGATTTGGTGTTGTTGTCCGTAAAGCGGCTTTTTACGGGCGACGTCCACGAAATTCCGCCGTCGGTACTCTGCATTTGCCACAGGTAGCCGTCATAGGTTTTGCCCGTACTGCGGAGCAGACAGAAAACCTGACCGTCGTTGTGTTCGAATAGTGCGCCTTCGCAGAGCGAAGGGTGTACCTGCTCGAAGGTTACGGCCCCGTCCTGATATTTGGGAACCTCCATGCGGCAGCGGTTCCATTTGCCGGTGCCGGAGGGATCGTCGGTGTAATAGACCAGCGTGTTGCCCGTGAGGATGATACGGCCGTTGGAGAGCGTCAGCGGCCGGTGGCATGGGAATACGCGGATCGAGAGATTGACCGGCTCGGACCATGTCCGGCCGTCTTCGCTCGTGATGGCGAACAGCGTCGCCTTTATCCGTTTGTTCGAAACGCCGTCGTTGTCGTTTTCCGTGTAGTAGAGCGTCAGCTTGCCGCCGATTACGGTGATGCCGCCCGGCGTGAGTATCTTGGTCTGTCCGAACTCGCCCTCGCCCGGAGAGAGTATGACCCGTGGTTCGCTCCAGTCGGTGAAGTCTTCCGAGGTGGCGAGCATGATCCGCTGGCCGCACTCGTCTTCGCCTTCGGGTCCGTTCGAGAAGACGGCGTAAAAGGTGCCTTTGAAAAAGGCGACGGAAGGGTGGTGCGAGTAGGTCCATGTACGGACCGGGTCGTAGATTACGCTCTTCTCCGCATCCAGCTTCGGGATTTCGGCCTTTGGGTCGTAATTGTTGGTGAATAACGTGGGCTGCTGGCCGAACCCCGCCGTGCAGCTCAGCGTCACGGCCGTCAGGAGCAGGCCGCATCGGATCGTCTTATTCATCGTGCAGGTCTTTTAATCGTTTTGTTCCAGCCATTTGAGGTTGAAACGGTAGTGGTTTTTACTGCTCAGCAGGTGGATTATTCCGTCGGGCGACTGCGTCATCGCCAGGTATCCCCGTGGTTCGGCCCGGTCGGCGTCCGTTTCGAAAAAGCCGGTCCACGCCCCGCCGTCCATGAACCGGTATTGTCCGTCGGTGATGAGTTTGCGGACAGGCCACGTCTTGCCTTCGTCATAGGACACGGCGGCGAACATGCCGCTTTTGATCTTCCCGCCCAAACGCATCCGGTCTTCGTCCTTGGGCGGACGCAGGGGGTGGTGGGTGAAGGATACCAATACGATCGGCCCCTCTTTCAGCCGGATCATCGTACAGCGCTGGCCGCCTGAAATCGGCGGGAACGGAGAGGCTTGGTAACGCCATGTTTTGCCCATGTCGCCGGAGATGCTCCGGGTCATTCGGCGGCGCCCCTTCGCATCGGCGACGTCGTTGCCGCGGCCGAACGCCATCAGCGAGCCGTCCCTGAGCTGGACAACGCAGGCGTGGATACCCGCGATCATGCCGCCGGTGCGTCCCGCTTCGAACTCTTCGGGCTTTTCCCCGCAGGGAGATGTCCAACTGCGGCCGTCGTCGCGGCTGATTTGAATCACCGAACCTTCGTTGTTGTCGGGGCCTCCGTCGCAGGCATTGATGAGCCAGCCTTCGCTGCTGCGGATCATGCCGGCGATGACCTGATGTCCCGGAGTATGTTCCGGGGAGACGATCTGCGGGCGGCTCCATGTCGCGCCGTTGTCGTCCGAGGTCTGCGCCAAGAGCGCCAGATTGCGCCACCAGCCGCCGGCTTCGACGCCGTTGAGCAGATAGATGCGGCCGCTGTCGGGATCGCACCGGAGCGACGATCCGGTCATGTTGCGGTCGGGAACCTTGCACAAAAGGCTCGCTTCGTCCCACGAGTCGGCTCCGCAGCGCAGGCGGCTGTGCCAGATAGCCATTTCCCGGCCGAATTCGCTGATCGTCGAGAACCAGACGGCGAGCAGGTCGCCGTTACGGCACCACGTGACTGCCGGACAATGGTTGTGGGGATACATCGGTGCTGTGGAGATCTGCGGCGGTATGACGTATTCAATGGGAGTGTAATAACGCGGTTGGTCGTTCATATCTACCCAATGTGCGACGTGTTGCGCTACAGGTTCGGCGGCGGTGGAAGCGGGAACCGGCTTCGTGGCCGGATAGGGCGCTTCGATAATGCGGAATCCGGTCAGGAAATGCTTGTCTTCCGGGATCATGGCCATGCGGTTGGCCGAGCGGAGGTATTCGACGGGGGTCGAATGGCTGCCGCCGCGCGTCACCTTGTAAAAGCCGTCGGCATATCCCACCGGATCGGTCTGGTCGCCTCTGAAATAGGGGCCGTACCAGTCGTAACACCACTCTTCGACGTTGCCGTGCATGTCGTACAGTCCGAAGGCATTGGGCGCGCTCTGCGCCACGGTCAGATCGACGGGGATGAACGAGTGATGCTCTTCCTGATTCTTCAGCGCCGCTTTGGGAAGCCGGTCGCCGAAGGAGTAGTGCATGCAGGAGCCGGCCCGGCACGCGTATTCCCATTCGGCTTCGGTCGGAAGCCTGTAGGTGCGGCCCTCCTTTTCGGAGAGCCAGCGGCAAAACGCATCGGCCTGATGCCAGTCCACGAAGATCACGGCTTCGTTGTCCCCGCTCGAAAACCCCTGTTTGCCGCGCAGGGCGCGGTGCGAAGGATCGAACGCTTCGTACTGGGCGTTGGTGATCTCGGTGACGGACATCCGGAACGGTCGGGAGATGACCACTTTGTGGATCGGCGTCTCGTCGTAGTCTGCGCCCGGTCCGCCGGAACCCATGTAGAACCAGCCGGCCGGGATTTCCGCGAACCGGATCGTCGGGCCGGGCTCCCCGGCCGAACAAACGTTTCGGCCGAGGAGGAGCAGCAGGGCGGTAAAAAGTGTTTTTCTGTTCATCGCAGAAGTGTTTTATTCGTTGTCCGCAGGTTCGGCGATCGTTATTTTCAATCGTGCGACGACTTTGCTTTCGCCTTCGAACGTGGCGTTCCGGGCGACGAATACGGCGTCGTATTCCCCTGCGGTTTCGTAAATATATGAATAATTGTCGGCTCTGGCATTCATGGCTTTGACCGGAATGCCGTAATTGGCGGTTCCTTCGCCGTCGATTTTCCCGGCGTATTCGTATTTGTGTCCTGCTTCGCCCGAATAGAAGGTGATGTAGTCGGGGTTGCCGCTGAAGTTGAAGTATACCTCTTTGCCGGCTTCATAGACATTGCCGCTGTCGGGAGTCACCCCGAACGAAACGTCTTCCAGCACCTCCCCGCAGGAGATCAGGCACAACAGAAGGGCCGTAATAAACGTGATGATCAGATTCTTTTTCATCGTATCGGTGATTAAGTCCTTTACCATAAGGGATTTTGTTTGATCGAGAAGTTGGTAGCCAGTTCCTTGCTCGGTATTGGATACCAGTTGTGGCGGTACTCGGTGTAGTCGGCGATTCCGTCCGCATAGCTTTTGTTCGCGTGCCAGCGGGGATCGGCCACCTGCGCCCGGCGCTCCGTGGTCATGGCTTCGACGTAGAGTCCCCAGCGGATCAGGTCCAGACGGCGCAGCCCTTCGAAGCAGAGTTCGCGGCCCCGCTCGTCGATGACGAGCCGGCGGAAATCCTCCTGACCGAGACCTGCGACGGCCGGATAGTCGGAATTGGCCCGCTGACGCACCTCGTTGATACATTCGTACGCCAGAGTCGTCGGACCGCCGTAGGCTTCGTTTTCGGCTTCCGCCAGCATCAGCAGTACGTCCGAATAGCGCAGCACGGGAAAATTGATCGGCGTGTAGTCCTTGTCCTTCGTGTCGGAAAGTTCGTATTCGCGGCGGAATTTGCCTGCGTTGCAGTAAACGTACTGTTTGTTGTTGAGGTTGCGCCACAGTTTCTCTCCGTTGCGGTAGTAGTACTCGCAGATATTCCAGTCCCGGCGCACGTCGTTCGGATCGTCGAACAGGTCGAACAGTTTGAGCGTCACCGATACGTATCCGTAACCGAATCCGTAGGCGTCGTTCTGGTTGTTGTAAACGCCGTTGTAGCTTCCGACGCAGCCGCCCGTGGTGTGGCCGTCCTGATTGTTGCCCTTGAATTCGATTTCCCAGATGCTTTCGCGGTAGGTGAGATCATAGATATCCTTGCTGAGGTTGGTGAACACCTCTTTGTAATCGGGATTCAGCGTATGGAGCCGGCTGTTACGGACTTTGCGCGCCCAGTATGCGGCCTTTTCGAAAGCCTCCTTGCCTTTGTAGAGGGGGAAGCCGCCCATTTTCAGATAGACGCGGGCGAGGATGCCTTGGACGGTCGATTTCGAGATGCGGCCCGGTCCGTTGAGCTGGTCGGCCGTCCTGACCTGTCCTACGACGTCCTCCATTTCGGTTGTGATGAAGTCGAAAACCTCCGCGGCCGGAGTCGAGGGCATCTGAAGCGCTTCCATGTCGGTGTCGCGGGTCGATTTGAGGCGTAAGGGTACGTCGCCCCAAAGGCTCGAAAGCGTGAAGAAATAGTAGGCGCGCAGGAATCGTACTTCACCCATGTATTGGGCGATGAGCGTTTCGTCGATCGGCGAGCCCTGTATATATTCGAGGAACGAGTTGGCGCGGTCGATACCCGTGTAGAGATTCGCCCAGAGGTTGTTCAGCGTCGCGTTCGTATAGGTGTAGTTGTTCAGAAACAGTTCCTGCTTGGTATAGTTGCGGTCGTAGTAGCTCAGGTCGTCCTGCAGGTTGAAGGCATAGAACCAGTCCCGGCCGTAGAACGACAGGTCGGACAGCGGCGCGTAAACGCCGACCAGTGCTTTCTGAACGCTCTCCTCGTCCTTGTACGAGGTTTCCGGCGACACGAAACCCGCAGTCTCGACGTCGAAGAAATTGCAGGAACCAAGCGTTATGCCTGCGATGAATATAAAAAGTAGTTTTTTCATGATCGTTGTTTTTAGAATACGACGTTGATTCCGAAGTTGTAGACGCGTGAGCGCGGGTAGGCCGACCAGTCGTATCCGGGAGTGAGCGCCGTATTTTTGGTCGAAACTTCGGGGTCGTAACCCGAATAGTTGCTCCATGTCACCAGATTCTGCGCCGAGAAGTAGACCCGCAGCTTCTGGACGAAGAATTTCTTGGTGATCTTGGAGGGCAAGGTGTAGCCCAGCGAGAGATTTTTCAGGCGCAGGAACGAGCCGTCTTCCACTTCGAAGGTCGAATACTGGGAGGAACCCCAGCCGCCCACGCGCGGAATGTCGCTCATCGGATTTTCGGGAGTCCAGCGTCCGCAGTACTCCTTCCAGCGGTTGTAGCCGACCTCCGATTTGCCGCGTACGAACTGCGTGCGCGCGGCGTTGAGGATGTCGTTGCCGTAATTCCACTGGAAGAAGACGTTCAGGTCGAAACCGAAGAATTCGAAGGTGTTGTTGAAACCTCCCGTGTGCAACGGCTGGCCGCGTCCGATGATCGTACAGTCGTCGGCATTGACCGTGCCGTCGCCGTTGATGTCGCGGAAGCGCGCGTCGCCCGGCTGCACGCCCGAACGGCCGGTGCCGTTGTCGGGAATGTCGGCTTTGAGGACCCATTTGCCGTCGACGTTGTCGAAGTCGTCGTATTTGTAAGTCCCTTCGTAGATATAGCCGTAAAGCATGCCCATCGGCTTGCCGATTTTGGTGATATAGGCGTTGTTGTAGGAGATGACATTGACGATGCTCTCCTGATTGTGCGACAGCGCCAGCACCTTGTTGCGGTTGAAGGCGATGTTGAAATCGGTCGTCCAGCGGAAGTTTTTCGTGTTGAAATTCTCGGTCTGGAGCGTGAATTCCCAGCCCTGATTCCGGACTTTTCCGATATTCATGGTGTTGGTGGAGAAGCCCGACGAGGGTGGGATGTCGGCGGACAGCAGCAGGTCGGAGGTAATCTTGCGGTACCAGTCCACGGCGATCGTAAGCCGGTTGCGGAACAGTCCCAGATCGACTCCCGCATCCCACTGCGTGGTGGTTTCCCATTTGAGATTCCGGTTGCCCAGATTGACGATGATGTTGCCCGTGGTGTTGCTGTTGTCGAACGGGTACTCCGATCCCTCCGTGGCGTACATCTGCGTCCGGTATGCGTATTCCGAAACGCGGTTGTTGCCCGTCTGTCCCCAGCTGGCCCTGAGTTTCAGGTTGGAGACGACCTTGTTCTGACTGAGGAACTTCTCGTTGGAGATGTTCCATGCGGCGGAGGCCGACGGGAAGTAACCCCAGCGGTTGTTCTTGGCGAACTTCGAAGAGCCGTCGGCACGGAACGTCGCCGTGAAGTAATACCGGTTGTCGTAGTTGTAGTTGATGCGCGACAGGAACGACATCAGCGTCCATTCCGCCGAATTGTAGGTCGAAACCACCGGGGAGCCTTCGCCGAATCCGTTGATGCCCAGATGCTCGTTGGGAATATGCGTGGCCTTCATGTAGGTATTTTTGTAGCGGCTGCCCTGCATGGTCTGTCCCAAGAGAATGTCGAATTTGTGCTTTTCGTCCTTGTCGAAGGCGGTCTTGTAGGTCAGGGTGTTTTCGTTGACCCACTGTTGGGTCGATTTGTTCTGCACCGATGCGTTGACTCCGTCCGAACGGTATTTGTTACCCGTGCGCGAACGCGAACCGTTGAATTGCTCATTCGAATAATCGTCCGTCAGGAATCCGCCCATGACTTTGAGCTTCAAGTCTTTGATGATTTCGTATTCGACATAGGCATTGGCCCTGAAATAGTTGTTGATGCGTTTGCGGTATTCGTCCGAAACGATGTAGATCGGGTTTACCCGGAAATCCTGCGACGGGTTGATCGAGGGATCGACCCACTCGTTGATCAGGTCGTCGTCGCCGACCGACACGAACGGACGGTAGCTCCATACGTTGGGTAGCAGGTTGGCGCTGCCCGTGTAGTTGGTCTGCGAAGGAGAGTCGCCGGTCTGCAGGATACGCGAATAGTTCGCCGTCGCCTGTACGTGCCATTTCTTGGCGAAGCGGTGGTCGATCGTGGCGCGGCCCTGATAGCGGCTGTAATTCGAATTTTTGATGATGCCGTCCTGATCGAGCATGGAAAGCGTTGTGCTGAATCGCGTGGAGCGGTTGCCGCCCGACAGATTGACCGAGTACTTCTGTATGGGAGCCGTCCGGAAGATTTGATCCTGCCAGTCGATGCTCTTTACGTTGCGGTAATCCTCGATCGTGCCCCCTTCGCCCAGATAGGTTTTGTTGAAGTCGGCTTCGGTCATGATCTCCTGCTGAAGTGTGACGAACTCATAGGCGTTCATCAGGTCGATTTTCTTGGATATCTGAGCGAATCCCCAGCTTGCGTCGAAAGTCACTTTCGTCGTTCCGGGAGTGCCCAGTTTGGTGGTGATGATCACCACGCCGTTGGCGGCGCGGGCGCCGTATATCGCGGTTGCTGAAGCGTCTTTGAGAATGCTGATCGAAGCGATGTCCGAGGGGTTGAGGGCACCCATCGAGGTGTCTTCCAGCGGGAAACCGTCGATGACGTAGAGCGGTGAGTTGGACTGCGTGACGGAGTTGCTGCCGCGGATGACGATATTCATCTCCTCGCCGGGCATGCCTTCGTTCGAAGTTACCTGCACGCCGGCTACGCGGCCCGCGAAGGCTTCGCCGATGTTGCCGGCGTCGGTTTTGAGCATGTCGCCGACGTTGGCGCGTCCCACGCTGCCCGTCAGGTCCTTGTATTTCACTTCGCTGTAGCCGACGACCACGACTTCGTCGAGACGGGCGTCGGTGGCGGTCAGCACGACGTTTATCTCGGTTTTCTGACCTACGGGAACTTCTTGCGACACCATGCCCAGAAAAGAGAACACGAGACTTGCGGTCGGCGGTACGTTCGAAAGGACGTAACGTCCTTTCGAATCGGATACGGCGCCCCGGTTCACCTCTTTAATGATGACGGTGGCTCCTTGCAGCGGCAGGCTGTCGGGACCCATTACGGTGCCGACGACCTTATGTCCTTTGGTCTGCGCCCCGGCAGGTCCCGCCATCCCCGCGAAGAGTACGGGGAGAATCAGCCAGAGCCGTAAGTTGCGGCGCAGTGCATTATATATACGAATCATCTTGTTTGGTTTTTTAGGTTTTTGCTTTGCCGGTTCGTTCCCTGCGCAGATATCCTGTCTGCGCAGGGAATGCTTCCGGTCGTTATTCCTTGACGCAGCGGATCGTTTGGGCATTTCCGCGCTGGAAGGTGTAGAGCGGATCGACCTCTTTCCAGTCGTTCTTGAATGCCAGACAGCAGCTCTTCGTTCCGGCGGAGGGAGCCGAGGTCCAGTAATAGTAGAACGAACCGCGGTTCAGTGCGCCGGAGCTGTAGTAGCGGCACCCGTTGTAGGGGAACCACGCCTGCTCGCCCGAACCCGTGGCTGCGTAGTAGAGATACCATCCGCGTTTGGTCGGACTTGTGTTTACGACGTTGTGTTGGGCAGGGTCGGTGGTGTTTTCTCCCGTCTTCGTGAAGATCGAGAAGGCATCCTTGCCCGGAATCCTGTAGCCGGGGGGACACGGATCGTAGATCGACTTTTGATGAGTCGCGGTCAGCTCTTCCTCGCCCTGCGGATTGCCCCAGAGGTAGTTGTTGCGTCCGGCGAAAAGCCAGTCCGCCGCCTTGAGGAAGGTTACGGGATTCTGGATCGCATTGGCGATCGTGCCGGTGGATGCGTCGGAAGCGGCGACGCTCACCTTGGTTACAGATCCGTAGAGGGTCGGTTCGGTCATGTCGTAGAATTTCGACGAACCGGGGATCGGGTCCTTGCGCCCCCATTGGTAGGACATGCCCAGCGAGCCGGTGTCGTCCAGCGCCGATGTGGCGCCCAGACTGCGGTCCATGAAGGTATAGCTGTTGCCGTATTTATTGGCCATGTAAACCTGATCGGCGGGGTGGTCCGTACACCAGATATGCCAGCTCCACATGATGCGGCCCTGCTGGTCCTTGACCGCTATGAGGGCGTTGCCCTTGCCGGCCGAGGTGTTGAACGAGACGATGCCGTCGCTGAGTACCAGTTCCGAGATCAGTCCGTCGGTCGTCTCCCACAGCAGTTCGGCCGAGACGGGGGCGATTGTCGCCGGTGCCGTGAGCGGATTGCCGAGGTAGTCGGTGAAGCTTCCGCCGGGGATAATGCCTTCGCTGCCGTTGCCCATTACGGTCGCATCGAAACTGCACCGCGCTTCCTTGTCGACGATGTAGCAGTTGGCCGTTCCTTGTGCGCTGAGGTTGAGCGCCGGGAGTTCGTGGGTGATCTTGACTTCTCCTTCCGCGGGAGTCTCGCTGTCGGTCGCCGTGAACTGATCGAGCGGAAGCGAAACGGAAATCGCGCTCCCTTCCGGACTGGATTGGGCGGGCCGTTTGTTGAAAAGAAACGTGTAGCGGTCCGTGCTGACCAGATAATACATGTTGGCGGCCTGTGTCAGGTCGCAGGGGGCGAGGCCGATGGTAAATTCGATTTTATCGGCCAGCGACGGGGCTTCGTTGAACGTGTAGGTGATGCTGTTGGACGATCCCCGGAGCTGAGCGTCGGGATCGGTCAGGTCGAAGTCGCATGCACCCGCGAAATTTACGCCTTCGGCCGTAATCTTGATGGAATTGACCTTTTCGGAAGCGTATTTTCCTTCGGAGGTGAAGTCGAACGAGAGCTGCGCCGTGGCGGCCTTTTTGCGGAAAACGAACTGCGATTCGCTGGCCGCTTTGACCTCTTCGCACCGGGCGGTCATGATGTTGTTGGCGCCTGCGGTCCGGGCGTTCTGCATGGTGCCGATGACGACCGGAGCCGTAAAGCCGTTCATGGCGCTTACGGCAGGATAGACGGCGTAAAGGGGCGTTTGTTCGAAATCGAGCGAACCGTTGAATTTTCCGGTTGCGGTGCCGATGCCGGTTGCGACGTCGAATGTGCCGGCGTGCAGGCCGTCGGTGACGGTAATGGCATCGTCGACGAGCCAGACGGTCGCTCCGGTTTCAGCGGCGCCGGTTCGCGTCGTCGAACTTTTATCCGTGACGCCTGCCTCCGGAATGATCGCCGTAAGCCCCGAAAGCCGGTTGCCGAATCCTGTCGTCGGGGGAACCTGCTGCGTTTGCTCCGGGTCGTCCGAACAGCCGAGGAGTGCCGTGCAGACGGTGAGCGTTAGAAGTTTTCTGATGGTCATGGTTGCGGTTTTTAGGTGTGTCGGTCGTTATTTGTAGATCGGTCCGTAGGTCGCGCAGGCGCGATAGTCGGAACCTTCCGGGTCGGAGCCGAAGGCGCCCCATGCCGAGGGGCGGAAGAGCCGGTCGGCGTCGAGGTTGTGCATGGCTACCGGAATGCGGAGCATCGCGGCCAGCGTGACGAGGTCGGCGCCGACGTATCCGAAACTGATGGCGCCGTGGTTGGCTCCCCAGTTGTTCATCACCGAATAGACGTCGCGAAAAGCGCCGTGGCCTGTCAGGCGGGGGGCGAACCATGTCGTCGGCCACGTGCGGTCGGTGCGCTTGTTGATGATCTCGAAAATCTCGTTGTCGACGTTTACGGCCCAGCCTTCGGCGATCTGCAATACGGGGCCGAGTCCTTTCACGAGATTCAGGCGGCACATGGTCATCGGCATTTCGCCGCGGGTGAGGAAGTGCGACGAGAATCCGCCGCCGCGCATATATTCACGTCCTGCCGGGTACCATGTCGTGGCTTGGAGACATGCTTCCGCTTCTTTGTCGGATATCTCCCAGAACGGCTTCATTGCGGGATTGCCCGCCGCATCGGACTGCTGTCCCGTGGCGTCGAGCGTGCAGGAACCCGAATTGATGAGGTGGATGATGCCTCCTGCGGCGCGGCCCGTGAGCCGGCGGCCCGTGACGCGCTCGACGGCTTCGGGGGACCAGAACGTGCGTACGTCGGCGAAGAGCTGCGCCCGGTTGGTCAGCAGGTGCAGCAGGAGCATCGAAGCGCCGTTGAGCGTGTCGTTTTCCGTGGCGAAGGTGACTGCTTCGCGGATGCCGTTCCAGTCGAACGACGAGTTGAGGATCGCTTCCGGGAAGTCGCCGTCGGGTCGGAAGTCGGTCCACTGGCGCTGCCCTTGGAATCCCCCGGCAATGGCGTTGTGTCCCATGGCCTCCTCTTCGAAGCCCATTTCGGCCAGTTTCGGATTGCCGTGCATCAGGTCACGGAAGATGAGTGTCATCTTTACGACATATTCCCAGACGGCGTCTTTTTGTTCGCGTGAATAGACCAGATGCGCGGGGTTGCAGTCGCTGCCTTCGTTGGGCTTGCAGTATTTTTCGACCCACTCCATGGCGCGGGCGAACTCCCCCTTGTCGTAGATGCCCAGTTCGATGCGGCGTTCGATCTCCGAGCAGTCTACCGCTTCATTGCGCATGCCGAGGTACTCCTGAAAGAAATCGGGGTCGGGCATAGAGCCTGCGATACCCATCGACACCGAACCGATCGAAAGGTAGGATTTGCCCCGCATCTGCATGACGGCGACGGCGGCGCGGCCGAAACGCAGGAGTTTTTCGCGTACGTCGGCGGGAATCGTATCGTCGTCCATATCCTGTACGTCGCGGCCATAGATGCCGAAGGCAGGCAGTCCCTTCTGGTTGTGCCCGGCCAGTGCCGAAGCCAGATAAACGGCGCCCGGACGCTCCGTGCCGTTGAAACCCCAGATGGCTTTGGGGGTGAGCGGGTCCATGTCGATGGTTTCGGCGCCGTAGCACCAGCAAGGGGTGACCGAAAGGACGGCGCCGACATTGCTGTCGCGGAATTTGTCGGCGCAGGCCGCGGCTTCGGCGACCCCGCCGATCGTGGTGTCGGCGATGACGCATTCGACGGGCGAGCCGTCCGAATAACGGAGTTCTTCGCTGTAAAGACGCGCTACGCGTTGCGCCATGCCCATGGTCATTGCTTCGAGCGATTCGCGGATTCCGCCGCGGCGGCCGTCGATGATCGGACGGATCCCGATTTTAGGATGTGAAGTGGTCATATTCTGTGTTTTTCAGGTTGTTTGTTCGTGTCGGCTATTCGGCTTCTCGGCGGCGGTTCAGGGCCGTGAGCAGGAAGCCGGTGAGGAAGATGACCGTCGTGCCGAAGACGATCGTCAGGTAGGTGTGCAGCGGACTGTGGAAACGGTAGAAGGGCGAACCTTCGTTGATCAGCGGCGAGAGGCTCATCCACGCGATGGTCAGCAGTCCGAGGATCACGGCGAGGACCGCGTGGACCCGGCGCACGGTCTTGCAGACCACGCCCAGCAGGAACAGTCCGAGCATGCCGCCGCTGAAGATCGACGCCAGCTTCCACCATGCGTCCAGCACGCCGTCGATGCGCATCATCAGCAGCCCGACGACGATGCCGAGCGTGCCGACGACGAACGAGGTGGCGTAGAGCGTACCCATATTCTGCTTTTCGGTAAGCTCCTTTTTCGAGAGCCGTTTGGCGAAGTCGGTCAGTACGATGGTCGCCGAGGAGTTGATGCTCGTGGCGACGGTAGACATGCCGGCCGAGAAGAGCGATGCGACGACCAGTCCGGTCAGTCCGGTGGGCAGCCCGTGGACGATGAACCACGGGAAGACCTGATCGGACGGCGTGCCGGCGGGGAGCAGTTCGGGCCGGGCCGTATAATAGGAAAAGAGCGCCGTGCCGATGTAGACGAAGACGAGCGAGACGGGGATGTAGAGCAGACCGCCGAAGAGTGTCGATTTCACGGCTTCGGCCGTCGATTTGGTGGTCATATAGCGCTGTACATAGTTCTGGTCGATGCCGTAGTTTTGCATATTGACGAAAAGGCCGTAAATCAGCACCACCCAGAAGGTCGGTTCGGTCAGCGACAGCGAGAAACTGCCGAGGCTGAATTTGCCGTGTGCCGCGGCGATTTCGAAGAGCTGTCCGGGGCCTTCGGGCATGGTGAAGGTAAGGATCGCGGCGCAGGCGAGGGCACCCACGATCAGAATGATGCCCTGTATGGCGTCGGTCCAGACCACGGCGGCGATACCGCCCAGCAGTGTGTAGATCAGGGTGGCGATTCCCGTGCAGATGATGATGGTCTGAATGTCCCAGCCGAACATCGTGTTCAGCGGCAGGGCCAGCAGCAGCAGGATCGAGCCGATGCGCGCCAGTTGCGTCAGCAGGTAGCAGACCGCCACGTAGCAGCGCGCCCAGTAGCCGAAACGCATTTCGAGGTAGTGGTAGGCCGAGACGCTGTTTACGCTGCGGTAGAGGGGAATGAATACCTTGGCGGCCAGCCATGTGGCGATAGGGATCGAGAGACTGAATACAAAGGGATTCCAGTTGCCTTTGTAGGCGTCGCCGGGCAGGCCGAGAAAACTGATGCTGCTGACGAACGTGGCGAAAATCGACATGCCCACGACCCATGTCGGCAGCGATCCTTCGGCGGCGGTGAATGCGGCCGCGCCTTTGCGGCTGCGGAAGTAGAAGCTGCAGCCGAAGAGGGCGACGCCGCCGACGAAGACGAAAAATACGAGGTAATCGAGTAAGGTTATCTCCATGAGGGTTGGTTGTTATGGGTTATACGTTGCAGTTGGCGCCCAGCGCTTCGAGTGCCTGACGAATCCGGGCGCGCTCCTCGGTGCGGAATTTCCGGTAGGGGTACGAGAGGTAGTCGTCGCAGACTCCCAGCAGCGAAAGTGCGCATTTGACGCCTTTCAGGTAACTCGATCCGTATTTTCCGACGGTATAGACCGATGTGCTGATCTGCATGATGCGGCGCTGGATTTCGCGGACGCGGGCGATGTCGTGGGCGCATGCGGCGTCGTACATGGCGACGTAGAGTTCGGGAAAGATGTTTGCGCCGCCGTTCACGCCACCGTCGGCGCCGAGCAGGACGCATTCGCCCGTCAGCTCTTCGGGTCCGACATAAAGTGAAAAGTCGGGATTGTCCCCCAAGTGGTAGAGGAGTGTCTGGAAGTAGGTCATGTTGGCCGAGCTGTCTTTCAGTCCGATAATGTTCGGATGGTTGGCCAGCGTCTTGACGGTCGCGGGTTCGAGGAAGACCTTGACGTGCGACGGCATGTTGTAGAGGTAGAGCGGCAGGGGCAGGGCGTCGGCCAGCGCCGTGTAGTATTCGATCAGCTCCTGCTGCGAAGGGGCGAAGTAGTAGGGCGGGGCGGCCACGACGCCGACGGCGCCGCATTTGGCGGCATGCTCCGCGAGCCGGACGCTCTCGATGAAGGCGGTGTCGGTGACTCCGACCAGCACGGGGATGCGTCCTGCGACCTGACGGCATACCAGCTCGACGAATTCATAACGCAGCCGGTAGGTCAGGCTCTGGGCTTCGCCCGTCGTGCCGAGCAGAAAAATGGCGTGGACTCCGCCGGCGACGAGGTGCTCCGTGAGTCGTACGGTTCCTTCGCGGTCGAGTTCGTCGTCGCCCTTGAGCGGGGTAATCATCGGGGGAATGATGCCCTGAAGTTTGGTAGGGTGCATGGTGAAGGGGTTTAGCGATATTTAGTTTATTCGTATATTTTATTGTAAATCGTTTTAGCCAATCAGCGAAAAGAGGAAATTATTCCTCGATAAGTTGCGAAATTTCCGTTTCCCGGCCGGGTATGCCGCTCTCGACGATTTCGGGCGTCAGTACGATGCGGATGCTGTTGATCGGCTGGTCTTTCTGTTCGATATTCTTGATCAGCAGGTCGAGGGCTTCCGTGCCGAACTGTTCGATCGGCTGCCGCACGTAGGCGACGGTCGTTTTGTAGATGTCGAAGGCTTCGTTGCTGTCGAAACAGGCCATGGCGAAGTCCTGCGGAACGCGCCAGCCGTTGCGGAAAATGGCTGTCAGTCCGTTGGCGGCCAATGTGTTGGTGGCGAATACGAACGCTTCGACATTGCGCATCTTCGCATCGCGGACGATCTCGTCGATTTTGCCGAGTTTGTCGTGACGCAGGTGATGGATGTTGATCCGGTCGCTCAGGCCGGCTTCCGTCATGCAGAAGCGGTAGCCCTCTTCGCGCTCCCTGATGTTGGACAGGTTCATCGAGTAGGAGATCATTTCGATCCGCGTGAAACCCTGACGGATCAGCGCCTGAGTGGTTTCGACGCCGGCGCGCCGGTTGTTGAGTACGACGCTGCTCAGTTCGGTGTCCGGCACTTCGCGGTCGAGCAGTACGACGGGGATATTCTGCAGGGCGACATTGCGGATAATTTCATCGGCACCTTCGCAGGGGACGATGATCAGCCCGTCGATGCCCTTGTTGCGGAAAACCTCGATCAGGTTTTCGAGTTTCTGCGGATTTTCGTCCGTACTGCCGAACAATACGGTATACTTATGTTTATATGCGCGGTCTTCGATGCAGCGGGCGATGTCGGCGAAAAACTTGTTGGAGATGTCCGATACGATTACCCCGATGGTGTTCGTCTTGCCGCTGCGAAGCGTACGTGCGGCATTGTTGGGCTGGTAGTTAAGCTTTTCGGCGACCTCCAGAATCCGTTGCGCCGTCTCTTTGTTGACGCGGTAGGTCTCCTTGCCGTCGGCTTTGTTGTTCATGACGAATGACACCAGTGCGATCGAAACGCCCGCTTCGGTGGCTATGTCCTTTATGGTTACTTTGCGTGTCCGCATATTTTTTGCGATTTTTTGTGATATCCCGGAAATTCTCTTACCTTTGCAAAGGTAATTAAAACGTTTTAACAAACAAATTTTTTGCGATTTTTTATGCTGCGACGTGATATGCAAACTCAGACCAAGTATGTAATAGGAGTCGATTTCGGTAGCGATTCGGTGCGCTGCCTGATTGTCGGCACGGCCGACGGGGCGGAAATCGCATCGGCGGTGGCGGCGTATCCCCGCTGGAAAGAGCGGCTTTACTGCGATCCCTCCCTGAATCGCTACCGTCAGCATCCGCTGGACTATATCGAATCCTTGGAGCAGTGTGTGCGCGAAGCTTTGGAAAAGTGCGGCAAAGAGGTGGCGGACAATATCTGCGGCATCTCTTTCGACACGACCGCTTCGACGCCGGCGCTGACCGACGAGCGGGGCGTTCCGCTGGCCCTGCTGCCCGAATACGCCGAAAATCCCGATGCGATGTTCGTGCTTTGGAAAGACCATACGGCATTGGCCGAAGCGGATGAGATAAACGATCTGGCGAAACGCTGGGAGGTCGATTATACCCGTTACAGCGGTGGCGCCTACTCCTGCGAATGGGTGTGGGCGAAGATGCTGCACTGCCTGCGCAGCGATCCCGCATTGCGTGCGAAAACCTGTTCGTGGGTCGAGCACTGCGATTGGATATGTGCACTGCTGACGGGCGACACGAAGCCCGAAACCATTGCCCGAAGCCGTTGTGCGGCAGGGCACAAGGCGATGTGGCATGAGTCGTGGGGCGGTCTCCCGTCGCCCGAATTCCTCTCGGCGGTCGATCCGCTGCTGGATATTTTCCGCGGGCATCTCTATACCCGGACCGTTACCGGTGACGAATGTATCGGCGGGTTATGCCCCGAATGGGCCGCACGGTTGGGACTGCGGCCGGGGATTGCAGTCGGCGTGGGAGCTATCGACTGTCATGTGGGCGCTGTCGGGGCGGGAATCGTTCCCGGAACCTTGGTAAAGGTGATGGGGACTTCGACTTGCGACATCGTGGTCGGTACCTACGGCGAAGTCGGGGACCGTGTCGTACGGGGCATCTGCGGTCAGGTCGACGGCTCGGTACTGCCCGGATATGTCGGATTCGAAGCCGGACAGGCTGCTTTCGGCGACATCTATGCTTGGTTTCGGCGGATCATGGCGTGGCCCTTGAGCCGGATCGCGCAGGGGGACGAAACTCTTGAGGAGCGGATACTCGGCGAGCTGACGGCCGAGGCCGAATCGCTGCCGCTGACGACCGGAGATCCGGTCGCGCTCGACTGGCACAACGGACGCCGGACACCGGATGCGGACCCCCGCGTGCACGGAGCGATCGACGGCCTGACGCTGGCGACCTCCGCTCCGGCTGTCTTCAAGGCGTTGGTCGAAGCGACGGCTTTCGGTTCCCGTGCCATCAACGAGCGGATGCTCGAAGAGGGGGTGCCGATCGACAACATCATCGCTATCGGAGGCATCGCGCGCAAATCTTCTTTCGTGATGCGCACGATGGCCGACGTGATGGGCATGCCGATCCGGGTGCTGGACAGCGATCAGGCCTGTGCGCTGGGGGCTGCGATGTTCGCGGCCGTTGCGGCGGGCATTCATGGGTCGGTTGCCGAAGCGCAGCAGGCTATGCGCCCCGGTTTTTCGGCCGAATATCGTCCCGATATGGAACGGCATGCAATTTATGATTATCTTTATGCGCGTTATCTGGAACTCGGAGCAGCGCGTTAAATGATAAAGAGGCTTTTCCTGCTGGCGGCCCTCGCGGGCGTGTTGAGCGTGTCGGCGCAGAACGGCACGCTGCACCTGCGTCTGGTCGATCGCGTTACGCGGGAACCGGTCGTCGGGGCCGTGGCCGAACTGCGCTCGCAGGCCGATACCGCCCGGACTCCGTTTTATGCGGCTTCCGACATTGACGGGGCGGCGCTGTTGCAGCGTGTGCCGGCCGGGGCGTGGCGGCTGCGCGTGACTTCGCTCGGATACGAGGCTTTGGAGCGCGAGCTGCGGACTTCGGGCGGGAAAACCGATCTCGGAACGCTGGAGATGTCGCCCGGCGCCGAAGCGATCGAGAGCGTGGTGCTGGAGGTGCCGGCACTGAGGTCGTCGATTCGCGGCGATACGCTGAGCTACCGGGCCTCGGCCTACAAAGTCACGTTCGGAGCCGACGCCGGGGCGCTGATCGGCAAGATGCCGGGGCTGGAGGTGGCCGACGGCGTTATCGAAGCGCAGGGCCGGACCGTGCAGCGGGTGTTCGTGGACGGCCGCGAGTTTTTCGGCAACGACGTGATGTCGGCAGTCCGCAACATTCCGGCCGATATGGTCGAAAGCATCGACGTCTACAATTCGCAGGGCGACCAGTCGGAATTTACGGGCGTGGACATCGGCGACGGCTATACGGCCATCAATATCGTGACGCAGCCCGACAAGCGGCGCGGCGCTTTCGGCCGCCTGTTCGCCGGGTACGGAATCCCCGACAAATATATCGGCGGCGGCAATGTCAATATCTTCGACCGGGCGCGGCGGCTGTCGGTCATCGCGCTGGTGAACAATGTCAATATGCAGAATTTCTCGTCCGAGGATATTCTGGGGACGACGGAGCAGGGGCAGGCCAACGCCCGCAGCGGCAGCGGCAACTTCATGGTGCGGCCGCTCGACGGCGTCTCGACGGTGCAGGCCGTGGGCGCGAACTACAGCGATGAGTGGGGCGAAAAGGCCAAGATTACGGCCAGCTATTTCTTCAACCGGGCCGACAACCGCAACGAAAGCCTGACCGACCGGCAGACCTTCACCTCTTCGGAAAAGCTGGTGCTGTACGACGGCGCGACCGATGCGCGGATCGAAAATGTCAACCACCGCTTCAATTCGCGTTTCGACTACAAATTCAACAACCGCCATTCGCTGATGATGCGCACGGCGTTCAGCGTGCAGGATTACCTGCTCGACAACGAGACCTTTAGCCGTACCGACAACAAATTCGCGGACGACGACATCCGCTTCGTGAACCGCCGCCGCAACTTCGCGCACAACGACAATTTCGGGTACAACGTCTCCAACAACCTGATTTACCGTTACCGGCTGCCGGGCAGCAAGCTGCGCAGCCTGACTTTCGGCGTCGGCGGCCGATACAGCGGCGGGGAGCAGTTCAGCCTGCCGCGGCAGTATACCTTCCGCGATCCGGACGACATCGAAGCCGATACGACCGATTACGACGCCCGCAATATTTCGCGTACGAACCGGGAACAGCCCGGCTATTACGTCAGCGGAAACGCGGCCTACACCCATGCGTTCGGCCGGCGTTCGCGCATGAGCGCCGATTACCGCGTGACTTACGCCGCCAACCGGGTGAACCGCCGGACGGTGCTTTTCGACAATAAAACCGGGATGTTCGGCCCGGAACCCGATCCGCGCCAGTCTACGGATTACGATTACGACTACCTGACCCAGCGTGCGGGGCTTTCCTACCAGTATCTTTTTAAGAAGACCAAGGTCGCGGCGTCGGTCTATTACCAGCATGTCGATTTCGGGGGCGACTACACGCTGCCCGTGCCGGACAGGACTTCGGCGTCGTTCGACAACATAACCTACAGCGTGGTGGGCAACATCCATTTCGACCGCAGCAACCTGCTCAGGATCGACGCAGCGTCGCGCACGCGGAATCCCCGCGCCGCCGATCTCCAGAGCATCGTCAATACCACCAACCGGCAGCATGTCTTTGCCGGAAATCCGGGGTTGAAGCCCGTCTATACGCATGATCTTTCGGCGCAGTATATCCGTTCGAACGCCGCCAAGGGCCGCACCTTCACGCTTGCCGTGCGGTTTTCGGCCAGCCCCAATACGATTGCCGATTCGCTGGTGATCGACACGCCGCACTTTGTCATCGACGGCGACGGCACGGAGCTGGGGGAGGGCAACCAGTTTGTGCGGCCGGTCAATCTGCCGGGCTATTGGAACCTGCGCACGACGCTCAGCTACGGTTTTCCGGTGCGGTGGCTGCGCAGCAACCTCAACGTCAGGGCCGGAGTTACGACCGGGCGTATTCCGAGCGTCATCAACGGAACGCGCAACCGCCTGAACGGGGATTCGTACGACGCCGGGCTGACGCTGGGGAGCAACATCTCGGAGAGCGTCGATTTCAAAATCGGCTATACGGGCTATTACAACGTGAGCCGCAACAGTTCGCAGATACGGACCGTGGACAACGTCTATGTCAGCCAATACCTCACGGCCGACCTGAACTTCGTGGTGCGGCAGCGGATCGTGCTGCGCGGCAGCGCCGACTACAACTATTACAAGGGAATCACCGACACGTTCCGCGAGGAGCGGCTGATCTGCAACCTGCAGGTCGGATGCAAACTCTTCCGCAGGCGGCTGGGCGAGGTGACCGTCGGCGTCAATGATCTCTTCGACCAGAACGGCACGACTTTCCGCCGCACGGTGACGGGCACCTACATCCGCAACGTCTCGAACCTCGGTCTGGGCCGCTATTTCCTCGCCCAGTTCTCGTACAACCTGCGCCTGTTCCCGCGTCAGGGAGCCGCCGTGACCCGCATCTTGCAGCAGGGGGTGGAATAAACACGCCGATCAGAGTTTTTCGACCGAAAAACCGGATGCCGGAGTCGTATTTCCGGATTTTATCGCTATATTTGTTCATACATTTAAATAAAGTAAGGACAAATGAGGCAGAATCATCTCTCTCCGGCCCTCCTCTGCGGAGTTGCGGCCGCCGTTCCCGCGGCATGCGCCGCGCAGCAGGGGGCGGGCGGCAGGGAATCCGGGCGGCCCAATATCGTCTATATCATGACCGACGACCATGCTTATCAGACCGTCGGCGCCTACGGGCATCCGATTTCGCGGCTGGCTCCGACGCCCAATATCGACCGGCTGGCGCGCGAAGGGATGCTTTTCCGCGAGGCGTTCGTCGAAAACTCGATCTCGGCGCCTTCGCGGGCGACCCTGCTGACCGGCGTGTACAGCCATCGTCACGGGCAGACCACGCTCAGCTACGGCATTATGGATACGACGCTGGTGCATTTCCCCGAACTGCTCCGGGCCGAGGGCTACCTGACGGCGATCTTCGGCAAATGGCACCTGAGCGTCGAACCCAAGGGCTTCGATCATTACGACCTGCTGTGGGATCAGGGGGAGTATTACAATCCGGTGATGCGCACGCCCGAAACCGGCGGCAGGTACGTCCGTCAGGAGGGATACGCCACCGACATCATTACCGACCACGCTTTGGCGTGGCTCGACGCGCGCCGGGACGACGACGCGCCTTTCTGCCTGATGATCCACCACAAGGCCCCGCACCGGAACTGGATGGCCGACCTGAAGTACCTCGATCTGTACGAGGATGTCGAGTTCCCGGAGCCGGAAACCCTTTTCGACGATTACGCCACGCGCGGCGACCAGATGCGCCAGCAGCAGCTGACGATCGACCGCCACATGGGATATGCCTTCGATTTCAAGGTGGAGGAGCTGAAGGACGAGCCGACTCTGCAATACATTCACGACAGCTGGGATATCGCCATGAGCACGCTGACGCCCGAACAGCGCCGCGTGTGGGACGACTCCTACGGTCGTAAGAACCGGGACTTTCTGGCCGACCGTCCCGAAGGGAAGGAGCTGCTGCGCTGGAAGTACCAGCGTTACATACACGATTACTGCCGCACGATCCGTTCGGTGGACGACCAGATCGGCCGGGTGCTCGACTATCTGGAGGAAAACGGCCTGATGGACAACACGCTGATCGTCTACACCTCCGATCAGGGATTTCTGCTGGGAGAACACGGTCTCTACGACAAGCGTTTCATGTACGAGGAGTCGTTCCGCACGCCGCTGATCATGGCGTGGCGCGGGCATATCCGTCCCGGTACGGTCTGCCGGGAGCTGGTGCAGAATATCGACTATGCCCCGACGCTGCTCGACGCCGCCGGCGTTGAGGTCCCGGACGGAATGGACGGCGTTTCGCTGCAACCCCTGTTCCGCAGCGGAAAGGCGCGTGGCTGGCGGACGTCGCTCTATTACCAGTATTACGATTACCCAGCCGTCGGCAGCGTACGGGCGCATTACGGCATCCGGACCGATCGTTACAAGCTGATCCATTGGTTCGGTCCGGGGGCGGACGGCGATCCCGATATCGACTTCTGGGAGCTGTACGACCTGCGGAAAGACCCCTGCGAGGTGCATAATGTTTACGAGGAGCGCGGATACCTCCCTATCCGCCGGGAGCTGGCGCGGCTGTTGGCCGAAAAACGCGGCGAGTTGGGAATCAGATAGTTGGTTTGCATGTCGGTTGATAAGGACATCCGGAAAATCCTTTCCGGATGTCCTTGCTTCATGTCCGGTCGTAAAATACGTTTCCATGTATATGTTGTCTGTCGTTCCGGTCGCTGTATTTATGTGAGTACATTGAAACGCTCCTATTTTGCTATCGGTCCCCGATTTGCGGTCGTATTGCGGAATGGACGCTGCCGGAAAATATCGCATGTGCATACTATGTATAATCAAATAAATGTCGTATATTTGTATTACGATAATAAATAGCGCAATGAAACTTCGACTCGACCCGAACTCTACCCAGCCGCTGCATCAGCAGGCGGAGGAGCTGCTGCGCACAATGATTCAGCAGGAGGAGTATAAAAAAGGCAAGCTGATGCCCAATGAGGTGGAACTCTCCAAAGAACTGAACATATCCCGCAATACGCTTCGGCAGGCCATCAACCGGCTGGTTTTCGAAGGGTTGCTTATCCGCAAGAAGGGTTACGGCACGACTGTTGCGCCGCAGAACGTGATGAGCAACGCCCGCAACTGGATGAGTTTTTCGCAGGAGATGCACGCGCAGGGAATGGTGGTGCAGAATTTCGAACTGCATATCAGCCGCAAACACCCTTCGCAGGAGGCGGCTGCGTTTCTGAACGCTCCCGAAGGAACGAAACTGCTCTGTCTGGAGCGTTTGCGCGGACGTCCGGGACTGCCGTTCGTCTATTTCATCTCCTATTTCAATCCGGCGATTCCGATGACGGGCGAGGAGGATATGGCCATGCCGCTGTATGAGAACCTGCAGAAGAATTACGGCATCGTCGTCAAGACTTCGCGCGAGCAGATCTATGCCCGTGCGGCGAGTCCCGATCTGGCCGACAAGCTCGACATCAGCGAAGGCGCGCCGATTCTCGTGCGCAAGCGCTTCGTGCTCGACGTAAACGACAAACCCGTCGAATACAACATCGGCTATTACCGGGCCGACAGCTTTACCTATTCGATCGAGTTCACCAACGATTGACGGCGCGGCGGCTGAACCCGGCGGTGCGCAACTGAGACGGCAGGATGCAGGTCTGCGGTGCGCGGCTGAAATGGCGGCGCGGCCGAGACAGCGGGATCGGTGTCGGATGCGGCCGAAACGGCAGTGTGGCTGCAACGGCGGGGCGGTGTCCGGTATGGCTGAATCCGGCGGTGCAGAGACAGACCGGGCGCAGGGTTGGTCTGTAAGACGGTCCGGAGTGTCGGACTCGGTCTTTGCGGCGGGGCGTTCCGTAGGGAGGTTATGGACTGCGGAGCAGGCCGGTAGACAATACGAATAAAGGCGGAACTATGTTCCGCCTTTATTCTTGTCCGTATCTCCGGGGTTATTTCAGACCCCAGCTCTTGTTGGGTTCGGGTCCCATTTCGAGAACCAGCTCCCCGCCCTGCAGCAGCTCCGAAGCCGGGAAGTGGAACGTGTCGAGCTGTCTGCCGTTCAGGCGGGCGCTCTGCACGTAGATGTTTTTGCGCGAAGCGTTGTGGGCCTTGACGGTAAACTTTTTGCCGCGGCCGTAACGTTCGCCGAGGTCGATCGTCACTTCTTCGAAAATCGGGCTGGCGATTTCGTAAACCGGATCCACGCGGCATCCGCCGTCGGTCTGGAACAGACCGATCGAGGTCATGATCGCCCATGCGCTCATCTGTCCCTGATCCTCGTCGCCGAGGTAGGCGTTGGCGATGCCGTAACCGTAGTAGCGGTCGAGGATCGAGCGGCTCCAGCGCTGGGTGTTCCACGGCGTGTCGGCGTAGTTGAACAGGAATGCGAAGTGCATCGACTGCTGGTTGCCCTGCACGACGGGGTGGTCCCAATACTGGTCGTTCGGGGCGTTGTAACGCCACGCCTCGTCCTGATTGAAGCCCCAGAGCAGGCGGTCGGTGAAGCGCTGCTTGCCGATCTTCTCGACCAGCGCCGGGACGTCCTGCGGCACGAAGAAGGTGAGCTGCCATGCGTTGCCTTCGACGTAGTGCTGGTTGGCGCCGCTGCGGAAGGGATCGAAGTTTTCGAGCCATTGGCCCTTGCTGTCGCGCATGTGGCAGTAGCCCTCGTCGCTGATGACGTTGCGCCACCAGTAGCCGCGGTCGTTGAACGTGCGGTAGGTCTCTTCGTCGCCGAGCGCCTTGGCCAGCTGGCCTACGGTCCAGTCGTCGTAGGAGTATTCCATCGTATTCGAGAAGCGGCCCTTGTCGTAGGGGACGTAGTGGTGTTCCATGTAGGCGGTCAGGTCGCGGTTGCCGGCGAAGCCCTTGAATACCTTCTGCGCCGGGGTGGTCTGCATCTTGACCGAGGCTTCGAGCGCCTTCTTGGCGTCGAAGTCGCGGATGCCCATCTGCCATGCGCTGACGATCAGCGGAATTTCGTGTTCGCCGACCATGACGGGAATGTAGTTCATGCCTGCGGGACCTTTGGCCAGCCAGCCGTTGGCGTCGTACATCGCCAGCTGCGAGTTGACCCAGCGGCTGCTCCATTCGGGCGTCACGAGGTTCCAGAACTGGTTGAGGTTCCAGAACGTGTTCCAGAATGCGTCGCAGCCCAGCATGACGTCTTCCGAGGGATCGGCCACGGTGTGCACTTTGCCGTCGGTCGAAACCCACTGGCCGTTTACGTCGCTCCACGTGTTGCGGCTGCAGATCGCACGGTACATGTTGTTGTAGAAACGGACCTTTTCGAGCCGGTCGTTGGTCTTTACAGTCAGGCGGCTGAACAGGTCGTTCCATGTGTCCACCTGATTCCGGCGTACGGCCTCGAAATCCCAGCCGAAAGGTTCGGTGACTTCGGCGGCGAGGTTCTGCGCGGCGTTTTCGACGCTGACGAGCGAGATGCCCGAACGTACCTGTACGACGGGATTCCGCACGGGATCGAACTCCACGAACAGGCCTGCGTATTTGCAGGGGCCGCTGCTGAGCTCCCGGATGTCGTTGGCGACGACGTCGTCTTTCCAACTGCCCACGCGGAGGATCGGACGGTCGAATTCGACGACGAAGTGCAGTACGTAGTCCTGATCGGCGTCGTGGCTCCATACGCCCGGCGAGAACTGGTGGCACGAACCCTCGATGCGGTGCTCTCCGACCCGCTTCACCGAGACGTTTTTGAGCTGGATGCCGTACTCGGTTTCGGGATGCAGCTCGATCAGGATACGGCCCGTGCCGCGGTCTGCGGGGAAGGTGAAACGCTCGAAGCCGCAGCGCGTTGTGGCCGTCACTTCGGCCTTGATGCCGTAGTCGGTCAGGTCGGCGCTGTAATAGCCGATGTCGGCCCGCTCGGTGCGCTTGTCGATGCGCGAACGGTAGCCTTCGTCGGGCTTCTGTTCGTCGCCGACGCGGGTTTTCAGCTCGCCGTTTGCGGCCATGATGCCCAGTCCTCCGAGCGTCCATTCGTGGATATGGCTGAAACAGCCGATATTCTCGAACGAGGGCTGGTAGCCGGCCTGCCATCCCGTATTCTGGTTGTCGGGGCTCATCTTGACCATGCTGAACGGCATCCACGGTCCCGGCGCGATCATCCAGCGCGAGTGGGCCGTGCCGATGCGCGTATCCACGTAATCGGCCGGCGTCTGGAGCTTTTGCGGCGTGCGTACGACGCTGCCCCGTGCTATTTCACGGCCGTCGCAAAGAATCCGGTAAGCGCTCTTTTTGGCTTTCTTCACCTGCGGCATCGGGGCTTCGAGCTGGTAACGGCCCGTTTCGATGCGCTGGTTCAGTATCTCTTTGCCGTCGAGTTCGACGCTGAGCGCGGGTGCGCCTTCGAGCCATTCGAGATCGACCAGCAGGGGCTGGACGCGTCGTTTGCCGTCGGCCAGTTCATAGGGAGCGGCCTCGATGTTGCGGATGAAGAGCTGCTGCGGCTGTTCCACGTTCGTGCCGGCAGGGCCTTCGAGGCTCACGCGGTCGAAAAGTATCCACGAGCCTTCCAGCACGGTGATCGTCACCTCGTTGCCGCCGGCCTTGAGTACGCCGGGACGGATCGGGATTTCGAGCCGGCGGGGCGTCGCTTTGGCGAGATTGCCCGTGATCGACAGCGTATCGACGATCTTTTCCATCTGGTTGGGCTTGCGCTGGTCGGCGACGCTGAGTCCCGGAGCGTCGAGCTGGAACTTGGCATCCTGCGTATTGACCGAAACCTTTACCAGCGGCAGGAAGTTTTTGGCGTAATCGAGCAGATCGACGACGAGCGTGCAGGTTCCGTCGGAGGGAATCTCTTTCAGGCCGAAGAGGATATTGACCTGATGCGTGCGCCAGCCCGACGTGGGCCATGTGCCGCCCCACGTGTCGGCAGGTCCGGGCAGGACGTAGGGGAAATCGGCGGCGGGAACGGAGTGCCCGACGAGGAAATATTTGTCTTCATAGCCGAAATCGTTGGCGAGGAAGTCGCGGAAGCGGTCCGGAGCCAGTGCGAATTCGGACGCCGACCGGTCGGCCTGTCCCACCGTCCATATAACCGAAGGAGATTGCTCCGCAGCCGTTGCCGCCGTGGCGAAAAGGCATGCTGCAATTCCCGAAAACAATGTTTTTCTCATGGTTTGGGTTTGTTGGTTGATTAAATGTTCATACAATTTTGGCGTAAAATAAACAAAATTTTCGTGTAAATGCAAATTTCAGCTCTTTTTTGCTCGGAAAAGTTGAATTTGCCGCTGTTTTATGGTTTTTATTGTAGGTACATATGTGCGTTCCCTGCCGCCTGAAACAGGCGTCTGCCGGTGTTTACCTATTATTATATATGGAAAAGGCGGTTGCTGTCCGGGCTTCGCTCTCGGAATGCGGATAATTCGCCGTTGGCGGATATGTTGTCGCAGTAGGGCTGTTTTGCGCGTGACGGCGGTCGGCGTTGTGGTTTCCGACATCGGACATGCCCGATTGTCCGTCGGTGCAAAACCCGGTCGTCTACAAGGCGTTAAGCCTCCCGCCGGAATCTTCGGCCGCAGAGGGTGCGGTATGTTTCTGCTATGTATTTTATTGTTTGCACAATAATCGGTCTGGCATGTCCGGTCTTTTGGGATAGAGCGTGTTTGATACGTTTATTTATATTTAATATATTGAAATACAATGTTTTATGTTTCTTGTTCGTCTGCGTCGTATGGTGCGTTTGAAAAATTATTTGAAATTTTTTCGCTTGAAACAAACAGAATACGGAAAATATTTTTACATTTGCGATGTGGTAATGTATGGACATATGTGAAAACAACCCGACATATGTCTTTCCGGCCTGCCGGATACGTATAACGACTAACCTGTAGAAATGAAGAAGTTACTCCTTTTATGGCTCCTGACGCTGGCGACGACCGCCGCCGTGCATGCGCAGCGTGTCGAAGTCTATCGCCAGTTGCCTTCCGACCAAATTACGGCGTCGGCCAGTTCGACGCTCAGGGGCTCGTCCGCCGCGGCTGCGGTCGACGGCGCCGGCATGCGGGGCGACCTGCACGAAGCCAATAATCTGGGGCATGGCATGTGGGTGTCGCAGGCTTCGGCCGGAACGGTGCGTTACAGCCCCTCGACGCGCGAAGGGGTAGTGTGGTTCCTCTGTCAGGTGGGCGATAAGAATTCCCCCCCCCCCGTCAAATCGACCAGATCCGCATATGGAATCATAACCAGAACGAACACACCCGCCGCGGACTGAACAAAGTATATGTCGAGTATTCGGCCGACGGCCAAACGTGGCAGCTGCTGCCCGACGGACGGCTCGACTACCACGTCATTCCGGAGTCGGTGGGGCGCAATCCCGAACCGGCCGACCTTATCCTGAACACACCGGGCCTGAAAGCCCGCTATATCTGTTTTACGGCAGCTGCCGGCGGCGAGGGCAACCACTACGACCGCAACGATCCGGTCGTCATGCGCGAAGCGGCCGACATGCACCAGAATCCCGATTATTACGGGCTGGCCGAAATCCGTTTCTATACGAAGGAGCGCGCCGACGTACGCACGCTGGCTCCCGTTTCGGAGCTGTCATTCGCGGCTTCGCAGGGCTATCTGAAAACGCCCGAAGGGCCGTCGCGCGAATTCACCCTGCGCTTCGACAATCCGATATATGCCGGGGCCGACCTCGCGTTCGAATGCGGCGGCCGTACGTGGAGCGCCGAAATCGCACCTTCGGGCGTCGGCGTCGTGCGTTACGACGGCCTTTTCCCGGCGGGATACATGGAGGAGACGGCGAAGCTCGACGTGCGTCTGACGAGCCGTCAGGGAACCGTCGAAAAGCGTTTCGAGGTGCCTGCCGCCCGCAAATGGACCGTCAATTTCCTCTCCCATTCGCATCAGGACATCGGCTATACGCACCGTCAGATGGACGTGATGAAGTTCCAGTGGCGCAATCTGGAGCGTGCGATGGACCTCGCCGAGCGGACGAAGGATTATCCCGAAGGCGCCCGTTACCGCTGGAATACCGAAGCGACGTGGGCGATCGCCGGGTATCTCGAAGCCTATGCCGGAACCGACAAGGCCGCACGGCTGATTCAGGCCGTACGCGACGGCGTAATCAACATCGACGCCCCGCTGGGCAGTATCCTGACGGGCATCTGCCGGCAGGAGGAGCTGATGCACATGTTCGACGACGCGCACCGGCTTGCCCGTGAAATCGGCGTGGAGGTGAATACGGCGATGATGAGCGACGTTCCCGGACAGGTCTGGGGACTTGCCACCGCCATGTCCAAAAACGGCGTGAAGTACTACTCGCCGGGTCCCAATTACGTGCCTTTCTACGGAAAGATCGGCAACGACCGCGCCGCGGCCCTGCACGTCGAATGGGGCGACCGGCCCTTCTACTGGCAGTCGCAGTCGGGAACCGACAAGGTGCTGGTGTGGCAGGCCGGACGCGGCTATTCGTGGTTCCACGGCTGGCTGGCCGGACGCCTTTCGGTGTGCGGGGTGGAGCCGATCTGGAACTACCTGCAGGAGCTGGAGACCGACGAATTTCCCTATAACACCTGTTATCTGCGCTACACGGTCCACGGCGACAACGGACCTCCCGACGAGCTGATGCCCGACGTGATCCGCGCGTGGAACGAGCGTTACGATTCGCCGCAGTTCCGCATCACGACGACCAAGGAATTCTTTACGGCATTCGAAGAGCAGTACGGCGAATACCTGCCCACCTACGGGGGCGACATGACCCCGACGTGGGAGGACGGCGCCTCCTCGACGGCCCGCGAAACGGCGATGAACCGCGAGAGCGCCGCCCGTCTGACCCGTACCGGAATTCTCTGGAGCATGCTTTCTCCCGAAAGCGACTATCCTGCCCGTGAACTCGCCGAGGCGTGGAAGAACGTGCTGCTCTTTTCCGAACATACGTGGGGCGCGTCGGCCAGCGGTCCCGATCCCTACTCGCAGTTTACGAAAGACTTGTGGGCCGGCAAGAAGATGTACGCTGACAGCGCCGACGTGCAGTCGCGCCGTCTCTGCGACGAGGCGATGGCCGGCATAACGGCCGGCGAGGGGTATGTTCAGGTGCTCAATACGAACCTCTGGCCCCGTACGGACGTCGTGACCGTGGCGGCCGACCTGACCGGCAAGCGGCTGCTCGCTCCTTCGGGAGAGCCGGTCGCCGTTCAGCGCCTGCACGACGGCGGCTGGATCTTCCTTGCCGAGGAGGTGCCCGCGCTTTCGTCGTCCGTTTACCGGATCGTTCCTGCCGCGCCTGCCGCGAAGGCGAAGAAGAGTCCTGCGGCTCCGGTTTCGATGATCGGCGGCAACGTGCTCGACAACGGGCTGGTGCGTGTCGCGGTCGATCCGGCGAAGGGTACGATCCGCTCGCTGAAGGCTGCGGGCGCCGATTACGAATATGCCGCAGGCGAAGGACTCAACGATTATATCTATTCGGGCCGCATTGCCGCCGATCCGCGGGGCATCGACCGGGTGACGCGCGTCGAAGTGCTCGACGACGGCCCCGTCGCCGCGACCCTGCGCATCGTCTCCGACGCTCCGGGCTGCAATGCCCTCTGGCGCGACGTGACGGTTTACAGAGGACTCGGCCGCGTCGATATCCGCAATACGGTCGACAAGCAGGATATTTTGGAGCACGAAAGCGTGCGTTTCGTCTTCCCGTTCAACTTCGCGCATCCCGAAATCACGATGGACCTCGCCATGAGCGAGATGCACCCCGAACGCGAACAGCTCGCGGGCGTCAACAAGCACTACTATTCGCTGCTGAACGGCATGGCCGTCGGCGATCTGGAACACGCCGTATGCCTGACCACCCTCGACGCGCCGTTCGTCGAGCTGGGCACGCCTTCGGGCGAAGATTACCGGCTCAATCCCCGCCACGGCTACGGCTGGTGGCCCTCGGCGCAGATTTCGCCCGTGGTCTATTCGTGGGTGATGAACAATACATGGCGGACGAACTACAAGGCGTCGCAGGGCGGCGTGGCCAGCTTCCGTTATTCGCTGCAGATATGCGACCCGTTCGATCTGAAACTCAAACAGCGCGGTGCCGAACGCGAACAGCCCCTGATCGCCGTCGAAAGCGGCAGGGCCGAACCTGTCGGCCGGCTGTTCCGGCTCGAAGGCCGCAACCGGATCGCCGTGTCGGGCATCGCGCCCTCGGCGGACGGGACGGGCTATATCGTGCGTCTGCAGAACATGGGCGATCAAAGCGTGCATTCCGCATTCGTCTGGGGCCGGATGAAGGCCCGCCGGGTGAGCGTCTGCGACTACCGCGAACAGCCCCTCGCGCCGTTCGACGACCGCTCCTTCTGGATGAAACCCTTCGAGTACCTGATGCTCAAAGTCGAAACCGAATAATTCAAACTACCTATGAATAGACTCTTTTTATCCCTGATTTCCTTGGCGGCCTGCATGACCTCCTGCACGTCGCCCGAACCGCTGACCGACTATGTCGATCCCCGTATCGGAACGGCCCATTCGCGCTGGTTCTTCTTCACGCCCGCGGCGGTGCCGTTCGGCATGGCGAAACTGGCGCCGACCACCGACGGCCACCTCGGAAATCCCGGCGGCTGGCAGGCCGTGGGCTACGACGCCCGCCATACTTCGATCGAAGGTTTCGCCAATTTCCACGAATTTCAGGTGGGCGGCGTGGTGATCGCCCCGACCGTCGGCGCGCTGCAGACCGTTCCCGGTCCCCTCGACGATCCGGAGGCGGGTTACCGTTCGCGCTTCGACAAGAAAGACGAGGTGGCCCGGCCGGGCTATTACTCCGTACTGCTGAAAGACTACGGCGTGAAAGCCGAACTGACGGCTACCGAGCGCGTCGGTTTCCACCGCTATACCTTCCCCGCTTCGGAAGAGGCCAACCTTGATCTTCAACATCGGCACGAAGATGGGCGAGAGCGGTCCTGCGCGCGACGCTTCGGTGACCTTCACCGAGGACGGCCGTATCGAGGGCTGGGTGGTGACCGAACCCGTCTATGTGGACATTTATCAGAAGGGCGCCGTCGTGAAGATGTATTTCAGCGCCGTCGTGGATGCCGAACCTGCGTCGTGGGGCGCCTTCTGCGGCGAGGAGGTTTTTGCCGGTGAGCGGAGCCGTACGGGCGTGGGCGCCGGCGTGTACCTGCGTTTCGATACCCGTGCGCGTCGGGACGTCGGCGTGAAGATCGGCCTGTCGTATACTTCGGTCGAGAACGCCCGCCTGAACATGCAGGCCGAAGCCGCCGATCTGGATTTCGACGGGGCGCTCTTGGCCGCAAACGAAGCATGGGAAGAGGCGCTCGGACGCATCCGCGTCGAGGGCGGCAAACGGGAGGACCGGGTCAAATTCTATACGGGGCTGTTCCATGCCGTGCTGGGACGCGGTCTGGCCAGCGACGTGAACGGGGCCTATCCCGCGAACGACGGAACCGTCGGGCAGATTCCGCTCGACCCCGCCGGCAACCCGTTGCATAACCACTATAATACCGATGCCATTTGGGGCGGATTCTGGAACCTGACCCAGTTGTGGAGCATCGCCTATCCCGAATATTACGCCGACTGGATTTCGAGCCAGCTGCTGGTTTACAAGGACGCCGGCTGGCTGGGCGACGGCATCGCATGCAGCAAGTATGTTTCGGGCGTGGGCACCAACTTTACGGGCCTCGCCATCGCGGCGGCCTACAACTGCGGCATCCGCAATTTCGACGTGGCGCTCGGCTACGAAGCCGCTCGCAAGAACGAGCTGGGCAGCGAAGGCCGTCCCGCGGGAGCCGGCAAGCTGGATGTGGGGCAGTTCGTCGAGCGCGGCTATTCGCCCTATTCGACGGAGCTGCACATGCAGACCACGCCCCGCGGTTCGGGTTTCTCGGCTTCGCATACGCTCGAATATTCGTTCAGCGCCTATGCCGTGGCCCAGATGGCCCGCCAGCTGGGACATGAAGCCGATTACGAACGGCTTTCGAAGCTCTCCGAAGGGTGGAAACTGCTCTTCGACCCCGAAACCAAACTGATGCGTCCGCGCGACGAGCAGGGCCGGTTTATCGCCGACTTCGATCCTTATGCGCCGTGGGTGGGCTTTCAGGAGGGCAACGCCGTACAGTACACCTATTATGTTCCCCACGATATCGACCGTCTGGTGGAGATGGTCGGCCGCGAGGAGTTCAACAACCGGCTTGACAGCACGTTCCTTATTTCGCGCGAAAATATCTTCGGCGGCGGCAAGACCATCGACGCCTTCGCGGGACTGCATACCTACTACAACCACGGCAACCAGCCGAACCTCCATATTTCGGGCCTGTTCAACTTTTCGGGCAAGCCGTGGCTCTCGCAGAAGTGGATGCGCACGATCTGCAACGAATTCTACGGTACGGAGGAGATTCACGGCTACGGCTACGGACAGGACGAGGATCAGGGACAGCTGGGCGCATGGTACGTCATGGCTTCGATGGGACTCTTCGACGTGAAGGGCCTGACGGCTCCCGATCCGTCGTTCCAGCTCTGCAGCCCGCTGTTCGACAAGATTACGATCAGCCTGAATCCCGATTATTACGAAGGCCGCGAATTCGTGATCGAGACCGCGGGCAACGCTCCGGAGAACTACTATATCGGTTCTGCGCAGCTCGACGGCAAACCCCTGACGGGCGTACAGCTGCCTTTCGCGGACGTGGTGCGCGGCGGCCGTCTGAAAATCACGCTCGCTCCGGAGCCTAACACGTCGCTTACGGAATAGCAACGCCAATTAGACCTAATTATAAACCGCTTATGTTGAAAAAGGAAATCTGAATTCCCGGCTCCGGCCGGACCCCGTGTCGGGCTGGAGTTTTTTGAAACCAACTACTTAAAAACAAAACGTATGAAAATTTGTACTAACTTCTTGAACCTGCTGAAGGTTTGTATGTGCGTGGCGTTGGCTTTCGCGGCCCTCGAAACCCGCGCGCAAGGGGAGGCCTTTACGGTATCGGGTACCGTCAAGGATGCTTCCGGGCAGCCGGTGATCGGAGCTACGGTCTTCGACACCACGACCCAAAAAGGAGATGTAACAAGTACGACGGGCAGCTTTTCGCTGCAGGTCGTTCCCGGCTCGGTGCTGAAGGTGAGTTTCGTCGGATACGCCGAGCAGTCGGCCAAAGTCGTAGCCGGAAAGACCACCTATGATTTCGTGCTGGAGAGCGACGCCCTCGAAATCGAGGAGCTGGTCGTCGTAGGTTACGGCACCCAGAAGAAAGCCTCCCTTACGGGAGCCATCTCGGCCATCAACAACGAAGAGATCATCACGACCAAGAACGAGAACGTCCAGAACATGCTGACCGGTAAGGTCGCGGGACTCCGCGTGAGACAGAACTCCAGCGAACCGGGCCAGTTCAATACCTCGATGGACATCCGCGGCTTCGGCGCTCCGCTTATCGTGATCGACGGTGTGCCGCGCGACAACATGGCGCGGCTCGATCCCGAAGATATCGAGCAGGTTTCGGTGCTGAAGGATGCGTCGGCAGCCATCTACGGCGTGAAGGGCGGTAACGGCGTCGTGCTTATCACCACCAAGAAAGGCGACAAGGGCAGGGTCAATATCAATTATTCGGGCAACATATCGTGGCAGCGTCCTTCGAACTTCCCCGATCTCGTGGATGCGGCCGACTGGATGACGCTCTACAACGAGAAATACGCGATGCACTCCGTAGACAACATGTCGCCTGTTCCGCAGTACAGTCAGGAGGATATCGCCGCCTACCGCAACGGCGAGAAGAAGTCCTACAACTGGAAAGATGCCGTCTTCCGCAATTCGGCGCCCCAGACGCAGCATACGGTGAGCGCCAGCGGCGGCAACGACAAGGTCACCTTCTATACCAGTCTCGGTTACCAGTATCAGGAGAGCTTCCTGCAGCACACGCCTATTACCTATGACAAGTACACGCTGCGCGCCAACATCAACGCGAAGATCGCCAAGAACCTGACCCTCGATGTCAACCTCGCAGGTCATATGGATGAAAAGAAGATGAGCAACTTCTCCTCTTCGGACATCGTGCGTAGCACGTGGCTCTTCACCCCGCTCGATCCGTTCTACTATGACGACGAGCAGACCATGTACCATACCAAGGACGACAACACGGGCATCGTCAACCCGCTGGCCATGATCGACAAGGACGCCAACGGATACCAGAGCCTGATCAGCCGCTGGTTCCAGTCTGCCTTCTCGCTGCGCTGGGACATGCCGTTCCTGCCGGGACTGTATGCCAAGGGCTTCTTCAGCTACGACTATATCATGAACGACAACAAGTTCTACAGAAAGGCGTTCAACACTTATACTTCTACCGGAGCCGCGACCAGTTTCCTGAAGGGAGACGCGCACGATTATTTCGTGCAGCGCAACTATTACGGCAAGGAACATCGCCAGTGGCACGTGCAGGTGGGCTATGACCGCACCTTCGGCCGTCACTCCGTATCGGGCATGCTGCTCTTCGAGGATCAGCACAAGGTGGGCGACAACTTCTACGGCAGCCGCGAAGTGGTGTTGCCTATGGATCAGGTGTTTGTCGGCGACGGCGAAACGCAGCAGTTCAACCAGTCGTCAGGCGGCGGTTCGCTTTACGACTATGCCTACCAGTCGCTGGCCGGCCGTTTCAACTACGACTTCGGCGGCAAGTACCTCGCCGAATTCGTCTTCCGCTACGACGCATCGTCGCGCTTCCCGTCGGGCGACCTGCGCTGGGTCTTCTTCCCCTCGGTATCCGTCGGATGGCGCATTTCGGAGGAAAACTTCTGGAAAGAGTCTTCGCTCGACTTCATCGAGAATCTGAAAATCCGTGCATCGTACGGTAAGACGGGGTACGACGGAGATCTGAATTACGAATTCCTGACCGGCTTTACCTATCCTTCCGGCGGAGCTATCCTCGGCGGCGATTACGTCAACGGTTCCGTTCCCAAGGGCATTGCCAACAAGGATATTACGTGGCAGACCATCAAAATGTTCGACATCGGTTTGGATTTCAGCGCATGGAACGGCAAACTCGGCCTGACCTTCGATTATTTTCGCCGGCATCGTGACGGACTCTATGCCAGACGAAATCTGAGCCTTCCGGGCAGCGTGGGCGCGAGTCTGCCGCTGGAAAACCTCAACAGCGACCGGGATACCGGTTTCGAGCTTGAGTTGAGCCACCGCAACCGCGTCGGCGATTTCTCCTATGCGGTCAAGGGCAATGTTTCGTTCACGCGCCGCAAGACGCTCTACTACGAGCGTGCCGAGTCGGGCAACTCCTACCTGAACTGGCGTCAGAACAACAACGACCGTTTCAACAGCATCTGGTGGGGTTACGGCGAAGGCGGGCGTATCACCAGCTGGGATCAGTTGTACTACAATCCCGTCTATATCGGCCGCGGCAGCGTGATGGGAGACTATCTCTACGAGGACTGGAACGGCGACGGCTGGATCAACGATCTGGACGTACACCCGATCGGCTACACGGATATGGTTCCGATGGTCAATTTCGGTCTGACGATCAGCGCATCGTGGAAAGGGATCGACTTCTCGATGCTCTGGCAGGGTTCGGGCAACCGTTACATCATCGCCCGCGAGTTTCTGCAGGAGCCGCTCTGGTCGCGTACCAACGCCATCAGCGAACACATGGACCGCTGGCATCCGGCCGATCCGACGGCCAATCCCTACGATCCCGCCACGAAGTGGGTCGCCGGCGAATACGGCTATACGGGCTCGACGGCAAATCCCAACTCGGAGCATGGGTTGCAGAATGCCCGCTACCTGCGTCTGAAGAACCTCGAAATCGGTTATTCGCTGCCCAAGAAGTGGCTGACGAAGGTGGGTATCGAGAATGTCCGGATCTACGCCAGCGCTTACAACCTGCTGACGATCACCGGTCTGGATTATCTCGACCCGGAGTTCTACATTCATCCGTCGGATGGCGGGGCCAGCAATATGGGATACTTCTATCCGATCAACAAGACCTATACTATCGGACTGAACGTCAAATTCTAAAAAAGCAAAAAAATGAAACGTCTGAAATATTATCTCCTGATTCTTTGTGCGGGCGCATTCGCCGCGTGCACCGATTTGGATATACCGCCGAAAAATATTTTTAACGAACAGGATATCTTCGGCAACGTCGAGGGTGCGACGAGCTATATTGCACGCTTGTACGGCGTCTTGCCCATGGAGGATTTCCGGTATAGTTTCGAACACGGCTTCGGCTATTCGGGCGCCATGTACCGCCAGATGTGCTGCGCCACGGGCGAAGCCGTAGGACGCGACACGCAGGGATTCTTCGCCGAACCCGGCAGCAACATGTGGGACGCCGCTTACAAAACGATCCGCGAAATCAACCTGCTTATCGAGGGGCTTCCGAAATACAAAAGCGGATTTTCGGACAGCGATTACAATACGGTCTTGGGCGAGGCCTATTTCATCCGCGCCTATGTGTACTTCGCAATGGTCAAGCGGCTGGGCGGTGTTCCGAAGATCGATTACGTGATTGATTATCCGGCCAACGCGACGCTGGAGGATACGTGGACTCCCCGTGCCTCCGAAGAGGAGTGCTGGGACTTTATCGGACAGGATCTCGATGCGGCCATCGCCAGCCTGCCCGACAAGAACGCTTCCGGCCGTGCCACCCGCTATGCCGCGGCAGCTCTCAAGTCGCGCGCCATGCTCTATGCCGGTTCGATCGCCAAGTACAATACCGTCAATGAAGAACACCTCGGCAAGCGTATCTGCGGCATTCCCGCCGAACGGGCCGCCGGTTATTTCGAAGCGGCTTACAAAGCCTCGAAGATCGTGGACGAGGGCGGTTATTCGCTCTACAAGGCCAAGTGGGCTGCCGGTAACCGCGACGCTCAGGCCGAGAACTTCGCTGCACTGTTCCTCGACGAAAGCAGCGCCAACACCGAGACCATCTTCGCCCGCTATTACAAGGAGAAATTCCTGACGCACGACTACGACAACTCGGTGCAGCCGCGCTCGACCTCGACGGGCGGCAACGACTCGGAGGTAAGCCCCACGGTCGATTTCATCGAGATGTTCGACGGCGTCGAGCTGGATGCCGACGGCAAGTTCGGGTTCCTCGACGAAAACGGCTATTACAAGCTCTACGACAACCCGATGGACGCCTTCGCCAACGCCGAGCCGCGCCTGCTGGGTACGGTCATCCTCCCCATGTCGAAGTTCAAGGACCAGTATATCGAAATCCGCCGCGGTCTCTACACCGGCAAGGTGGAAGAGGGCAAAGGTATCTCGCGTCTGATCAAGGAGGGCGAGACCGCGGCCTACGAAACGCTGGGACTCAAAGACGTGCAGCTGACCGGAAACTTCAACGGCGGTCCTGCCGTCCAGCTCAAGACGCCCTATACTCCCTATCCGGGGGCTACGCCCGTCACGTCGATGCTCATCACGGGTCTCAACGGTCCGGTGAACGGCTGGAACTTCGGCAACATCGGCGGCACCTACCTGCGCAAGTACCTCGATCCCGATCTGGAGAATAATTCGGGCGGCAAATCCACGCAGCACTGGATCGACATCCGCTATGCCGAGGTGCTGCTCAACCGTGCCGAAGCCGCCTACGAGCTGACTCAGCTCGGCAAGACGACCTCCGAAGAGGGTGACAGCTACCGCGACGAGGCTTTCCGCTGCATCAACCTCATCCGCGAACGGGCGGGCGCCGATCTGCTGGCATCGGCCGCCGACCTCAATTCGGTCGATATCGTACGCCGCGAACGCCGCAAGGAGCTGGCCTTCGAGAACCAGACCTATTGGGACCTCCGCCGCTGGCGCATCTTCTACGACGAGCAGAATACCACGCGCTATCGTATCCTGATGCCCTTCTTCGCAACGGACGTCAACAAGTACTTCTTCGACGTGCGCTTCACCGAGCCGCGGGCCGGGTATAACTACATCTTCACCTACGACACCCGCTACTATTACCAGCCGTTGCCGTCGGGCGAACTGACCAAGAACCCCAACCTCAAGAATAACCCCGGTTTCTAATCCGGACAGCATAAAAACCGATCGATATGAAAAAGTATATATATCTTTTGCTCTTTTCGCTGCCGCTGCTTGCAGCTTCGTGCAGCAAGGACAATTACGACGAGCCGCAGGAGACTTTCCGCGGAAAGTTCATCGACAAGCAGACGGGCGAGCCGTTCCAGACGGCCATCGGCAATACGGGTATCCGTATCCGCATGATGGAGTACAGCTGGAGCGACAACCCCCAGCCCTATGACATGAACGTCAAGATGGACGGTACGTTCAACAACACCAAGGTTTTCAAGGGCGAGTACGGCATCACCCCTTCGGGCGCGTTCGTGCCGCTGGAAGAGGAGCGGATCAAGATTTCGGGCACTGTCGAGAAGACTTGGGAAGTCGAACCCCTGCTGCGTGTGGAGTGGGTCGGAGAGCCGGTGGTGAATGCCGACGGAACTGTGGACGTGAAGGTGAAGGTTTCCCGCGGTACGGACAATCCCGACTATCAGGAGGCGCTGGCCGAAGCATGGCTGTTCGTGAGCGAGAACATGTATGTCGGGGATTTCAGCTACAGCCCCAACTATTCGACCCGTATCTCCGGTGCGGCTATCGGCATGGTGCAGTTCGATCAGGTCTATACCATCCGTACGGGACAGCCGGGAGGTTATAATCCCGCCGGCACCTATACGCCGTTCCCGGCCTTTTCGCGGAAGTATTTCCTGCGGTTCGGCGCGCGGACGACGCGGCAGTTCGACGGTACCAACCGTTACAATTACACGACTGTCAAGGAGATTACCACAATTGCCCGTTAGTTAGGTTCAGGATGCCGGGTTCCGGAGGCGTATTGTCTCCGGAACTGCGGCGCCCGATAAGGAAAATTTTTACGGATACGATGATATCGAACGACATGGAACGTTACGCCGTCGGCGCTGACATAGGCGGCAGTCATATTTGTTCGGCCGTGGTCGATCTGACGACGGGTGAAATCTGCGGAGAGCCTCTCTCCGGCAAGGTCGATTGCGACGCCGGCGCCGGGGAGATACTCGGCGCATGGGCGGACAATATCCGGCAGAGCATCGCGGCTTCCGGCCTGAAGACCGTGCGCCGGGTGGGATTCGCCTTCCCCGGCCCGTTCGACTACGAACACGGCGTTTCGCTGATTCGGGGCGTCAATAAATTCGAGCGGATCTACGGACTTGACATTTCGGAGTCGCTTTTTCCGCTGCTGCGGCGGTCCGGAGCCGAAGAGTTCCGCTATGTCAACGACGCTTCGGCCTTTGCGCTGGGCGAGTGTCTCGGCGGCGCGGCGTGCGATGCCCGGCGCGTGGTGGCGCTCACGCTCGGAACAGGCGTCGGGTCGGGTTTCGTATCCGACCGTAAACTGGTGACTTCGGGCGATGAGGTGCCTGCCGACGGCTGGGTCTACTGCCTGCCGTTCGGCGGCGGAATCGTGGATGAAGCCTTCTCGACGCGCGGAATTATCCGCCGTTACGAAGAGCTGACCGGTGAGACCCTGACCGGTGCGCGGGATGTCGCCGCCCGGTACGACGCCGATCCGGCTGCGCGCCGTCTTTTCGACGTCTACGGCGAAGAGCTGGCGCAGTTCGCGGGTCCGGTCCTTACCCGTTTCAACGCGGACGTATTGGTGCTCGGCGGAAATATTTCGCGGGCTTATCCGCTTTTCGGACCCGCTTTGGAGCGGCGTTTCGCCGCGGACGGAATCCGTGTCGCGGTCCGCACTTCGGCCCTGCTCGACCATGCGGCCATGATTGGTGCAGCTTCGTTATTTTTATAATTTTAGATATGACTCTTTTAAGAAAAACCACACAGTTTGTACTTCCCGTCGAGAAGCCGGAAACAGGCGTAAACCAATACGACATCTATCCGGCGCACGATCTGGGCGAGGAGAAAATCTTTTGCGATTATATGTCGCTGGCGCGTCGGATCGCCGGATCGAAACGGGTGATTATCGACGGTTACGTCGGCGTCCGTTTCGATATTTTCAGCCGTGAACTGAACAAGGCCCTCGAAACGCTCGGCATCCGGCCCGTCTGGTGGAACACGGGTGCGGCCATGAAGGAGCCTGCCGAGATCGACCGTCTGATCGAACCCTATTTGGGCGGTGACGATCCGATCTTCGGATTCCGGACTCCGCTCCGGCTCGAAGAGTTCTTCGACCGGGAGAAGCTGGACCGGATACGTCCCGACGACGCTGCCCGGATGAACATCCTGATCGGCATCGGCGCTTCGCTTGCCGGCTGGGACGGCCTGCTGCTTTATATCGACATTCCGAAGAACGAGATTCAGTTCCGCTCGCGTGCGGGCAGCATCACGAATCTGGGAGCCGCTGCGGCCGATGCGCCGAAGAAGATGTACAAGCGTTTCTACTTCGTGGACTGGGTGGTGCTCAACCGTCATAAGAAGGCGTTGCTGCCGAAAATCGACGTGATGATCGACGGCCAGCGCGAGACGGAGATTACGTGGACCGAAGGAGCCGATCTGCGCCGCGGTCTGGACCGTCTCGCCGGCAACGGATTCCGTGTGCGTCCGTGGTTCGAGCCCGGAGCGTGGGGAGGACAGTGGATCCGCAACCACATCGAGGCGCTGCCGCACGACGTGCCCAACTACGCATGGTCGTTCGAGCTGATCGTGCCCGAAAACGGCCTGATCTTCCGCAGCGGTGAACGAATGCTCGAAGTCTCGTTCGATACGGTGATGTTTCAGGCCGGCGAGCGGGTCGTGGGAAAGGAGTGCTACGGTCTCTACGGCGACGAATTTCCGATCCGTATGGACTACCTCGACAACTTCGACGGCGGCAACCTCTCGATCCAGTGTCATCCGCAGCGCGAGTATATCCGCAAGAATTTCGGCGAGGTGCTGACGCAGGAGGAGACCTATTACATCCTCGACACGACGCCGGATTCGGTCGTGTACCTCGGTTTCAAGGAGGATATCGTACCGGAGAAGTTCGAACAGGCCCTGACCGAAAGTTTCGAGAAGGGGACGGAGCTTGACGTGAACAAGTACGTCAATGCGGAACCGTCGGCCAAACACGATCTTTTCCTGATGCCTCCGGGGACGCTTCACAGTTCGGGCCGCAACAACCTCGTGCTGGAGATCAGCACCACGCCCTACATCTTCACGTTCAAGATGTACGACTGGCTGGCGCTGGACCTCGACGGCAAACCCCGTCCGCTGAACATCCGCCGTGCGATGGAGAACCTCTGCTTCGACCGCAAGGGCGAAACGGTGAAGCGCGAGCTGATCGCGCATCCCGAACTGCTCGAAAAGGGCGCCGACTGGGAACTCTGGCACCTGCCGACGCACCGCAACCACTCCTACGACGTGCATCGCTACAAGCTCGACACCTCGGTGGAGGTGCAGACCGAAGGAAAATGCCATGTACTGAATCTGGTCGAAGGCGAGAGCGCCCGCATCGAGACCGCAGGTGGCGACAGCTTCCCGATCAGCTATGCCGAGACGTTCGTGGTGTCGGCCGCGGCCGGCTCCTACCGGATCGTCAATACTTCGGGCCGTGAGATCATGGTCGTGAAGGCTTTCATGAAATAGAACCTTTGCGCTGTAAAATATCCCGCCATTTCGGCGGGATATTTTCTATTTTTTTAAATTGGCGAACGGACGCATCCCATTATATCGTCCCTTAAAAGTTCGGATCAAATTTGTTTCGACATCGGTAGGGTCATCTGAAAATAATGGCATCCAACAGAATAAGAGATCAGCAGCATCTTTCAATTGCCAAATATAACGCCCTCCTCGATGGCCTACTGCCTTTCCTTGCCCAAATTGTAGATATTGTTTCAGCCGACTTCGAAGTGTTGTTGAAGAGGAAGCACCTCCAGCTTTTCCAATATAGATAACACAAGCATCATTTACCCAATTTGCACGTAATATGTCGAGCGGCACATTGGGGCTTTTATCTTGAAAATACCCGCCCGTGCCTTGTTCGAGAAACTCAGGTGCGACAGTCGTGGTACGCACGACCATATATACACCCTTGATTCTCGGAATAGCTGAACAATCCCTCCATAAATGTGCAATTGGAATAAAGCCGGTGAATCCGGCTTGTTGCAAATTTTCAATCGTTTTAAAATTGATAGTTGCTATTGTGTCAGAATTCGACACTTGTGTTTGAGACTTATTTTTCTGTTGTATCGTCTTCGATGGAACAGTTATATGCGATGCAATTTCAGATGCGACAACTTTAATTAGCCCGCTTTTAATTAATGCATCAAAATCATCAACTGTACACTTTGGGAGATTATAATCACTTATATAAAATCCGATTTTTCGGAGACTATCTCGAATTCCTTTCTGTTGGGTTTTTGAGACATTCCGAAGTCTTTTCAATAACTCGCGTATAGTAACTAGCTCCGCTGTTGTAAATAAATTTCTACCGTTCATATATTAATATTCTTTAATCGTGAAAATATTCATATATCTCTTCGTAGTAATCTTCGTATAGGTTTTGAGGGACGCCATATATTCGCTCATCCTTGGACCATTCGAATTCCCGTAATTGTCGCCGGGGTTTCTCATCACGGTAAATAATCAGACGACGGTTGTAGTCGAGTTCTTTTATATCGGTTACTGGGCGTGACGAGTCATTATTTATCCATGGATTTTCTTGCACGACCGGAGTAGACCGATTGTAATAATATACGATCAAACACATAATGCAAAAAAATAAAAATCCACCTACCAACAATCCTAGACATCCTACCAACCGCTTTCTCGGCAGTTCTATACCAAAATCATCATCCTTCATTTTCGCCATACTTATCAGTCTTTTTTACGAAAATAAGAAATATATGACAATGCAGAAATATATGTTACGCAAAATAGCGAATTTCGCACATTCTCCAAATCGTTACCGTGACCTCTGAAAATCCTCTTAAAGTCTGTTTGTCAGATTGGTATTCTTATCAACTGATTTATTAAAATAAGCAACCCCGTCCGGATTCCGGACGGGGTTGTCGTTTGATGCGTCAGTTACTTTTGAAGCAGGGCGGTAATGGGATTGGGCGTTTCGATCTTTCCGCAGTCGATCGATGCCAGCAGCTGCCGCCCTCGGTCGGTCAGCGAGAAATACATCTGGCGTTTGTCTGCAGTTCCCAGCTCCCGCCTTACGAATTCCTTTTCTTCGACCGAGCGGAGTACTTTCGACATGTTCGAAGGGGTCAGCCCCAGCAGGTCGCTCAACTCTCCGCAGGAGAGCCTTCCGGCCTTCGAGAGACTGCACAGGGTCATGCCTTCGTTCAGGCAGATTCCGTACAGCCGCTCCAGATTCGCTTCGAACTGGTGTACGGCCCGCTGCAGGTCGCGTATTCTACACAGTTTGTCCATACTCCGGCTTTTTGTGAACGGCCTGCCTGCCGCAGTGCCTGATACATTTTCCGCATTCGATACACTTCTGCGGGTCGATTGTCGGAAGCCCGTCTCCCAGTTGTGAAATCGCTCCGACGGGGCAGACCGGAATCAGCGGACAGCGGTGGTCCTGCGGACAGCGGAGTTCGTCGATCGTAAGCGCCATAGCCCGCTTATTTATTGAGGAGCACCTTGTCGATCGCCTCTTTCAGCGAAGCCTTGGGCAGGGCGCCCTGCGCCATCTGGGGTTTGCCGTCTTTGGGGAGGAACAGCAGCGTCGGAATCGAGCGGATGCCGAATGCGGCCGCCAGTTCCTGCTCCTCTTCGGTGTTGATCTTGTAGATGTAGATGCTGTCCCCGTATTCCGCCGCAAGTTCCTCCAGCACGGGTGCGAGGGCTTTGCAGGGGCCGCACCACGAAGCGTAGAAATCGACGAGGGCGGGTTTGTCGCCGAGGTATTTCCACTCGGTGGGATTGGTTTCGTAATTGGCGACTTTCGTCAGAAAGTCGGCTTTGGTCAATGCGATCGTTTTCATGGTATTCGTTTGTTTTGTGTTGTCATTCTTGTTGTCGGTCTGGCCGTCGGCCCCGGCTGCGAACGTCAGGATGCAGGCGGCTGTCACTAATAGTTTCTTCATGGTCCGTATGGTATTTTATCTTTTCTTATCTTGATGACGATACAAAGATATGATATATTTTCCAATAAAACAAATTTCCAATGGAAAATAAATCAAGGGGAGTAAAAATACGTTTGTTTCCCGTGGCTATGCAAAAATGAAACCGGAAATCGCCTCCAGCTCCGGATTGCGGCTGAATCTATCATCCGGTCGGTTCGTATAGAGTGCATGCCTGCGCCTGTCTGTCTTATGAGACGGCCCCTGTCTTGGGGTGCATGAATGCATACGGGGGCGGTGGAGCGGGGATGACCGATTTCGGTTTACACTTCGGTTTAAACAAATGTCCGATTTCAATACGGAAATCGCTCTAAACCGAGACTCGAAGAAGTACGCCGCATTTTTCACCGGCTCTTTAAATGCAAGAAAGAGAGCCTTTTGGACTCTCTTTCCTTGTGACACCGACAGGACTCAAACCTGTAACCTTCTGATCCGTAGGCATAATTCGGCGGTTTTTGCCGATTTTAGGCGATTTTTATTTTGTTTTATAAATGTTTGTATTTCAGGTGCAAATATAGCTATTTTATTTCATTGTATTTTTGTAAAATTGGATTTAATTCATATGTTTGTGTATAAATTGTGTACCGAAAATCAAAATTTATACACAAAATGAACTATTCAAAAGACGGGATAACGGTGGCCCCGATGCTCGATACTACGCACCCGAAAAAGTCCGGGAGGTGTCCCGTAAAAATCCGGGTTACTTACAATCGAGTCCGTTATTACTATCCGACCGGGAAAGACCTGACCCCGGAGGAGTGGGAGATGTTGCCGACTACAAAGGCCCGCGCACTCGTAGCGGTTCGTAAGGACATCGAAAGCAGCTACCAAATAGTGCGGGCGGCCGTTGAGGAGTTGGCGGCATCTGGCGGGTTCTCGCTTGACACCCTCAACAATCGATTGAAAGGGGCGGCGGTCGATACGGTAAATACGATGTTCCGGGCCAAAATAGAAGAACTTAAAAAAGTCGGGCGTGTTGGGTCTATGCTTGTCTACGATAATGTTCTGAAAGGTTTGGAACGCTTTGCCGGGGCACATATCCGTTTTGAGGCAGTCACCGTGTCGTGGCTGGGGCGGTATGCTGATTTTCTGCGCAAGGAGGGCAAGACACAAACGACTATTGCGATACACTTGCGCCACCTCCGGGCAATTCTTAACGAGGCAAAACGTTTAGGCTCGATCAAGGATGCGCAATATCCATTCGGCCGGGGGCGGTATGAGATACAAGCCGGAGAAGGGCGTAAATTGGCTCTTACGTTGGAGCAAATAGGGCAGATTGCCAACTATGAGGATGGAACCGAGGCAACGGCCAAATACCGCGATTATTGGCTGTTCCTCTACTTGTGCAACGGGATCAACGTTGCCGATTTCGTAAAGTTGAGGTATCGGGACATCGTGAACGGTGAAATATGCTTCGTTCGGCAAAAGACCGAGCGGACGACCAAGACCCGCAAGGAAATCCGGGTCGTTGTCACGGCGCGGATGCAGGCAATAATCAACCGTTGGGGCAACCCCTTTCGTTCCGATAACTTTATTTTTCCGATCCTCGACGGACAGGAGGATGCGATGCGGCGGAAGATGAAAACACTATACATAACCCGCGCGATCAACAAGCGTATGAAGGAGGTAGGCGAACAGCTCGGGATCGGCAATATTTCGACCTATACGGCCCGGCATTCGTTCGCCACGGTGTTGAAGCGGGCAGGAACCAATATTGCCTATATATCGGAAAGCCTCGGACACCAAGATTTGAGAACGACGGAGAACTACCTCGCCAGCTTCGAACGGGAGGAGCGGATCAAAAATGCGGAGCTATTGACGAAATTTTAGAACTATGGGGCGGTATAAATTTGATAAATTCGGGGGTGAATACCTATCAGAGTCAACTATTAAGGGCATAGCGGCAGATCTATGTAAAAACGCTAATATAAACAGATATTTGTATGACTGGGCCGTGCTCGATATCCGGGTAAAACGAGCACACAAGGGCCAACGGCATAGGTTTGCGGATTCTATACAGCGGTTAGAGACGTTTTTAGAGAGCCCCAAGGCCGATGAATACAAAGTAGCGGCGCGCAAGGGCTATCAAAATAGGATGATTCTTTTCAATACTATATTTTGCGACAACGACCCCCATCCGTTGATTGTTCATGCAACTAATATAAGCGAATTTGCCGCCATAACAGGGCGTAATCGAAAAACAATTGATGATTGGTTATCTAAAGGGTTTTTATATACGGCATTTAATGGCGATTACATAACGCCCCGAAAATTAATTGTAGTAGAGAAGACGATAGAAAAACTAAAAAAAATCAAATCGGGGTTATATATACCCAATCGGAAAAAGTAAATGACAATGCGACACTAACCAACCCTAACCAACATTTTGACCCAATATAATTTACACATTTACCGGACAATATTTGCGCTTTTTCCCGGTAAATGCGTAAATATTAATTATCTATCATCTTTGCCCTATCAACGTTGAGTATCCAACCCGATCAGTGGATAGTATCAAACAGTTAATAGCGTCAAAGTATGAACGATCCAATTATCGTAACCACTCCCGCACAGTTGCGCGAAATCGTCGCCGACGAGGTGGCCGCAATTCTTCCTAAACTCGCTGATTTCCGGCGCAAGAACGAGCCCGTCGAAACAGACGGCATGAACGTCGAAGATGCCGCCCGGTTTCTGACCGCGCAGGGCATACCCACCACCCGGGCCACGCTCTACAATCAAGTATACAAAAACACGATTCCGTACAAGAAATTCGGACGCCGCACGGTGTTCTCGAAAAAGGAGCTTTTAACGTGGATCGAGGCGCACACTGTCCATTCGGAGGACAGGCGGACCGCTGCCGCATTGCGTATTGCCGAGAGTGCTAACCGTAAATAGTTCCGGAGATATGAAACAAAAAGAGAATGCCCCCGGCACTCGGAGCGAGCGCGCAGGGGCAAATAACGGCACCGGCAAATATACGCAATTCGGAAATGATGTGCAAATTTCATTCGGCTATCATCAACGACGGGTATATAATTTCCTGTTGCAGGGCGGGTGCCATTCGGTGGCGGATATTTCCGCGGCGTTGAGGTTGTCAGATCCTCGCAGCTCGATACGTGACCTACGGGCGAAAGGCGTGCCGATTGCCGATGTGTGGTGCGACAGCGAACACGGCGGCCGTTTCAAACGGTACTTTATTCAACAAGACAATGCGGGAAAGGAGGCGCAGCGATGGCCGCGATAGAGCACACGGAAAATCCAAGCCGTAAAACGTTTGCGTTTTATTGGAGTTTTAAGGACGCCATACGCGATATGCCGGACGCCGACAAGTTAGCAGTATACGAAGCTATTACGGATTTTGCATTTTTCGGCGTAGATCCGGACGGATTGTCCCCCGTGGGTCGCTTGGCGTGGAAACTGATACGCCCGCAGCTTGAGGCTTCGATAAGGCGTTACGACGCGTGTAGAAATAACGGCCTTAAAGGTGCCGAATACGGGAAAAACGGAGGCGCCCCGAAAGGGAATCAGAATGCGAGAAAACAACCCCAAAGGATAACCCCAGAGGACAACCCCAAAAACAACCCCTTAAATCATAATGTTAATGATAATGCTAATGTTAATGAAAAGGGGGTTATAGGGGGAGAAGTCGCAACTAAACGCCGGGCGTTTGTTGCTCCCTCGCTCGAAATGGTCAAAGATTATTTTTTGACGATCAACGGAAGCGATACGGATGCCGAATGCTTTTACGACCATTTTACGGCCAACGGCTGGCGAACCGGTAAGAACCTGATAAAAGACTGGAAAGCCGCCGCACGAAATTGGATGCGCCGCAAATCCGAGTTTAATGCCACAACCCAAAAACAAACGACCCATGAAACGCGAAAAACAAATTTCTTATAACCGCCCGGATGCCGTTGAGGTGCTCCCGGAATCACCCGAACTCGAGAAGGCTGTTTTGGGCGCTTTAGTTCTTGAATCGGATCAACTACCCGACGTGGCGGAGATCGTCGAAATTTCGGCGTTCCACACCCCAAATAACGGCAAAATCTACGGCGTGATGCTCTCAATGCTGGAGCGTGGCAACAAAATCGACCTCTACACGCTCGCAGATCGTCCGGAACTGAAAGGCCGGGAAATGTTGCGTTACCTTTCAGAACTGACCAACGCAGTAGATTCCGGCGTTAACGTGCTGGACCACGCCCGACAACTCGCAAACACCGAAATACGCCGCCGTATGTGCCTTTTCGGCTATGAACTCTCGGCGCGTGCTGTCTCCGATCCGGATGGTGTCGTAGATTGGGCTACGTCGGAAATAACCGCGATAGCTGACCGGGCCGTGCGTTCGGATGACATCACGCCATTGTCGGATGTCGTGCGGGCCACCCTCGACGATTTGGAACGACGGCAGCAGGCAAGACAGGAGGGTGAGTGTATCGGTATCTCTACGGGCTTACAACGGCTCGACGCGCTGACGGGCGGCTGGAGGGGCGGGCAGCTTGTAGTGTTGGCCGGCCGTCCCGGGACCGGTAAAAGTGCTACGATGTTGCATTTTGCCCGTGCCGCTGCTATCGCAGGGGTTTCGGCGTGCGTGTTCTCGCTGGAGATGCCCGCCGGGCAGTTGGCCGGGCGTATGCTGGTGGGCTATTCCGGGGTGAACTCGCAGGCGTTCCGGGTGGGGAGCGTCGCCGCGGGCGGCTGGCGAGAACTCGAACAGGCCGCCGCGGACCTTTCCGCGCTGCCGGTTTACCTCAACGACCGGGCCAATATCACGATGGGGGCTATACGCTCGCAATGCAAGGCGATGCACCGCCGGGGACGGTGCGGGATGGTCATTATCGACTATCTGCAACTGCTCGACACGGCAAGCCGGAACACGAACAGCACCCGCGAGCGGGAGATCGCCGCCGCCAGCCGTTCGGCAAAACTGCTCGCAAAGGAACTCGATGTTCCGGTTATCTTGTTGTCGCAGTTGTCGCGCAAGGTTGAGGAGCGGACGGATAAGACACCGCTACTGTCTGACCTCCGGGAATCGGGCGCCATCGAGCAGGACGCCGATATGGTGCTGTTTCTCGACCGTCCGGCGATGTACGGGCGGACCGAGATAGACGCGGGCCGATACGGAACCATTTCTGCCGAGGGTGTCGGGCTGCTACATATCGCCAAGAACCGGGAAGGTGCGACGGGGAGCATAGTTTTCCGACATAACGAAAGTATGACCCGGATAGCCGACTACGACGATCCCGCAACGGATGCAATCGGGGATGTCGGGCCGTTTTAGATTGCTTCACCGCTGGACTGTAAAAAGAAAATCCGGGACAGTATTACGCCGCCCCGGATTTTTGAGCAATTCCGAAGAATCACCCCTGAACCCACAACAAAGGTAGTGATTAATTCGGATAGAACAAGATGCGAAACAGATGCCGCGGTAAATATTCGCCCGCCGTCGCCTCGGTGATCGTTCGGAACTACTCCCGACTGATGGAAAGGCTTTGCGCGTCGCAGTCCGGACCCGTCCAGGGTGCAATGGATGATGCCGACATCATGCAGGAAACATTCCTGCACGTGACACACGATCCACAATGCACCGCGATGAAGAACGAGGCGGAGATCCTTGCCCGTTTTGTGTTCCGGTATCGGTTGGTGCGCTTTCAGACACTTCGGGACGAGGCACAGCGCAAAACAATTCCTTATGCCGATTACCTCCGGATGGTGGAACGCGATGAGGACCGATAGGGATGCCGCCCGGTTGAAAATACGATGAATCGACGACCCGCGGCCGGCTGGGGCTGGAGATACAGGTGCCCCTACGCTTGTATTTGTGCGTAAAAGTTGGCGATTTTGAAAAAAAGTCCGTGTGTGTAAAGCCGGGCACGGCGAGGTTTGCAGCGCGTAAAACAATAAAATATTACCCCCTATCCCCTTATGCGAAACGTTTGCCGTTCGGCCCGGCTATCCCCTCCGGGTGCACTCGTGGGGCTGTTTTGTGTCCGCGTAGCGTGTCCTATACAAGCAGTACGGAGAGGATGACACAGGGGCCGCCCCGGTTCTGCCTGAGGTTGTTGCCGGCTGAAAGCGCCCGTTTTTTGATTGAAAATGCGTGCGATTTTTGTACGGAAATCGCGCGTTTTAATCGTCTTTTTGCACGAAATCGCATGTTTTCCGCACGTTCCCGGCGTCTTATTCTTGCATATTTGCACGCATAAGGACCTGGCGGCGCCTCGCGTTGGTCTCTCTTGGTCGCGGAGTGTCTTCCGTCGGCACTGCTTGTGCATGGTGTACGGTCGGTGCGGTGGACTGTATCGGGTGCAACGCCGACACGTTCGAGGGCTGGCCGCCCGGGCTGTTCGCCTCAACGACCGGGGAGCAGATCAACGGTATAGCGCAGGACCGGCAGTCGGGGCCGTTATTCTCTATGTTGCAGATGCCGAACGATGGAAGCCCGTGCAGGGCCTCCGATGCTTTCAGTCGTGGCGTTGTTCAGTTTTCGGAAGATCGTCGAAATTTGGAGCGGTTCCGTGCGACTGCGGGACGATGGCAGTGCTATGCCCTCCGAGGGCTGGCCGCCCGGGCTGTTTGCCTCAACGGCCGGGGAACGGATCAACGGGATAACGGGAAGCGGCGGCCCGGCACGTGTTGGTGTGTATTGAACGAATGGAACAATTTTAGAGCGCTTGTGGGTGTTTTGGTTCGGGAAATATCAAACCTTTCGAACAAATAGCCGTGCTATATTATCGATAAAAACGGCCGAAGTGTCAAAAGTTGACACGGCGGGCCAAGAGGAACACCCGGCAATGTTCGACGGGGTCGGGGCTCAATAGCCCGTTGGTATCTATTAATTACTTACCCGAACGGCCGGGGCAAATCCTTATTTTTGTGGGTATTTAATCCAATGCTGTTCGCCTCAACGATAGGACCGGATACACGGCACAAGGCCCAACGGTCCGGGGGCCTTGAATGCAAACAACCGCCCCGGGGCGGGCGGCTGTTGCGGTGGGCGGTTATTTCTTTGCCTCCGGGTGTGCCTGTCTGAATCCTACCGGCTGGGAGGGCTTGCGGGTTTGCGGCAACTTGACCGACAGCGCCCCGATAGCCTGGTAGATGCTGTCGAGTTCTCGGCGCATATCCTCCGATAGGTCGCTGACCGCTTCGGCGTTATCCTTGCCCGTCTGCTCCAGTAGCGCAAGCCGTGCCCGTATTTCGGACAGTTCTGCCGTTACCGTCGTTGTGGTTGTGATGTAGTTGCGCATTGCCACGAAAGCCCGCATAATGGCGATATTTACCTGTACTGCGGCTTTACTGCGTAAAACACCGGAAAGCATCGCTACGCCTTCCTCGGTAAATGCAAACATTTCCGAGGAACCGATGTTGTAGCCTTGGGGTATCACATTTTGTGATCTCCCTATGTCTATCAATCTGTTAGCCTCTTTGGCGGATAATCGTAGCATGAAATCCTCGGGGAATCTTTCGATATTGCGCCTTACTGCCTGCTTTAGTACTCGGGTTTCTACTTGGTAGAGTTCGGCCAGGTCGAAATCCAGCATTACCCGCTGGCCCCGGATTTCGTATATCTTACTTTGAATGGGTTGCAGTTCCATAGTCGGTATTGTTGATATTTATGCTTTCACATAGTGGTAGCGCATAGACATTATTTGTACTTCTACGACCTCGCCCAATACTTTGTATATTATTCTATGTTCTGCGTTGATCCGGCGCGACCACATACCCGACAACTCATATTTAAGCGCTTCCGGTTTTCCGATCCCCGTATATGGGTGCGCGGCGATGTCTTCCAGGATTGCAGCTATTTTTTTTACTGTGTGAGCTTGTCCGCTCTTCACAAAATAGGCGTAATCCGTTTGCGCCTGTTCGGTTAATACTATTTTATACATTGGCGATACGGTTCAGAAAATCGGAAATACTTTCGCCGGGTTGCTGGGAGACAAAACGTCCTTCTTTTATATCGCGTTCGCCCTCGCGGATTGCTTCCATCATCGCGGGCGACGTCATTATATATTCGGTCTCCTTTATGGCGTTATATTCGTCCAGTGATATAAGCACGGCGCCCGTACCGCCGTCCCGGTTTATTATAACCGTGTCGGAATCGTTTGTAACTGCGTCCAAATACTTTTTTAAGTTGTTCCGCAAGTCTGTAAAATTTGTTGTTCTCATGGCTTTGCTGGTTTGGTGTGTACAAATATAAGTACTTAAAGCAGTACCCGCAAATAAAACGCCGATTTTCTTACATTAGTATATGCTCGGAGACCGGGCGTAATCTTTATTCCCCTTTCTCCACTTTGATAAGTTTGCCGCAATGCGGGCAGGTGATCGTGTTCGTCGGTTGAGGGGCGAAAAGCTCCGGAACCGATACACCGAGAGCGACGGCCATTCGGTCTAATAGGTCAAGAGAGGTGTTTCCCTTGCTTGCCCGGCTCAATGTCATTTCAGATACGCCTAATAATCCGGCTAACTCTTTTTGTGTTATGCCCTTTTCCCGGCATACGTCCTTAATTCGCAATTCCATATACGCAATACGTTATTTGTTCTACAACTGCAAAGATAATCAAAGCAACGTAAAATGTATAGTTGTGTGTAAAAATAAATATTTGGTGTCTATTTTTCTGCTGAAATATTTGGAGCGTATAAACATTTGCTGTATATTTGTAGTGTGGAAATAAACATAAAAAGTATATAAGTAATGAAAGTAGCAACTTATAACCTGTCGAAGATTGTCCGCAACGCCTGGTATCTGAAAAAGTCGCAGCCGTCGATGACCTTTTCGGCCTGCCTGCGTAAAGCCTGGCGCAATGAGAAACAAATGATAATGACGGCCCGGATCGAGGGCCGCACGTTGGCGACCGCGCCGACTTCGGAATATTGTCCGATACCAATGACCGCCGCCGCCAATTATTACGGCGCACAGGGTCAATATTGCGGAGATTAAGAAATAGCGAGATTCTCGCATAACCTCGATAAACCTATGAACGAAGCAACACAGATCGTTGACAGATTAACGCAGATGCTCGACGAGCAGGCGGCGTGTATAGAGCGAATAATAGCACTACTTGACAAATGATTAATATACCGCGTCTCTCTTACCTTCGCGGGTGCATAGCACCACGGCAGGACACCCCGGCGGCAATCCGGCCGCCGGGATCAGGGAGAGGCGGAACCCGAAACAAATAACAATAACCATTTTAACCCCTACAAAGTTATGGACATTCAAAACCTCGAAATGCCTTTAGTATTGTTTAAGGACGCCGCGGACCGCGTTTTCGATCACGCCAACGGTATCGATGTTATCGACGCTGTAATGCGCCGTTATTCCGATTACGCATATCTGATCCGAGATATACAAGCGGTCCGAAATGTTGAAATGTTGGAAGAACTGAAGGAAACATACACGGACCCGGATTTATATGACCCCGCCGATGATTTGCGTGATCTGCGGCTCGCTGTTACGCTGCTGATGACGGCCTGTGATTTTTACCGAACCATAACAACGAAAGAAAAGACGAACCGCCCCGAACATCCGCAGGTGTCGAAATTCGCATACGACGCACTCGAAAAAAATTACGAAACGTTGAAACGTATGTTTGAGACGGAAAAACTAATGACCGAAACCCTGTTGCGGGGTTCAAAGGCCATCGAGGGGACCGGGACCAACGAATAATATTGCCGATCATGTTTTACGAACTTCTTTACGGCGGCTATCGGCTGGGGACATTCCCCACCGAGGCCGAGGCCATCCGCCGGGCGTACTACCTGCCAAACGGTTGCTATACCGTCCGGGAATGGGCCAAAGACGGCGATTTTTCGACGTTCGACCCTTCGGTGAATAAATCCTACAACTTTACGAATTACGACCGTGAAAACGTTATCGCCGCAGATGTTAACACGCTGGCGGGCTTGATTCGAGAATATGTTTCCGCCAACTGCAACGGAGTAAGCGAGGGTTTCGAAATCATACACGGCGGATATGTTGCCTTTATCGACTATCGGGCCGATACTGATGGCGATTCTATTACCGTGGTCGATGTATGGAACCAAAATGGGAACGAGTGCCCCGACATTGCCGAGGCGTTGCAGCTATTGACCGACTGACGGGCGATCAATTAACCGGGTAGAGGGGCGGCCGTTTGCGGCTACCCCTTTTTGTCGAAATACGGATACTTTCCGTTAAATAATGGGGACAATACCGACGGGCGGAAATTTCCGTCCGTCAAATGTTGTGATGTCGATGACCTCAACCGAATAAGAATCGGCCAAGTTGTGTTTAAATTGTGTACCGGGTCAAAAATAAAAAACCACCTACATTGCTGTAAGTGGTTGATTTTGAGAGTGACACCGACAGGACTCAAACCTGTAACCTTCTGATCCGTAGTCAGATGCTCTATTCAATTAAGCTACGGTGCCGAATTGCGAGTGCAAATATAGGGCGAAAATCCGAAACTCGCAAATTATTGGGCGTAATTTTGTGAAAAAAGATGCCCTGAAAAATTGCATGCCGGCGCATCGGACCGATTGTCAGGGGTTTGTCCGCTGACGATCAACGCATTGCTTCCTCCAACCGGGCCTTGATGTTTTCGCCGCGCAGGTCTCTGGCAACGATAATCCCCTTCGGCGAGATCAGAAAATTCGCGGGAATCGACGAAATGCCGTACATGGCGGCCGCATCGCTTCGCTTGTCTGCGTTCACGCCCAGCACATTGATCCATGGCATATCGTTGTCCGCCACGAACGTTCTCCATTTGGCGGCGTCGTTGTCGAGCGAGACGCCGTAAATTTCCAATCCCTTGCTTTTGCAGGCGGCGTATGCCTCGCGCAGGTGCGGGATTTCCCGGCAGCAGGGGGCGCACCACGTCGCCCAGAAGTCGAGCAGTACCCAGCGGCCTTTGCCGACGATCCCCGAAAGCGCCACCGGTTCGCCTGCGGCATCGGGCAGCGTGAGGTCCATGTAGGGTTTGCCGATCTCGGTGTTTTCGGTCGCTGCGACTTTTTCGGCGATTCGCTGCAGGATGGGGTGGGCCTGCACGGCGGCCGGAAATTGCTTCAGACGGGTTTTGGCTGCGGCGATGTCGTTGCCGTCGAATTCGTAGACGGAGAAGAGGTATGCCCCGAAAAGGTTGTCCAGATTGGCTTCGATGCTCTCCGGAACCAGCTTGTTGTAATCCGCATAGAGCGAGTCGGCCGGTGCGTTGAGGGGAAGTTCTCGGAATTTGCGGTCGAAGTCGGCCATTCGCTCGTCGAACTCCCGTTTTCTGTCGTTCAGCGGCGTGCCGGATACCGCGTAAACCCGTCTGTCGTCCGTCGGAACCGTACGTATCTCGCCCGGTTCGAGGAAGATGACGGCGGTGCCGACGGGGATGCGTTCCTGATCGGCCAGCCGGGCGATCTCCGGTTCGGCGACACGACCCTTTAGCCGGATCGTGCTGTCGGCGCATACGATGCCGGCGGCCAGTTCCGTACGGCCGCTGCCGATCAGGAATACCGAGTCGCCCGGTTCGAGTCCTGCGTTGCCCGTGATGGAGTAATTCGGACCGCCGCATCCGCAGAGGAGGGCGGCCGTCGAAGCCGTGAGAAGGATTTTCTTCATATATCGTTCGGTTGCTGTCGAAAATTAGGGTTTGCGGTGCGGTTACTTGATCTCCCGGTCGGGGTGCTCCCTGAGGAATTTCTCCCAGCTTTGGGAGCCGCCTTTCGATACGGCCTTCTTGCCGCCGCCCAATCCTTTGACGCGCTCGTTGCCCATCGCGGCATTGAGCGGATTGGAGATCGTGAAGTGGTGGCAGAGCGCCACGGCCATGCCGTCGGTGGCGTCGAGCCGCTTGGGCGGCTGTTCCAGCGAGAGGATGCGGCAGACAATGGCGGCGACCTGCTCCTTGGCGGCCGATCCGCGTCCCGTGATGCTCTGCTTGATGCGCATCGGGGCGTATTCCGAAACGGGCAGGCCGCGGCTCAGCGCCGCTGCCATGGCCACGCCCTGTGCCCGTCCCAGTTTGAGCATCGACTGCACGTTCTCGCCGAAGAACGGCGATTCGAGCGCCACTTCGCGTGGGGCGTACTGGTCGATCAGCGCCCCGACCCGTTCGAAGATATAGCGCAGTTTGACGTACGGATCCGAAAGCTTGTGCAGGTCGATGTCGCCCAAGACGACCGAGCGCACGCTGCGTCCGTCGATCTCCAGCACGCCGTAACCCATGTAGTTGGTGCCGGGGTCGATGCCCATGATGCGGTATTTTTCCGTTGGGGTCATATCGTTCGAAAAAGCCCCTCCGGACGGCGTGTCGCAGTTCGGAGGGGCAGGTTGTACGGCGGTGGTTATTTGCCGAGCAGCTCCTCGACCTTTTTGTAGAGGTCTTCGCCGCGCAGGTTCTTGGCGACGATGTTGCCCGAAGCGTCGACCAGGAAGTTCGAGGGAATGCCCTGAACGGCGTAATCCTTCGCTGCGGGATTGTCGAAACCGTTCAGGTCGCTGACCTGAATCCACTTCATGCCGTTGTCCTTGACGGCGGCGAGCCACTTGTCGCGGTTGTTGTCGAACGACACGCCGTAGATTTCGAAGCCCTTCTTGTGGAACTTGTCGTAGGTCTCTTTCAGGTGGGGAACTTCGCCCATGCAGGGACCGCACCACGAAGCCCAGAAGTCCACGAGCGTGTATTTGTTGGCCGGATTCTCGATCACCGAAGTCAGGGTGACGATCTGGCCCTCGGCGTCGCTCTGCAGGATGTTGATGTAGGGTTGGCCCACGTCGGTGCGCTTTTTCTGCTCGGCGGTGGCTTTCAGCTCCGTCAGCTCTTTGGTCTGCTGCATTTCGGGCGAGAATTTGGCGATCTGGTCGAGAATCTCCTGCCCCGAAAGCTCGTAGGCCATGTTGGGCATCAGCATGACGCCGAAGAAGTTGTCGCGGTTGGCCTCTACCGAGGTGCGGGTCAGCTGCTCGAACTCCTCTTCGATCGCTTCGCGCCGCTGGTCGGTGGTCGCAGCGTCGCGGTACTCGGTGATCAGCGCGCGGCTGGCGGCCGTGTAGGCTTCGGCGGCGTCGTTGGCCGGGGTGCCGGTGGTGTGGCGCACCTGCGGATCGTCGGCGTCGCTCTTGATCGAGATCGTACCCGGTTCGAGGATGAGCTGCATGGCGAACGCCTGCGGCTGTCCGTCGCGCGAGTCGAGCAGGTCGTGCATCGCGGGCGCTCCGGCGGGACCGCTGAAGCGGAACTTACCCGATTTCACGACGGCCGAGTCGATCAGGCTGTCCTGCTGGAACAGGTAGACGGTGCCTTCGAGCCCGGCGATGTCGCCTTCGACGACGTATTTGGGCTGCGTGCTGCAACTGCACAGCACGGCTGCGGAAGCTGCGAAGAGAAATGCTTTTTTCATTGTGCAAGAATATTGGTTTATTTTTTGAGTTCTGCCAGCTGTTTTTCCAGATTGTGCACCAGTTTTTCCAGTTCGGGCAGCCGCTTGAAGACCGCCGCCGAACGGTGGTACTGCATGCCGGGCAGCGCCGGGTAGCCGAAGCGCACTTCGCCGTCGGGCACGTCCTTGTCCAGTCCGCTCTTCGAACCGATCTTCACGAAGTCGCCGACGTTCACGTGGTCGGCGATGCCGACCTGTCCGGCGAGGAAGCAGTTGCGCCCCACCCGCGAGGTGCCGGCGATGCCGGTCTGGGCCGACGATACGGTGTTTTCGCCGATCTGGACGTTGTGTCCGATCTGAATCAGGTTGTCGAGCTTGACGCCCCGGCGGATCACCGTCGAATCGGTCTTGGCGCGGTCGATGCAGGTGTTGGCCCCGATCTCTACGTCGTCTTCGATCACCACGTTGCCCAGCTGCGGAATTTTGTCGAAACCGCCCGCGGCGTTGGGCATGAAGCCGAAACCGTCGGCGCCGACCACGGCTCCCGCGTGCAGGATGCAGTTGCGGCCGATCCGGCAGCCTTCGTATACCTTGACTCCGGGGTAGAGGATCGTGCCTTCGCCCACCGTAACCCCCGCTCCGAGGTAAACCTGCGGATAGATCTGGCAGTTTTTGCCGATTTTCACGCCCGCTTCGACCACCGTGAAATCCCCGATGTAGCAGTCGGCGCCCACCTCGGCCTTTTCAGCGACCGAAGCCAGCTTGCTGATGCCGCTGCGGCGGGGCTTGGCGGCGTTGTACATTTCGAGCAGTTTGAGCACGCAGGCGGCGGCGTCGTCCACCTTGATGAGCGTGGCCGAGACCTGCTGCGAAGGTTCGAACGAACGGTTTACCAGCACGATCGATGCGCCCGTGCTGTAGAGGAACGTTTCGTATTTGGGGTTGGTGAGGTAGGTCAGCGAGCCCGCCTTGCCCTCCTCGATCGAAGATACGGTGTGTACTTTCGTCTCTTTGTCGCCGACGATGTCGCCGCCTAAAAATCCGGCGATCATTTCGGCCGTGAATTCCATCATAACGATTCTGTTTATAAGTATTTGTTTATGTCGATTCCTTTGGGCATGAACTCCTCCACCGAACGGCCGAACGAAAGCACCTCGCGCACGGTCGACGAGGATATGTCGGCCACGGGCGAGGGGGTGAAGAGCATTACGGTCGTGATGTCGGGGTAGATGCGGTGGTTGGTCGCCTCCATCGTGCGCTCGTACTCGAAGTCGGTGGTGTTCCTCACGCCGCGGATGATGGCGCAGGCGCCGGCCTTCTCGGCAAACTCGCCCGTAAGCCCCGTGTAGATATGGGCTTCGACGCGCGGATTGCCGGCGTAGAGGTCGTCGATCAGCCGCTTGCGGTTGGCGACGGTCAGCAGCCCCGTTTTCGCGGTGTTGTTGCCGATGCCGATGACCACGCGGTCGAAGAGATTGAGCGCTTCGTCTACCAGCGCGGCATGGCCGCGGGTGAACGGGTCGAACGATCCGGGGAAGATTGCAGTCCTTTCCATATCGGACAAAGGTAATAATATTTGGGAATAGGGAGTTATCTTTTCCCGATATTTTGTCCTACCGTTCGATTTTTACGTACTCCGAATAGACGATCCGCGTGTGCGGATTCGACGGGACGATCTCCTGCCGCAGGGCTTTCGTGCCCCAGCGGATGAAGAGAAAACGCCGCGGAATGCGGTGTACGACCTGCCGCAGGGTGTCGGCGCTCTCCACGCGGCACAGGACCGAGTCGGCGGTGACGGCGCCTTCGACACGCACCCACGCGTCGCGCCAGCGGAACAGCTGCAGGGTGTCGCGGACGACGAGCGTGTCGCGCAGCCGCACGACGACCGTATCGCGCACCGGGGTCCGTATCTCGACCTTCGTGGCCGTGGCTGTCCGGGCCGCGGCTTCCAGACGGCGGAGTTTGATTCCGAGCCGGCGGATTTCGGCGGCGTCTGCGGCCCGCAGCTCTTCGAATTCGGCGCAGCGCAGACGCAGGGCCTGCACCGATGCCGCCTCTTGCCCCAGACGCGTGCGGTAGCGTTCGATGCCGGCCGCAAGGGCGTGTTGGTTCTGGGTCAGGCGGCGGTTTTCGCGGCGGTAGCGGCCGTAGCCGCATACCAGCAGAGCCGTCACGGCGACGGCGTAAAGAAACAGGTATTTTTTCATGGTGAAACGGGTTTTCCGGCGAAGATAGCGCGGGCCGGACCCGTTCGGTTTCTACATTTTCGGAAACAGCCCGCCGAGCGATTGGGCGACCCGTTCCGCGAGAATCGCCATGCAGGGATGTCCGTCGCAGTGGGCGAGGGCGGTGACGCCCCGGTGATCGACGTAGAAGAGTTCGTCGAAGCGCGGCAGCTCGTCGCGCATTACCGGGCGCTCTTCCAGTTCGAGTCCCGCCGCCTCGACGGCCCGCAGGCCCAATTCCCGTTCGACGCAGGCTTCCGCCGGGGAGACGAACGCCGTTTTGCCCCGCACGGCGAACAGCGGGGCGTCGTCGGCCGTGCGGACGATGCCGTCGCCGTCGCAGCGCACGGCGACCGATGCGCCGTGCAGACGGGCCTGCTGGCGGGCCAGTCCGGCGGCGGCTTCGCGCGCCGAAGTCGGAGCTTCGGGAAACGGCATGTCGTATTGCAGCGTCGCGGCGTCGGGCATCAGACTGCGCAGGTCGTATCCCCGGTAGAGCGATATGCCTGCGGATTCGAGCCGGAAGGCGGGATCGCCCGATGCCGGAACGACGATCCGCACGAACTGCGAGAGGTCGCAGTCCGCAGGCGCCGTCTGCGCCGCGAGTGCTTCGATCTGCCGGGCGAGGGGCTGCTGGCGGAAGCCTGCCGGCCGGCCGAAAAGCTCGCGCGACCAGCGGTCGAGCACGGCCAGATGCGCCGTCAGGTGGAGAGACCTGCCGCCGAGGATGTGAACGGTCTGGTATAGGTAGACCTCTTGCATCAGAGTAGGAAGATTTTGAGCAGCAGTTCGCGCAGCAGCTCCCCGTCCGACGCTCCGCCGGCGTTCATGCCCTTGCTCTTGGCGTCGTATTCGCGCAGCAGGCCGAGGATGTTGAATACCCTGCGGTTGTCCCAGTTGGCGGCGTTCTGCTTGATCTCGCCCAGTACGTAGACGTTGTTTTTCTTGAGGATGCGCATCAGCTCGGCATCGGAGGGAAAGGGCATGCCCTTGTGGCGCGCCGTCCAGCGCAGGTAGTTCACGATGAACAGCTCCTTGAACTGGCCGAACAGCGCCAGCACGGTGACCAGCAGCGGGTTGTCCTTGGGGTTGCGGGCGAAGTGCTCGGCGATCATCAGCGCGCGCGCCATGTCTCTGGTCACTACGGCCTTGCATAGCTCGAAGTTGTTGAAATCCTTCGAGATGCCGATGTTGGCCTCGATGTCGGCGTCGGTGATGCGCTTGGTCCCTTCGGGCAGCGATACGACCAGCTTGCCCAGCTCGTTCGAGATTTTCGAAATGTCGGTTCCGAGGTGGTCGGTGAGCATCGAGAGCGCCTTGGCGTCGATGGCGAGTCCCTTTTTGGCGATGAACTGCTGGAGCCACGAGGCGATTTCGTAGTCGCGCGGGCGCACCGATTCGAGCACCGCTCCGTTGGCGGCGCAGCCCTTGTAGAATGCCGAGCGTTTGTCGGCGTTCTTCTCCTTGTGGCAGATCACGAGGATCGTCGTGGGCGAGGGTTTCTGCGTGTAGAGCGAGAGTTTGTCCAGTCCGCGCAGCTGCTGCGCCTCCTTGAGGATGACGACCTGATACGAACCCATCATCGGCATCTGGCGGCAGAGGTTGATGACCTGCCCCGCCTCGGAGTCCTTGCCGTAGACGGTGATCTGGTTGAAAGCCCGTTCGGCTTCGCCGAGCACCGTCGTCGCGAGCCGCTCGGCGATGGCGTCGATAAAGTAGCTCTCCTCGCCCATGAGCAGGTACACGGGGGCGAACCGCCGTGCGGCGATCTCCTGCGCCAGCTTTTCGTATGCGGCGACGGAATCTTTGAATTTCAGTGCGCTTTTGGCCATATCTCAGTCATTGGTCCGGCCGAGCCGGATGCGGGGCGGGGCGTTTCCGCCATCCCCGCGGCGGAAGGGGCTGAATCGCCGCTCCCGGTCGTGTTATACAATCTCTTTGGTGATGCGCAGCACGTTTTCCGTGTCGGGCGTCAGGCGGTAGCGGTCGTCGATGCGGCGGCCGACGAGCCATACGATCTCGTCGCCCGACAGCAGTACGAACTGCCGCTCTTTTTCGGGCATCGAGACCTTGGCGTCGATCAGGAAGTCGCTCACCTTCTTGCGGCCCGCCATGCCGAAGGGAATGAACCAGTCGCCCTCGCGCCAGCGGCGCAGCGTGAGCGGGAATTTCAGCAGGTCGGCATCGACCTGCGCGATGTGCTCCGGCACGCCGAAGTTCTTGATCGCGTCGATGTCGCAGTATTCGAAATAGAGCGCCGAATTGCCGCAGTAACTGCGCGGCACGCCCCGTTCGACGGTCACCAGACATGCGTCGCCGGGGGCGATCGGGGCCACGACGATCGTGCCGCGGTCCACGTAGGCGACCCGCTCGCGCGAGTAGAAGCGGCGGCCCGTCATGCCGTGCCTGAGCGAATGGCAGAGCGAGTCGATGACGTCGCCCTTGAATCCGTAGGCCGAGTTGAGCAGCTCGTAGATGACGAACTCCTGCGGGAACGCCGGGTCGATGCGGTCGAGGTGTATCGTGTCCAGTCCGTTCTCGGTGGTCACCGCTTCGCCGCGTATGCGTTCGATGCCGTGGTTGATGAAGAGTTGGGCGTCGGTCAGCCGTGCGATGTTGCGGCGCATGAGACTCGTGAACTTGGGGTTGATCTCCCGGATGCGGGGAATCAGGCCCAGCCGTATCTTGTTGCGCAGGTACTTGGTCGAGCGGTTCGACGAATCCTCCCGGAAGGGGATGCGGTTGGCGACGGCGTACTCCAGAATCTCCTTGCGCGAAGCGAACATCAGCGGCCTGACGACCTTGCCGACCTGCGTCGAAATGCCCGTCAGCCCGCGCAGGCCCGTGCCGCGCAGCAGATTGATGAAGAACGTCTCGATCGAGTCGTCGGCATGGTGGGCGATCGCTACCACCGTGTAGCCGTGTTCGCGGCTCAGGGCGTCGAACCATGCGTAGCGCAGCCGCCGGGCGGCCATCTCCATCGACTCGCCCGTGCGCTCCATCTCGGCCGCCGTTTCGAAGCGTTTGTTGTAGAATTCGACGCCGTATTTCCGCGTCTCTTCCTCCACCAGCACCTCGTCCTCGTCGCTTTCCGCACCCCGCAACTGGAAATTGCAGTGCGCCACGCCGACCCGGTAGCCGCTGCGCGTGAAGAGCGACAGCATGACCATCGAGTCCACGCCGCCCGAAACGGTCAGCAGAATGCGGTCGTCGTGCGTCGCCAGATCGTTGTCGGCGATGTATTTGCGGAAAGCCTCTAAAAGTGCCATACGATTAAAATATATTGACCTCGGTGTCTATTTCTATGCCGAATTTTTCGTGAACGCGCATCTGCACCGTGTGGGCGAAGTCGATCACTTCGCCGCCCGTCGCGCCGCCCAGATTCACCAGCACGAGGGCCTGCCGTTCGTGGACGCCGACTCTTCCGCACTTGTAGCCTTTCAGTCCGGCCTTGTCGATGAGCCATCCGGCCGCCAGCTTCACCCTGCCGGCGCATCCCGCCGCCGGGTAAACCGGCATGTCGGGCCACTGGGCCTGCAGCTGCCGCGCCACGCACTCGTCCACGACCGGGTTTTTGAAGAAGCTGCCCGCGTTGCCCGTCACCTTCGGATCGGGAAGCTTGGCGCGGCGGATGGCGCAGATCGCTTCGCGGATGTTGCGCAGCGTGACTCCGCCGCGGGCTTCGACCTCACGCTCCACGTCACCGTAGCCCAGCCGCGGCCGCGGCGTGTGCGAAAGCCGGATGTCCACGGCCGTGATGATGACGCGCCCCCGCAGTTCGTGCTTGAAGATGCTTTCGCGGTAGCCGAAGCAGCAGTGTCCGGCGTCGATGACCATTGCCGAGCGGTTGTCGGTGCAGAACATGTGCACCCGCTCGATCACGTCTTTGGCTTCGCAGCCGTAGGCGCCGATGTTCTGCACCGGGGCCGCGCCCGCCTTGCCGGGTATGAGCGAAAGGTTTTCGATTCCCCACAGGCCGCGTTCCACGGCCCATTCCACGAGGTCGTCCCACTCGACGCCCGCATCGGCCCGCACGCGGACCGTGTCGCCCTCTTCGCCGAGGGGCGTGATCTGCCGGGCGACGGGCGTCAGCAGCAGTCCGTCGTAGTCGCGCGTGAAGAGGATGTTGTTGCCGCCGCTCAGCACCGCCCAGCGTTCGGGCACGCCACCGCTGAAGATCGTGCGCAGGTCCTCTTCGGTCTCGAATTCGGCGAGACGCGCCGCCTGCTGTCCGACGCCGAAGCTGTTGCGTCCGCTCAGGTCGATTTGGTGGAATTCTCGGATCATGCCGTCTGTTTCTGTTTGTTTGTCGTTCGCCCGGTTGTGTCGGCGGGCGTCGGGCGCATAATGTTCTCCGTGCGCCCGTCCCGGATTCCGGCGAGCGGTCCTTGCGGCGCTCCGGGCGGGGTGTCTGTCCCTCTCCGGCTCCTTGTACTGCGTCGTCCGGTGCGGTCGCGGGTACGGAAAATGTGCAATCTTGCGCAAAGTTAGAAATAATTTAGTAATTTTGGTGAGATGTTTCCACGAACCGTAAAAAACAAAATACCTGAATACCTATGTTTACTCAACAAGATTTACAGCAGATCGAAAAACACGGACTGACCCCCGAAGCGGTCGAGTTGCAGCTGGAGAATTTCCGCCGCGGATTTCCTTTTCTCAACGTTGTGCGCGCCGCCTCACCCGGCGACGGCGTGCTGACGCTGAGCGACGCCGAGGCCGCTGCCGCCGCCGAACGTTACGAGCGGGCCGCCGCCGGACTGTCCGTTGTGAAGTTCGTGCCCGCGTCGGGCGCCGCGACGCGTATGTTCAAGGAGCTTTTCGAGTTCGTGAACGACGGCAAGCGCGGCAAGGGGATCGACACCCTGCTCGAAAACATCGGAAAGTTCGCCTTCTGGCCCGAATTGAAGGCCCTGCTTCCGGCCGGCGCAGACGACCGGACGATCGTCAGCGCCATCGTGAACGAAGGACTCGGCTACGGCCGCAAACCCAAAGGACTCGTCACCTTCCACGCCTATCCCGAAGGCGCGCGCAAGGCGGTCGAGGAACATCTGGTCGAAGGGGCGGTCTATGCGGCCGCGAACGGCGTGGCGAAGATTCATTTCACGGTTTCTCCTGAACATATCGAAGGATTTCAGGAGCTGCTGGCCGCTAAGGTGCCCGTTTACGAAAAGCGTTTCGGCATCCGTTACGACATCTCGTTCTCGGTGCAGAAACCCTCGACCGACACCATCGCCGTCAATCCCGACAACACGCCCTTCCGGCAGGACGACGGTACGCTGCTGTTCCGCCCTGCGGGCCACGGCGCGCTGATCGAAAACCTGAACGAGATCGACGCCGACGTGGTGTTCATCAAGAACATCGACAACGTCACCACCGATGCGCAGCGCGGCGATACGATCCGTTACAAGAAGGTGCTGGCAGGCATCCTGCTCGACCTTCAGGAGCGTGCGTTCGAATACCTCAAGGCGCTCGAAGTCGGCGGCGCCGAGCTGGAGCCGATCGTCGAATTCATCGAGAAGCGGCTCTGCGTGAAGTTGCCCGGCAGTTACGATTCGGCCATGCTCCGCGCCGTGCTCGACCGTCCGATCCGTGTCTGCGGCATGGTCCGCAACGAGGGCGAACCGGGCGGCGGTCCTTTCTGGGTCGGAAACCCCGACGGCACGCAGTCGCTCCAGATCGCCGAATCGAGCCAGATCGGCCCCGACGACCTGCCGCTGATGCGGTCGGCCACGCACTTCAATCCCGTCGATCTGGTCTGCGGCATGAAGAATTCGAAAGGCGTCCGCTTCGACCTGCGCAGGTACACCGATCCTTCGACGGGCTTCATTTCGTCGAAGTCGAGCGGCGGCCGCGATCTGCGCGCGCAGGAACTTCCCGGCCTGTGGAACGGTGCCATGGCCAAGTGGAATACGGTCTTCGTGGACGTGCCCATTACGACCTTCTCGCCCGTCAAAGTGGTGCAGGACCTGCTGCGTCCCCAGCATCAGTAATCTTGGGGTGTGTGACAAGGCCGGATGCCGCATCATGCGGCATCCGGTTTTTTGTCGGGCTTTTTCGGGATTGTTAGGCGTGTGTTGCTTTTTTGGGATGTTAAGGGTGCTCGGCTTTTTCCGGGGTGTTCGGTGTTTTTCCCGGTTTCCCGGTTTTCCCGCGGCGTTCTGCCGCGGGCCGCATGCGGCGGTGGGGGAGACGCTTCTCGGACGGAAGTCGTTTGTAAACGAATTGTTTGCGAATCGGCGTTATCGTAAGATTTGTTATTATGAATCGGGCGGAATTGTCTTTTTGTCGTATTTTATTGTCTTTTTGGTCGGTGCTTGGAGTGCGTGTCGCGGGCGGCTTTTGAAAAAATGGGTTATGACCTGCGTGCGAAGCTATTTTCTTTTGTATCGGGTTTGCCGGGTCGTGATTTATTGCTACCTTTACACAATTAATATTGAAATCACACAAAAAGATACGGTATGACCAGTTCGTTTTTAAAACAGGCGACGGAAGGCAATAAAAACGCGATTCTCAAACAGCAGATCATTTGCCAGTATATCTTCTGCGGGGATTCGAGCATTACGGATCTGAGCAAGGCCGTGAATCTGAGCGTGCCGACCGTAACCAAACTGATCGGGGAGCTGATCGACGAAGGTTTCGTCCACAACTTCGGCGAGCAGGGGACGGCCGGCGGACGACGGCCGAATATCTACGGCCTGAATCCCTATGCCGGGTATTTCGTCGGCGTCGATCTGCGCAAGGATTCGGTCATGATGGCCGTCATCAATTTCAAGGGACAGCTGATCGATGAAACGACGGTCGATTTTCTGATGGACAACGATCCCCGTTCGCTGGACCGTCTTTGCGACGTGATTCAGAATTTCATCCGTGCGCGCAAGATCGCCCGCGACAAGGTGCTGGCCGTCGGGGTGAATATTTCGGGCCGCGTCAATTCGCAGACCGGATACAGTTACAGCTATTTCTTCGTCGAGGAACAGCCGCTGACGATGCTGCTCGAAGAGCGTCTCGGCACGACGGTCTACATCGAGAACGACACCCGTGCCGCCACTTACGGCGAATATATGTACGGCGACGCCCACTCCGAGAAGACGATGCTCTACATCAACGCCAGCTGGGGACTGGGGCTGGGGATGATCATCGACGGCAAGATATTTTACGGCAAGTCGGGCTTTTCGGGCGAATTCGGCCATTTCCCGCTGCTCGACAACGAGATCATCTGCCGCTGCGGCAAACGCGGCTGTCTTGAGACGGGGGCTTCCGGTTCGGCCATGCACCGGATTTTTCTGGAGAAACTCAAGGAGGGACGCGTGTCGATGCTTTCCGAGAAATACAAAAAAGGCGAGGAGATCACGCTGAACGATATTCTGGCCGCGCTGCTGAAGGAGGATGTGCTGGCCATCGAGATTCTGGAGTCGGTGGGGCACACGCTCGGCAAGGCCATCGCGGGGCTTATCAACATGTTCAATCCGGAGGTGATCGTTATCGGCGGTACGCTTTCGGTGGCCAAGGAGTACCTGATGCTGCCCGTGCGCAACGCCATCAACAAATACTCGCTGATGCTGGTCAACAAGGATACGCAGATCAAGCTTTCGTCGCTCGGAGAACGCGCCGGCGTGATGGGTGCCTGCCTGCTGGCCCGAAGCAAGTCGCTCGGCCTGTTCTGACGCCTCTGTTCGCTCTCGTGCACGCCCCCGGAAACCCGCTGTTTCCGGGGGCGTGCGGCGTTATCCGCAGCGGTGCGTCGCCGGGCAGTGCGCTCTGCGGCGTTCCGCGGCGGAAGAGACGGGGGCAGGCCGGAAGCAGCCCCTTCCGGAAGGGTGCGATTTCGGTATGCGAATTGCGCGGAGAGGGGGTTCGGAGCTTGAATTCCAAGGGGTTCTGCGGTGCGTGTTTCTTCCTTTTGTTCTCTATTCTTGTCAAAAAAGGACAAATTGTCGCGGTGCGCCGCTGTTTGTATTATAAACTTTTATATATTTGTATCGCTAAAATGAAAAACAATAATTAAAACTAAATAACGCTATGGAAAACAAACTTCAACAGTTGACTCAGAAGCTCTACGACGAGGGGCTGGAGAAAGGACGCGCCGAAGCCGACCGTCTGGTCGCCGAGGCTAAGAAAGAGGCGGCTAAGATCGTCGCCGAAGCCCGTGCTCAGGCCGAGGATATCGTCAGGAAGGCGCAGGACAAGGCCGAGGACGTCGAGAAGAACACGATGACCGAAATCTCGCTCGCCGGCAAGCAGGCCGCCGCGAAGATCAAATCGGAGATCGCCGCGATGATCGTTGCCAAGAGCACGGCCGCAGGCGTCAGGGAGGCCGTCATGGATCCCGCCTTCATCAAGGAGATGCTGTTGTCCGTGGCCAAGAACTGGAACGGCGCCGACGCCGGTAAGGTGGAGCTGAAGGCGCTGCTGCCCGAAGCCGACCGCGCCAAGCTCGACGAGGCGTTCGGCAAGAGCGCTCAGGAGCTGCTCTCCGCCGGTATCGAAGTGGGTTATTCCAAGGAGGTGAAGACGGGCTTCAAGGTCGGCGCCAAGGAGGGCGGTTACTACATCTCGTTCTCCGACGCCGATTTCGACGCCCTGCTGGGCGAATACCTGCGCGAGAAGGTTTCGGACATGCTTTTTAAGGCATAACGCGTATGTTCGCAACGGAATATTATTGTCTGGTAGCCGGACTGAAGGAGTACTCCCTCGACGCCGACACCAAGGGTTTCGACGCCAAAGCCATCGTCGGGGAGATTCTCGACGGCGTTTCGGCTTCGGATGCGGCTCAGGTGCGTCTGCTGTACGGCTACTACGATTGTGAGAATATCGCTTCGCTGCGCGCGGGGCGCTCGGCGCACAATCCGCTGGGCAACTTCACGCGCGAGGAGCTGGAAGAGGAGGTGAAGGCTCCCAAGCGCCTGCCCTCCGCCGTGGGCCGCGTGCTGCGCGCCTATGCCGATCCCGAAGGGGAGGACGCCGAGGAGGTCGATACGGCGCAGCGTTTCGAAACCGCGCTGTTCGACGCCTATTACGCCACCTGCAGCCGTGCCAAGAGCCGCTTCCTGCGCGAGTGGTCGGAGTTCGACCGCACCCTGCGCAACGTGACGGCCGCCGTGACGGCCCGTGCCGCGGGCCGTCCGGTCGAGGAGGTGACCGTAGGCGGGGGCGACGTGGTCGAACAGCTGGAGCGCAGTTCGGCCGCCGATTTCGGTCTGCGGGGCGAACTGCCCTACATCGACGCCGTGATCGCCGCCGTGAACGACGAGGCGAATCTGGTCGAGAAGGAGCACAAGATCGACCTGATCCGCTGGAACGAGGCCACCGAGCTGGCGACGTTCGACTATTTCGACATCAATACCATTCTGTCCTATCTGGCGCGCGTCAATATCGTGGCCCGCTGGACGCAACTGGACGCCGTGCGCGGTCGTGAAATGTTCGACCGCCTGATGGCCGAGCTGGACGGCAGGGAGCTGGTGAACAGGATATAGCCGCCGCGCGGCACATGCGGGCGGCGCGCCGCCGGACCGGGACCGGTCTCTCCGGCAGGAGGGATGCGGAGCGGCCGGGAAGTGCGGAAATGCGGTCCGCGACCGGAAAAATGAAAATAAGAAACTAAACGAATATTCATGAAAACTACAGGACGTGTAAATGGTATCATCTCCAACATCGTCATCGTCAAGGCCGACGGAGCAGTAGGCCAGAACGAGATCTGCTATGTCTATGCGGGAGATACCAAGATGATGGCCGAGGTCATCAAGGTCGTAGGCGACAGCGCCTATGTCCAAGTTTTTGACAGCACCCGCGGACTCAAGATCGGCGACAAGGTCGAGTTCGAGGGACATATGCTCGAAGTGACGCTCGCGCCGGGACTTTTGTCGCGCAACTACGACGGTCTGCAGAACGACCTCGAAAAGATGGACGGGCTGTTCATCGAGCGCGGTTCGATCACCGATCCGATCGACTTCGACGCCGAGTGGGAATTCGCTCCGCTGGCCAAGGCGGGCGACAAGGTGACCGCCGCGTCGTGGCTGGGCGAAGTCAAGGAGCAGTGGGTGAGCCATAAGATCATGGTGCCCTTTACCATGGCCGGCAACTATACGGTCAAGAGCGTGGCGGCGGCCGGGAAATACAAGGTGACGGACACGATCGCCGTCCTGACCGACGAGGAGGGCCGCGAACATGCGGTCACGATGGTTCAGAAATGGCCCGTGAAGCAGGCCGTGCGCTGCTACGTCGAGAAGCCGCGTCCGTCGCGCATGATGGAGACGGGCGTTCGCGCCATCGACACCTTCAATCCGATGGCCGAAGGCGGTACGGGCTTCATCCCCGGACCTTTCGGCGCCGGCAAGACCGTGCTCCAGCACGCCATTTCCAAGCAGGCCGACGCCGACATCATCATCATGGTGGCCTGCGGCGAGCGTGCCAACGAGGTGGTCGAAATCTTCAAGGAGTTCCCCGAACTGGTCGATCCCCATACGGGCCGCAAGCTCATGGAGCGTACGATCATCATCTGCAATACGTCGAACATGCCCGTTGCGGCGCGCGAGGCGTCGGTCTATACCGGCATGGCCATCGGCGAATACTACCGCTCGATGGGACTCAAGGTGCTGGTGATGGCCGACTCGACTTCGCGCTGGGCGCAGGCGCTGCGCGAGATGTCGAACCGTCTGGAGGAGCTGCCCGGTCAGGACGCCTTCCCGATGGACCTTTCGGCGATCATCTCCAACTTCTATTCGCGCGCCGGTCTGGTCAAACTGAACAACGGCCAGACGGGTTCCGTGACCTTCCTCGGTACGGTGTCGCCTGCGGGCGGTAACCTCAAGGAGCCGGTGACCGAATCGACCAAGAAGGCCGCGCGCTGCTTCTATGCGCTTTCGCAGGGCCGCGCCGACTCGAAGCGTTACCCGGCCATCGACCCGCTCGAATCCTATTCGAAATACCTCGAATATCCCGAAATCCGCGAATACCTCGACGAGCATATCGAAAAGGACTGGGTGGACCTCGTCTATGCCGGCAAGACCCTCGTGCAGCGCGGCAAGGAGGCCAACGACCAGATCAACATTCTCGGCGACGACGGCGTTCCGGTCGAGTATCACGAACGTTTCTGGAAATCGGAGCTGCTCGACTTCGTGATCCTGCAGCAGGACGCTTTCGACGACATCGACGCCAACTGTCCGCTCGAACGTCAGAAGATGATGTATAAAATGGTGCTCGACATCTGCCGGAAGGATTTCGCTTTCGCCGATTTCGAGGAGTGCTCGCAGTTCTTCAAGGGCCTTATCAACCTCTTCCGTCAGATGAACTACTCGGAGTGGCAGTCGGAGAAGTTCGAAGGCTACCGCAAGCAGATCGAGGAGTATGTGAGTGAAAAAATCAAATAAGCTTTAGACCATGACAACACGAGCTTTTCAGAAGATATATACCAAGATTGACAACATCACCAAGGCGACCGTGACGCTCCGGGCGCTGGGCGTCGGCAACGACGAACTGGCTACCGTGGGCGGCAAGCTGGCGCAGGTGGTGAAAATTATGGGCGAGAACGTGACGTTGCAGGTGTTCTCCGGAACCGAGGGCATCGCCACCGATTCGGAGGTCGTCTTCCACGGCGAACCCCCGAAACTGCGCGTGTCGGACAACCTCGCGGGCCGCTTCTTCAACGCCTACGGCGAGCCGCTCGAAGGCGGTGAGATCGTCGAGGGCGAGCCGCGCGAGATCGGCGGCCCGACGGTGAACCCCTTCAAGCGTATCCAGCCTTCGGAGCTGATCGCCACGGGTATCGCCGGCATCGACCTCAACAATACGATCGTTACGGGGCAGAAGATTCCCTTCTTCGCCGACCCCGACCAGCCCTATAACGCCGTGATGGCCAACGTGGCTTTGCGCGCCAAGGCCGACAAGATCATTCTGGGCGGCATGGGACTCACCAACGACGACTTTCTCTACTTCAAGTCCGTCTTCGAGAACGCCGGTGCGCTGGACCGCATCGTGTCGTTCGTCAATACGACCGAGAACCCGCCCGTGGAGCGTCTGCTCGTTCCCGACATGGCGCTGACCGCCGCCGAATACTTCGCCGTGGACAAGGGCGAGAAGGTGCTGGTGCTGCTGACCGACATGACGCTCTACGCCGATGCGCTGGCTATCGTGTCGAACCGCATGGACCAGATTCCGTCGAAGGACTCGATGCCCGGTTCGCTTTATTCGGACTTGGCGAAGATCTACGAGAAGGCCGTGCAGCTGCCCAACGGCGGTTCGATCACCATCATCGCCGTGACGACCCTTTCGGGCGGCGACATCACGCACGCCATTCCCGACAATACGGGTTACATCACCGAGGGTCAGCTGTTCCTGCGCAACGACTCCGATACGGGCAAGGTCATCGTGGACCCGTTCCGTTCGCTGTCGCGTCTCAAGCAGCTGGTTATCGGCAAGAAGACCCGCGAGGACCATCCGCAGGTGATGAACGCCTGCGTGCGTCTGTATGCCGATGCCGCCAACGCCAAGACCAAGCTCGAAAACGGTTTCGACCTCTCGGATTACGACGAACGTACGCTGAAATTCGCGTTCGACTACTCGGAGAAACTGCTCTCGATCGACGTCAATATCGGCATCACCGAGATGCTCGACACGGCGTGGGGACTCTTTGCGAAGTATTTCTCCAAGGAGGAGGTCGCTATCAAGGAGGAACTCATCAAAAAGTACTGGAAAGAAGCGTAACGTACGATGGCAATCAAATTTCAATATAACAAGACCTCGCTCGGCGACCTCGGCAAGCAGCTGAAAATGCGGCAGAAGGCGCTCCCTACGATCAAAAGTAAGGAGTCGGCCCTGCGCTCCGAGGTGAAGAAGGCGAAGGACTCCGCAGGCGATTACCGCCGTCGGCTCGACCGGCTCAAGGCCGAGTACGACTACATGGTGTCGCTATGGGGAGAGTTTGATTGTGACCTCCTGCGTATCGCCGATGTGGAACTTTCGGTACAGAAAATCGCAGGTGTGCGTACGCCGGTCCTGCAGGACGTGAAATTCGAGGTGAAACCCTACGATCTTTTCTCGTCGCCCGTCTGGTTCGCCGACGGAGTCGATATTCTGAAGCGCATGGCGCAGCTGGGTATCGAGTTCGAGGTCTACAACCGCAAGATGGAGCTGCTGGACTATGCACGCCGTAAAACCACTCAGAAGGTGAACTTGTATGAAAAGGTGCAGATACCCGGATACGAGGACGCCATACGTAAGATCAAACGCTTCATGGAGGACGAGGAGAACCTCTCCAAGTCGGCCCAGAAGATCGTGAAAACCAAACAGCAGCAGGCCGGGGAGGGCGCGACGTTATGATAGCGAAAATGGCGAAATACGACTTTGTGCTCTATGCGGCGCAAAGCGAGGATTTTATCGAAAAGCTGCGCGAACTCGGCTTGGTGGACATCACCACCACGGGCTGGGAACCCTCCGAGGAGGACCGCCAGCTGCTGCTCGACATCGAAGGACATGCCAAGGCGTTCGAATTCCTGCGCAACTTCCGCGCGGAAGAGGGGCGCTGCAAGGCCGGTGCGAAGCCGTTTGCAACCGGCGCCGAGGCCTACGAACACTATGCCGCGGCGCATCAGCAGGCAACGGCGCTCCACGCCGAGATCGGCCGTCTCGAAAAAACGGCCGACGAACTGCGTCCGTGGGGAGAATTCTCGCCTGAGAGAACTCGCTTGCTCGCCGAGCAGGGTATCGTGCTGCGATATTTCTTCACGCCGAAGAGCAATTACGACAAGTTCGAGGCCCAATGGGCGGAACGCTATACCATCGCGCCGATCAACCGCACCGAATCGACGGTCTATTTCGTCGTCGTGGCGGCTCCCGGCGAGGAGGTGACGCTCGACGCGCAGGAGATGAAAACCCCGTCGATGGACATTCGCGAAGCGGAACGTCGTATCGCCGAAGCCCGGAAGGAGCTGAGCGCCCTCGACGCCGAATTCTCGCGCGTCGCGGCTTCGGAGAAGCTGCTCGCGGCGCATGCCGCCTCGCTGAAGGAACAGCTGCAGGGCGTGCGTGTGAAGGCCACGGCGCAGCAGGCGGCCGACGGAACGCTGGTCGTCATGGAGGGTTGGGCCGAGAAGGAGACTTCGGACAAGGTCGATGCCCTTCTGGAGCAGTATCCCAACGTCGTGTACCTCAAGGGCGATCCGACTCCTGAGGACGATACACCCGTGAAACTGAAAAATAACTGGTTCGCCCGCATTTTCGAGCTGGTGGGCGACATGTACGCCCGCCCGAAGTACGGCACGATGGACCTGACGCCTTTCTTCGCGCCGTTCTACATGCTTTTCTTCGGCATCTGCCTGAACGACGCCGGTTACGGCGCCATTCTGGCCCTGCTGGGGACGTGGATGCTGGCCAAGAACCGGCAACCCGGCATGATGCGTCAGGCCGCGTGGTTCGCCACGTTGTGCGGCTTGACGACGGTCGTCGTGGGACTGGCCTGCGGTTCGGTGTTCGGCATGAATCTCAAGGAGTATTTCCCTTCGGTCCCGTTCTTCGACTTCCAAGGCAGCTTCTTCTCGATCGCCTTGGCGATCGGCGTGGTGCAGATCGTTTTCGGCATGATGCTGAAGGTCGTCATGATCTCGGCTACCGTCGGATTCCGCTATTCGCTCGGTACGCTGGGCTGGCTGCTGGTGATCCTCGGCGGAAGCATCGCCGGCGGTCTGCCGCTGCTCAATCCCGAATGGGTGATTCCGTTCTACACCACCTCGTCGCCCGCGTTCTATGCGACGCTCGGCGTGGGTGCGGTGCTGATGCTGTTCTTCAATTCGCCGGGCAAGAATCCGCTGCTGAACTTCGGTCTGGGATTGTGGGATACCTATAATAATCTGACGGGCATCCTCTCCGACGTGCTGTCGTACATCCGTCTGTTCGCCATCGGACTCTCTGGCGGCATCCTCGCCACGGTGTTCAATGCGCTGGCCGACGGCTTCGTGCCCGAAGGTTCGGGCATCGTCGTGCGGCTGCTGATCATGATTCCGATTCTGCTCGTCGGCCACGGCATCAACCTCTTCATGTCCACCATTTCGTCGTTCGTGCACCCGATGCGTCTGACGTTCGTCGAATTCTATAAAAATGCAGGTTTCGAGATGTCGATGCGTTCGTTCGATCCCCTGCGCAAAATCGAAAATTCGGAAAACAAATAACAACTAAAACAAATTACAATTATGGAATCAACAACTGCAATTATTTTGGGCTATCTCGGCGTAGCGCTGATGGTGGGCCTTTCGGGCGTAGCGAGCTGTATCGGTACTTCGATCGCCGGTATGGCGTCGGTGGGCGCCATGAAGAAAAACGGCGGCGCTTTCGGTAGCTACATGATCCTCTCGGCCATTCCCGGTTCGCAGGGTCTCTACGGTTTCGTGGGCTACTTCATCATCAAGGGCTTCCTGACCGATTCGATGACGCTGCTGCAGGGTGCCGCCATCTTCGGCGCCGGTCTGCTGACGGGTCTTGTCTGCCTCGCTTCGTCGTACTTCCAGTCGAAGGTCTGCGCCAACGGTATCGCCGCTATCGGCAACGGCCACGACGTGATGGGTAAGACGCTTATTCTGGCCGCCTTCCCTGAGTTGTACGCCATTCTTACGGTAGCCGCCGTGTTCCTCATCGCGGGCGCTATCTGATCTGCCGCGCGGAATTTCTCACGGGCGGAACGTCGGGTGCGATGTTCCGCCCCGTTTTTTTTGAAAATGCTGCCCGAAGCGGTTCCCGATCGTAAAATAATACATTTATTGCATAAAATAGTACTTGTACTCTCGGCTGTTTTACGTAATTTTGTGAAAACTCAAAATCTTTTAAACCCTGACAGATATGAAACCGAACCGATTTATGCTGGCCTTGGCCGCGTTGTGCTTTGCCGCAGGCGGCGCTTCGGCGCAGCAGACCGACGGCAAGTCCGTGGCGCCCAAGACCTACAAGGCCTACATGGTCAGCGACGCCCATCTCGACACCCAGTGGAACTGGGACGTGCAGACGACCATCCGCGAGTACATCCCCCGCACGCTGTTCCAGAACCTCTACCTCATGGAACGCTTCCCCGACTACCGCTTCAGCTTCGAAGGCGGCGTCGTCTATTCGTGGATGAAGGAGTACTATCCCATGCATTACGAGCGGATGAAGACATACATCGCTTCGGGCCAGTGGCATATCGCCGGCGCGTCGTGGGACGCCAATGACCCCAACATGCCTTCGGCCGAGTCGTTCTTCCGCAACATCCTGCTCGGACAGGAATTCTATAAAAAGGAGTTCGGCGTGCGTTCGACCGATATTTTCCTGCCCGACTGCTTCGGCTTCGGCTATACGCTGCCGACGATCGCGGCCCACAGCGGCCTGATCGGCATGTCCACGCAGAAGCTCAGCTGGCGCAACCACGACTTTTACGACGCTCCCTACCACAAGAAGAATCCCTTCTCGTGGGGCGTGTGGTACGGCATCGACGGCAGTTCGGTGATCGCAGCCTTCGATACGGGCGGCTATAACTCGGAACTTCCTGAGAATGTGCAGTATAATGAACGCCTGATGGAGCGCGCCGCCCACGGTTATGACAACACCTGCTTCCGCTACTATGCCGGCGGCGGCGAAGGGGTCGGCGACAAGGGCAACAGCGGTACGGTGACCACTTGCCGCCGTCTGACCAAGGCGATCAACGACCCGAACGCCCCGATCGAGATCATCAGCGCCACGAGCGACGACCTGTTCAAGGCCTACCTCGGCCGCAAAGCCGAGCTGCCCTCTTTCGACGGCGAATTGCTGATGGACGTGCACGCTACGGGCTGCTATACTTCGCAGACCGCCATGAAATACTACAACCGCCGCAACGAGGAGCTGACCGGCGCCGCCGAGCGTGCTTCGGTCGCCGCCGACTGGCTCGGTGCGCTGGCTTACGACCAGCGGAAACTCACCGAGATCTGGCAGCGTTTCATCTGGCACCAGTTCCATGACGACCTGACGGGTACGAGTATCCCTGAGGCCTATACGTGGTCGTGGAACGACGAGCTGATCGCCCTGCGGCAGGGCGGCGACGTGATGAATTCGGCGGTCGGCGCGCTGAGCTATTCGCTCGATACGCGCGTCAAGGGTACGCCCGTGGTGGTCTACAACGCCGTGACCTATCCCGTCAAAGCCGTTGTCGAGGCCGAGATTCCGCTCGCCGCCAAAGCCAAGGGCGTGGCCGTATACGGTCCCGACGGCCGCCGCGTGGCCGCGCAGATTCTCAGCCGCGAGGGCGACAAGGCCGTGATCGCATTCGCCGCCGACGTGAAGTCGGTGGGGTATGCCGTCTACGACGTCCGTCCGGCATCGCCCGCCAGATCGTCGGCGCTGAAAGTGAACGGCAATACGATCGAGAACGCCGTTTACAAGGTGACGCTCGACAGGAACGGCGACATCGCGTCGCTCGTGGACAAGCGTTACGGCCGTGAACTGGTCGAGCAGGGCAAGGCCTTCCGTCTGGCGATTTTCGAAGGCAATCCGTCGAACGAATGGCCCGCATGGGAGGTGCTGAAGGAGGTCGTGGACAAGACCCCGCGCGCCGTTACCGACAACGTTTCGGTATCCGTCGGCGAAGAGGGGCCCGTGCGCGCTTCGCTCAAGGTGGAGCGCACGTACGGCGATTCGAAGTTCACGCAGTACATTACGCTGACCGACGGTGCGCAGGACGATCGCATCGACATCCGTACGACGGTGGACTGGAACAGCCGCAATACGCTGCTCAAAGCCGAGTTCCCGATGTCGGTGAGCAACGCGAAAGCCGCTTACGACCTCGGCATCGGTTTTATCGAGCGCGGCAACAACACGGCCACGGCATACGAAGTGCCCGCTCTGAAGTGGGCCGACCTGACCGACGCCGACGGTTCGTACGGCATCTCGGTGCTCAACGACTGCAAATACGGCTGGGACAAGCCCGCCGACAATACGATCCGTCTGACGCTGATCCACACTCCCTCGACCGAAAAACGTTACCCGCACCAGCGCGATCTCGATCTGGGCGTCAATCACTTCACCTATTCGATCGTAGGACATAAGGGAACCGACCGCAGCGGTGTTGTGGCCGCATCGGAGCAGCTCAACCTGCCGCTCGTGGCTTACGTGGCTCCCAAACATGCGGGATCGCTGGGCCGCACCTTCTCGATGCTGGAGTCCTCGACTCCGCAGATCGGCGTGCGTGCGCTGAAGAAGGCCGAGGACGGCGACGGATATATCGTGCGCTGCTACGAGCTGACCGGCAAGCCCGTCGAGAACGCCCGCATCACCTTCCCGGCTCAGATTCTCTCGGCCGAGGAGTGTAACGGCATCGAGGAGAAGATCGGTGCAGCCGAGACCGAGGGCCGTTCGCTGATCGTTTCGGCCGGCAAATTCGCTCCCAAAACCTACCGCGTGCGGCTGGCCGCTCCTGCGCAGAAGTCCGCGTTCGAGGTGAAGAGCGCGCCTGTGACGCTGCCTTACAACACGGTGGCCTTCACGACCGACGAGTTCTATACCTACTACCGTTTCGACAACCAGCGCGGCAGCTTCGCCGCCGAGCTGATTCCTGCCGAGCTGACCTGCAACGGCGTCCGGTTCGTGATGGGCGAGGAGAATGTCAAGGACGCCGTGACGTGCCGCAGTCAGGAGATCGAACTGCCCGAAGGCGGTTACAAGAAACTCTACATGCTGGTGGCCGCTTCGGACAAGGAGTGCGAGGCCCTCTTCAAGGTGGGCGACTCCGAGCAGGCCGTCTATGTGCCGCTTTGGAAAGGCTTCTACGGACAGTGGGGCTGGCGCGGACACAGCGAAGCGTTCCTCAAGGATGCGACGATCGCGCATATCGGCACGCACCGCCATCAGGGCGACGTGGGCAACCTGCCTTACGACTTCTCCTACATGTATATGGTTTCTCTCGATATTCCCGAAGGTGCGCGGACGGTGACGCTGCCCGAAAACAAGAACGTGGCGGTATTCGCCATGACGGTTTCGGACAACGGCATCGACGACGTGCTTCCGGTGAGCGGCACTTTCATCCGTCCGGATGTGAAGTAACAAGTTTTTAAGTGGTATAATTAGGCGCTCCGGCCCGGCTGTAAAGCCGGGCCGGAGTTTTTGTGTCAGGACGGCGTTGTGACGCGGTTTGTATGGTTTTGTGCCCGAATTGTCATAAAACGGCGTGAAAACCGCCGATCGGGGGTGCGGGACGGTGCCGGGAGTACGTTTGTGTCCCGGATCGGAAAATACAATTTTGTGACAAAATAGTACCGGATCATGTACGGCGGAGAAATTTGCCGTCCGTATATTTTTCGGTCCGCATCTTATTTCTCAACTTTGTTTTCACGAAAAACCAACCGTTTAACCTAAAACTTAAAACCAGATTAGCCTATGGAAAAAAACTCCTGTCTGATCCTTTCCGTCGATTTTTTTGCGGAATCCCGTAATTTATCCTGTTATTTTCCCGTTTTCTGAATCCATGAACCGCATCCGCGTCACCGGGTGCGGGGAGTATATTTTAACTAAACCAAAAAACAATATCTATGACCAATTTTGGGCACAAAATCATGCTGACGGTTTTGGTGCTGCTGATTACCCCCCCCCCTTGGGTTTGCAGCCGCAACCGTTAATGCCAGCCCCCTGACCCAGACATCCAAGGTCACCGTCAAGGGCGTTGTGAAGGACGCCGCAGGAGCGCCGCTGCTCGGCGTTACCGTCATTGTCAAGGGTACTTCGGTCGGAACCTCGACCAGTATCGACGGTGAATACCAGATCCAGTGCGCCGCCGATGCCGAACTCGACTTCTCGTTCATCGGCTACGAGACGCAGACGCTTCCGGTGGCCAACCGCACGCTGCTGAACGTGACGCTGAAGGAAGACGCGCAGCTGATGGACGAAGTGATCGTCATCGGCTACGGCACCACCACCCGCCGCCGTGCGGTGGGCGCCGTGGACCAGATCAAGTCCGAAGCCATCACCGAACGTTCCGTCGCCAACCTGACGCAGGCGCTGCAGGGCACTTCGCCCAGCCTCGTCATCCAGCAGCGAAGCAGCGACCCGGCCGACAACCAGCTCAACATCAACATCCGCGGTATCGGTACGATGAACAACAACGAACCGCTGATCGTCATCGACGGTCTGGTGTCGGACAACGCCAGCTTCAACAAGCTCAATCCCTCGGACATCGAGAACGTCTCGGTGCTGAAGGATGCCGGTACGGCCGCCATTTACGGTTCGCGCGCCGCCAACGGCGTCCTGCTGGTCACCACCAAGAAGGGCAAGCTGAATCAGGCTCCGACCGTCGAACTCACGGCTATGGTCGGCTGGCAGCAGCCCGAAGTGCTCTACACGCCCGTTCAAGGCTGGCAGAACGCCACGCTGCTCAACATTTCCAAAGCCAATTCGGGGCTGGCTCCCGCCTTTACCGCCGAACAGATCCGCGACCTCAAGGCGCACGGCAACGGCACGTTCTACATGGACGAGATTCTGCGGACGGCCATGCAGCAGAACTACAACGTCAGCGTATCGGGCGGCGGCGCCAATACGACCTATATGATTTCGGCAGGCTATTACGATCAGGAGAGCAACTTCGAAGGTCCCGATTACGGCCGCCAGCGTTACAATTTCCGTACGAACATCACCACCGAATACAAGCGCGTGAAGGTAACGGCCCTGCTCTCCTATTCGCACGAGAACAGCAAGACGACGACCGACGGTTCGACCATCGCCAACGCGATGCGTATTCCCACCTATTACTATTACCGTCAGTACGATCCCGTGACGGGCAAATACCTGCTCAACGACAAACTGACCGACCGCAACTCGCTGGGCCTGCTCGAAGAGGGCGGTTACAACAAGTACCGCAACGACTATGTGAACGCCAACCTGTCGGCTGAGGTGAAGATCATCGACGGGCTGAAACTGCGCGGCGTGCTGGGTGCCGATATCTTCGCCGACCACCGCTATACGCGGACGCACGAAGTGATGTTCTACAATACCGACGCTGCGGGCAATCCGGTCGGCGAAGGCCGTTCGGCCAACAACGACAACAAGTCGGAGGACTGGAACAAACGCGCCTACCTGATCAATTCTCAGCTGATGCTCGACTTCGACCGTACGTTCGGCAAGCACCATGTGGCCGCCCTGTTAGGCGCCTCGAACGAGTCCTACACCTCCGAAGCGAACCAGATCTCCTTCAAATGGGCCGACCCCGATCTGGGTATCAACGGCGACGGCACCGAGGCTGTCATTTCGGGCGACGGCCGGTCTTCGGTGACGCCCGAAAACACGACCCGCACCAGCCTCACCTCCGTTTTCGGCCGCGCAGCCTATGACTACGACAACCGTTACTACGCCGAATTCTCGTTCCGTTACGACGGCTCCTCGAAATTCCGTTCCGACCTGCGCTGGGGCTTCTTCCCCTCCGTGTCGCTGGGTTGGCGTCTCTCGCAGGAGGCTTTCATGGAGAGCTACCGCGACAACGTCGGCGACCTGAAGATCCGCGGTTCCTACGGTACGCTGGGCAACCAGTCGGTGGGCGACTACCAGTACTTCACCACCTACAACGTCTATTCGAACACCTATGCCTTCAATAACGTGGGCGTCGGCGGCGCCGGCTTCCAGCTCGGTACCGACAACCTGCAGTGGGAGGTGTCCAAGACCTTCAACGTCGGTTTCGACGCCTCGTTCTTCCGGGGCAAGCTCAACCTCGGCTTCGACTACTTCAACAAACATACGACCGACATTCTGGTCAAGCCCCAGACCCCGCTGATTCTGGGCACCGAGCTGCAGAACTACAACGCCGGCGAGATGCGCACGCAGGGCTGGGAGCTGACGCTCAGCTATGCGCTCAAGAAACGCGACTGGTCGCACTTCTTCCAGTTCAACATCGGCGACTCGTGGAACAAGGTGCTCAAATACGAGGGCTTCGAGGATATTTCCGGACAGGAGGAGTTCTGGCGCATCACCCGCGAGGGGCTGCCGTTCAACTCCTACTACGGTTACAAGACCGACGGCTTCTTCCAGAGCTATGACGAAATCGCCCATTCGGCCGTGCCGACGGGCAAGAGCGTCAAGCCGGGCGACGTGAAATTCAAGGACCGCAACGGCGACGGCACCATCGACGAGAACGACCGCTACTATCTGGGCAACGCCTTCCCGCGCTACACGCTGGGCTTCACCTACAACGTCGCATGGAAAGGCATCGACCTCTCGATCTTCCTGCAGGGCGTTCTCAAGCGCGACATGATGGTCCGCGGCGAGCTGATCGAGCCGTTCCACTCCAACTACGGTTACACGATGTACGAACACCAGCTCGACTTCTGGACCCCGACCAACACCGACGCCCGCTGGCCGCGTCTGACCGATATTTCGGACCCCTCGAACCAGAACAACTACCGCATGGGTTCGGACCTCTACATGTTCGACGGCAGCTACCTGCGCCTGAAGAACATCCAGCTGGGTTATACGCTTCCCGAACGGATTTCGATGAAATTCGGCGTCAAGCGCTTTAAGATCTACTTCAACGCCCAGAACCTGCTTACGTTCAGCAACTGTTCGTTCATCGACCCCGAATCTTCGGAGTTCGGCTCGAACATGAATTCGGGCGGTGCCAACTCAGGCCGCAACTACCCGAACCTGCGTTACTTCGGCGCCGGTCTGAACATCACATTTTAAATAAAGGCGAAAACTATGAAAACGACGATTTTAAAATATATCACCGTGACGTTCGCCGCCGGAGCGATGCTGCTCGCAGGCTGCAACGATCTGGATCAGGAGCCTACCAACAAGTTTACCGACAAGGCTTTCTGGACTTCGCCCGAACGTGCGAACATGGTGCTCAACATGGCCTACAACCAGATGTTCGGCCACGACAAGATCTGGCAGGACGAAGCCCTGAGCGACAACTTGTACGAACAGCGCGGCAATCCCGATACGCGCACGATCCGCATGGGGCAGGCGACGCCCAACACGGGACTGTTCCGCAGCGAGTGGAAATGGGTGTTCGAGGGTGTCAAGACCTGCAATGTCTTTATGAATTTCGTGGACGAGGTGCCGGGCATGGACCCCGAACGGCTCGCCGGGATGAAGGCGCAGATCCGCTTTATCCGTGCATTCCTCTATTTCCGTCTGGCCAATTTCTACGGCGACATTCCCTTCTTCCTGCAGGATATTTCGCTCGAAGAGTCGCGCCGCGTCTCCCGCACTCCCTATCCGGAGGTGATGAGTGCGCTGCACCGCGAACTCGACGAGATCGTCGGCGACCTGCCCACCCGCGACGAACTGAAAGCCGACGACAACGGCCGCATCACCAAAGCCGCCGCCATGGTGCTCAAGGCGCGTATGTATATGTACGAGAACGTGCAGCGCACCGGCAATTCGGTTTCGGACAACATGCGCAAGGCCGCCGATATCTGCGACAAGCTCATCCACGAGCAGGGCACCTACGGCACCTACAGCCTGCTGACCCAAGGGTCCGGCGACGGCATTCCGGCCTATGAATACCTCTTTACCTCGGCCGCCGAATACAACAGCGAGGTGATCCTCGACTATGCCGCCGTCGAGCTGAACAAACAGTGGTCCACGCTCTATTCGATGGTTCCCCTGACGATGGGCGCCAACCTCTGCCAGAAGGCTCCGACGCGCGCGCTGGTGGACAGCTACCTCAATGCCGACGGCTCGGTTCCCGCGGACAAGACCGTTTATGCGAACCGCGATCCGCGTCTGACCGCTACGGTCGTCTACAACGGCTATGTGTGGAAAGACCGCAACGATAAGGGCGAATACGTGACCAAAGGCACGATCAACGTGACTTCGGGCAATGACAAGGCCGGTACGGACAACGGTTCGCCTACGGGCTTCTACACCCGCAAGTATTTCGATACGACCCACGGCAAGAACCTCGAAATGTGGACCAATATCATCATGATGCGTTATGCCGACGTGCTGCTGATGTACGCCGAGGCGAAGGCGTACCTGAACGAGATGGACGCCGCGGTGTGGAACGAGACGATCAAGCCGATCCGCCAGCGTGCGGGGCTGAGCGGCACCGACTTCCCCTCGTCGGGCGATTACACCCAGATCGTACGCGACGAACGCCGTGTCGAGCTGGCGCTCGAAGGACTGCGCTACTTCGACCTGATCCGCTGGATCAATTACAAGGACTCCAAGTCGCAGGGCGTCATCGACCTTTTGAACGGTGCGGTCTACGGCGCCAAGGAGCTGAACGGAGGCCGTCAGATCGACGAATTCAAGTTCAATTCCAGCCGGGACATCCTCTGGTCGCTTCCGCTCTCCGAAACGCAGCTCGTGCCGACGCTGCTGCCCAACAATTCGGGTTATTAATCGTCAATCAAAAAAGTATCGAAAACAATGAAAAAGATATTGAACATACTGATGGCGGCCCTCGTCCTTACGGGCATCTCCTGCTCGGAAGACTTGGAGTACAAGCCCGGAGGCGTCACTCCGGTGCAGACGCTGCTGCTGCCGGCCGACAACTATTACGTGGAGCTGCAGAGCGCTTCGACGGCGACGCTCCGTTTTTCGTGGGAGCCGGCGCTGGCTGCCGACGGACAGCTTCCCCATTACGAGGTGGTCTTCTTCGGCAAGCCCGGCGGCGAGATCGTTTACCGTTGTGACGCCGGTTCGTCGACCAGCGTGGATATTGTCCACAAGGAGATCAACCGCATCGCCAATGCCGCGGGCATCGACGTCGGGGCTGACGGAGCCGTCTACTGGTCGGTCGTGTCGAGCCGGGGCGTGGATACCGCGCCTGTGGTTGCGACGCCCCGCCGGTTGGAACTGACGCGTCTGCTGGGCTTCAATGTGATTCCGGACCAGTTGTTCCTCACGGGCGAAGCCACCGAGGGCGGCAGCGATCTTGAGAATGCCTGTGTCGGCCGCAAGACCGGCGACGGCGAGTTTACCTTCTATCAGCAGCTCGAAGCCGGCAAGGGCTTTACGTTCGTCAGCTCGAAGGGCGACGACCGCACGACCTATACGGTGGTGAACGGAGCGCTGAACGACCAGAGCGCCGAACCCGCCACGATCGACAGATCGGGTGTCTACCGCATCAAGCTCGACCTCAATGTCCGCGGAATCACCTTCGAGCATATAGACCGCGTGGAATTCAATTTCGCACCGCGCACCGAAGACAACGGCAATATGGAGTATATCGGCAACGGCTGCTGGAAATTCTCCGATTACAACGTCAAATTCAGGGAAGAGAGCTGGGGACTCGACCAGCGTTACAACTTCCATCCGGTTTTCGACGGGGTTACGTATGTATGGGCCGGTACGAAAGGCAACGACAGCAGCCCCAGCGCGCTGAGCGGTGCGGAGTATTACATCCTGACCGAGAATCTGTTTACCGGGGATGCCTATGGTCCCGAAAAGTTTAAGTTCCACAGCGATTTTAACGGTAAGAAAGTCGATATCACCCTGATTATGTCCGGTGACGTGGAGAATTGTACGCATGTAATCGAGATCGTCGGCTAAAAAATAATTGAACCTATGAAAAACATACTGAATAAACTGGTTGTTCTGCTGCTCGCGGGTTTTGCACTGGCGGCCTGTACCGAGCATACGGAATATGACGATACCGGCTTCAGCGCGGTCGAAAAACTGCTCTATCCGTCGGACGGCTACGCCCTCGATCTGATCGAACAGGCCGATGCCAACCTTTATTTCGAATGGGAGGTCTCCAAGGTCGGAACTCCCGTCTACACCGTGGTTTTCCTCGATGCGGCCAAAAAGGAGATCGGCCGTTATCTGGCCGACAACAACGGTCAGAAGTCCTCGCTGAAAATGCTCCACAGTCAGCTCAATGCGATTGCCGGCGACGCCGGCATCGAGCCTGACGCTGCGGGCGACCTCTATTGGACGGTCAGCGCCGGACTGGGCGGAGCCGAACAGCTTTCGCCGGCCGAGCCGCACAAACTCACCGTCAAGCGTTATGCTTCGATCGACGCGCCCTACCACCTCTATGTGACGGGCGAAGGCTCCGAGTTCGGCACGGATCCCGCCGCGGCTAAACAGATGCGCGAGCTGGGCGACGGCAAGTTCGAGATTTACACCCGATTCACCGGCTCGTTCAGCTTCATCAACCGCAATGCGGCGGGCAGCAAGCGTACGTTCGGCGTTGCCGAAGGCCGCCTGACCGAGGGCGCCGACGCCGCAGGCACGGGCGACGGCGTTTACCGCGTACTGGTCGATTTCAAGGCCGGTACCGTGAAGATGGAAAAGATCGAAAGCGTGAAATACCACTGGTGCTGGACGCCCGATCCCGATGCCGTGATGGAATATGCCGGCAACGGCGTCTGGAAGCGTCAGATCACTTGGGACGGTGACAACCGCTACCGTTTCGACGCGGTGATCGACGGCACGGATTACATCTGGGGCTACTCGTCGAGCGATATGAGCGATTCGGACATGCCCTCCGGCCTGACCGGGCCGCAGTACAGGCTGTCAATGCGCGAAACGGGCAATATCAATCAGTGGGACTACTCCTTCAAGCATATCGCCGTGCTGAGGAACGTCACCTGCACGATCGTCGTGGACTGCTCGCCCGAAGCCGAGGCGTACTACCACCGTTACGAATTCGACTTCGCGCCCGAAGCCACTCCCGTGACGCTGATCTCGCCCGATGACAACGCCTCCGTCGTGCTGAATGCGCAGGCGGGCGCCAAGCTGACCTTCGCGTGGAACAAGCTTCCCGATTCGGACCCTGCGGGCAAGCTGACGAGCTATACGCTGGTCTTCTATTCGGACGCTGCGCTGGAAAAGGCCGTCGGCCGCAAGGAGGCGCAGTATAACGGCTCCGTGGACGTCTCCTTCTCCGAGCTGGAGTCGATCGCCGATGCTGCGGGCATTGCCGCCGAAGGCACGGGCGACCTGTACTGGGCCGTAGAGAGCAAACTGCTTTCGTGGACGGCGCTCTCCTCCGGCCGCAAACTCACGGTTACCCGCATGAAGGGTATTCCGACCGCCGCCTACATCACGGGCGCCGCTTCGGAGTTCGGTTCCGGCTATCAGGCCCTCAAGGCGCTGGGCGCGGGCAAGTTCGAGATTTTCACCAAGCTGACGACTGACGCCGCAGGGTACAACTTCACCGACGGCGATACGGCCGATGCGCGCAAGTTCGTCGTCGAAGGCGGTGCGATCCGGGAGAGCGACGCAAGCGTCGTTTCGTCCGAAGAGGCCATCTATTACATCCTGCTCGACTTCGGCGCAGGCACGGCGAAGCTCCAGAAGATCGAGAACATGCGTTACCTCTCGCCGAACGTCAAGACCCAGCATACCGAGAAGCAGATCAAGCTGCCTTATCAGGGCAACGGCATCTGGTATGCCGCAGGCGTGGTGCCCTACCTGAGGGACTGGGATGACGACCGCTACTTCTTCTGGGCCGAGGTGGACGGCGTGAAGACGAAGTTCGGCGCCAATCCCGGCATGACGGGCGACCTGAATTCCAAGCCTGCCGAGAACGATTCGCGCTTCCGCGTATTCTGGCCGATCGCCGATGTGAACGGCGACGATGCCGGCGCGTTCAAGATGCTCCACGCCTACCGCGGCAACGACTCCAAGCGGGTGAACATCAAGCTCAACATGAGTCCCGATACGGAGCACTACTACAACTATATCGAGTATCTGGATTAACCAACTCTCCGGGGGAGGCGCGCTCCGCAAGGCGTGCCCCCCCCCGGTAAAAAACGACAGACTTATGAAAAAATACATTTTAGCGCTTACCGCCGCGGCGACCCTGCTGGGGGCCTGCGAGGTGGACGACAAATACTACGGCAAAGAGGTGGTGGATCCGGCCGAGAAGCTCAAACCCGCTTACGGGGAGGACTGGACCGCCCATGCCGACAAGATCGACGAGAAGCTGATCGAGAATTTCATGAATACCGACCGCGGCACATTCTGGTATACCGATCAGGACCGCACGAACGAATCGACCTACTGCTACTGGCCGCAGGCTCATGCGATGGACGTGCTCATAGACGCTTACCTGCGTATTCCCGAAGGCGACGCCCGCCGCGACACCTATGCCGGCTACATGTCCAAATGGTACGAGAACAAGGGCAACAACTACGGCAACAGCTATTGGGGAACTTACGGTTTCGGCAATGCCTACACCGACGACTCGGAGTGGATCATCCTGACGCTGATCCGCATGTACGAGGCTACCGGAGTACAGAAGTACCTCGCCGCCGCTCGCAAGACCTACGAGGAGACGGTGATCGCCCGCTGGACCGACGACGAGAACGGCGGCGGCATCCGCTGGAGCTTCGACGCCGAGAACAGCAAGAACGCCTGCTCGAACGGTCCGGGCGCCCTCTGCGCCATGCGCCTGTGGGCCAACAGCCCCGAAGGAGCCGAGAGGGATCAGTATCTGGCCGATGCGAAGAAGATTTACAACTGGCTCAGCTCGACGCTCTACAATCCGCTGACGGGCGCCGTGTCCGACAACATGAAGAACGGCGTGATCAATGGCGGCGCGCTGACCTATAATCAGGGTACGTTCATGGGCGCCGCGCACGAGCTTTACAAGGCCACGGGCGACGCCAAATACATGACCGACGCCGCGCGCGCGGCGCGTTACACCATGAAGTCGATGGTGACCAACGGGGTGCTGAACAACGAAGGTTCGGGCGACAATGCGCTTTTCAAGGGGATTTTCGTCCGCTATGCGATGAACGTCTGGAAGGACGCTTCGGTCGATAAGGCCGATGCGGGGCTGCGCCGGGAGATCGAGGAGTTCCTGATCTACAACGGGCTGGTCTGCTGGCGCGACGGCGTGGACAAGTCGGAGGGATCGAAGTGGTTCTTCGGCGGATTTTGGGGCGAGCCGGGATCTTCGTGGGACGGCCGTCTGAACGAGCAGGTCAGCGCTTCGACGATGATCGAGGCCATGGCGCTGCTGATCGAGTAGGGCGCAAGGTCCTCAGGACAGGCAAAGAGAAAGAGCGGGTTTCGGCCCGCTCTTTCTTCGTTTGATATGCTCCGCCGGATGTTATGCCGGATTCCGTGTCGTGACTGTGGCGGCTGTTATGCCGGACGTCCCCGGACGTTACGCCGACCGGTCTGCGGCATCTTCGCTCTCTTCGCCCACCTCTTGCCGGATCTGCGAAAGTTTCTCCTTGCGGTAGACTTTGGGCGTGCAGCCGTATTTGGCGGAGAAGCATTTGAAGAAGGTGCCCCGGTTTACGAAGCCCGCCTTGTAGATGATCTCGTCGATCGAGAGCTTCGTGGTCGTGAGCAGCTGTTCAGCCTTGGCCAGCCGGTACTCCTTGATGATGTTGGTCGGCGTCTGGTTGAGGATGCCCTCCAGCCGTCGGTAGAGGTTGCGGATGCTCACGCCCAGTTCGTCGGCGATGAATTTGGTCGAGATCTCCGTGTTGGAGATGTTGTCGTTGATGATCTTCAGCATCCGGTCGATGAACTCCTTGTCGTCCTGATGGAGCATGCGCCCGTCGGAAAGCTCGAAGGCGCTGATCGAGGACTTGTAATAGTCCTTGAGCGACCGGTTGCGGCGGAGCAGCTGCTCCGCCACGGCTTTGAGGTATTCGACGTTGAACGGAAGCGTCAAGCAGATGTCCGCGCCCGACTCCACGCCCTTGATGCGCTCGTCGATCTGCTGGGCCGTCGAGAGCAGGATGACCGGGATGTGCGAGGTCAGCTTGCCCTGCTTGATGAACTGGATGAGCGACAGGCAGTCGGATTGCTCGGAGAGGGCGTCGCAGATGACGATGTCGGGGTGCATCTGTTTCAGCAGCTCGATCATCTCGGTTTTGCCCGACGGCATTTTGATGTTGTAGTCCGCGGCGAAAAGCTCGGCCACGAAATTCATGATCTCCGAATTGTCGTTGACGATGAACACCGTCCTGCGGTTTTTGTCGAACGGGAATTCGCGCCGCGTCACGGTCGGCAGGGGCAGTCCGTATTCTTTGGACGCGGGCACGATGTTGTCGGCGGCCGGGGTGTTTTCGGCCGTGACTTTCAGTTGCGGCAGCAGTACGGTGAAGGTCGTCTGCGCGTTGGGAGTGCTTTCGACCTTGATTTCGCCCTGCATGCGGACCACGATGCTGTGGCAGATCGCCAGACGCAGGTCGCCCTGAAACGAGAGACCGCGCTCGCTCTTGCGTTCGAAATAGTCGAGTACGCGGTAGCGGTCGAAAATCGCTTCGATGTCTTCGAGATTGACGCCCACGCTGTCGTTGGAGGCCGAGATGAGGAGCTTGCCGTTGTCGCTGCGGATCGTGAGACTTACGGCGCCGTTGTAGGGCGTATGCTTGAAGGCATTGGACAGCAGTGTGTTGAGGATCGTCGAAAGTCCGTCGCGGTCGGTCGGCCACACGAGGTTGCGCTCGATGTCCAGCTGGCAGTGGATGCTGTTCTGCTGCGAATATTCGCCGAAGGTCTCGACCATGCTCTGCGCGATTTCGGCCACGGGAACCAGCTCGATGTTTTCGCTTTCGTCGTTCTGCCCCGTGCGGATGCCGCGGAACTCGTGGAGCATGTAGATCAGGTCGTGGAGCTTCGAGACGTTCTGCCGTATGGTCTGCGCGTATTTGAGCACATAGGGGTCCGCCTTGCGGTAGGCGAGTATCTGCTGGCAGGGGGCCGAGATCATCGTCAGCGGCATTGACAGCTCCTGCGTGATGTTCGAGAAGAAGCGCATCTTCGATTCATAGACCTCCTCCTTGCGGCGGATTTCGAGCCGCTGCAGTTTCTCGGCGCGACGGCGTCGGTAGCGGAGCAGGTAATGGCGGATGACGCCCCCGACTACGGCCAGCAGCAACAGCACGTAGAGACATTTGGCCGCCGCGGTCGCATACCACGCCGGTTTGAGACGTATCGGCAGCGAATAGACCGGACTTTCGGCCCCGGTGATGTTGTTGCGGTAACGCACGTCGAGCCGGTAGGTGCCGGCCGGCAGGTCGGCGAACGAGAGTTGCGACGACGCGCCGGTCCACTGGTCGTTGTAGCCGTCCAGACGGCTGTAATAGCTGTAGTTGCTGCCGTTCACGTAGTCGAGCGCCGAGACCGTGATCTCGAAGATGCGCTGTCCGTGTCTGAGCGTCAGCACGCCGTCGCGGGAGAGCATGTCGCCGATGTTGCGGATGCCGTCGTTGAGCCGGATGTCGCGGAACAGCATCGGGGGATTGTACTCCTGCTCGCGGAAGCCCGTATCCTCGATGGTCACCAGTCCGTCGATGCCGCCGAAGAAGAGGGTGCCCGTCCGCGGGTCGGCGAAACAGGCCCCGTCGCTGTATTCGATGGTGTTCAGTCCGTACGAATAGCCGTAGGTCACCACGTAGCCCGTGTGGGGCGAGTACTGCACCAGACCGCGGTTGGTGCTCAGCCAGAGGTCACCCTTGCGGTCTTCGAGAATGCCGTGCACGGTGTTGCGGATGCCCGGAACGTGCGAGGTCGAATCCCGCCGGAATTCGATCAGCCCGCCGCTTGTGCCGAACCACATGGTGCCGTCGCCGCTGCGGTGGATGGCGAAGATGTCGTTGGCGATGGCGCTGCGCCCCGCGTCGAACTTGAAGACTTCGCTGCCGCCGCCGGCGATGTCGTAGCGGACCGCGCCGCCGCCGCGGTTGCCGAACCACATTGCCGAGCCGTTTTCGGGGTAGAGCGTGAAGAAGAAGTTCTTGATCTCCAGTTCGTCGTTGAAATGCAGTTGCTCGACCCCGCGTATCGAGGGCTGCGACGCCGTGCCGCCCAGCGTCACGCGGAATGCGCCGCAGCCCACCGTGGCCACCCACAGCGTGTCGGGCGAAGTCTCGTACAGGGCGTGTATGTATTTGAGCGGCGCCGGGGTGCGGAGCGTGCGGATGCGCCGGTCGTCGTACGAATAGTAGTTCAGTCCTTCGCCGTCGGTGCCGATCCAGAGCAGGTTGCGTCTGCTGCGGGCGAAGGCGTAGACCGAATTGTCGAGCAGCTCGCTGTTGTCGGCCGTGAGCTGCTGCACGTGCGCCGGGGTGAACTCCTTGCGGTCGTAGAAGTCGGCGATGCGCAGGATGCCTTCGCCTTTGGTTCCGACCCAGAGCGTCCGCTCGTCGTCGATGTAGAGCGCGCGGACGGGTTTCGAGAGGTTGTAGGGCAGTTGGTTGAAGGTGATCGAGCGGAACGCCGTGGCGTTGCGCGTATGCTGGTAGAGTCCCTGTCCGTCGGTGCCGATCCATACGATCTCCTGCCGGGCGTCGCGCAGCAGCGAAAAGACGCCGCAGGGGATGTTGATGTGCTCGGTGGCGTATTTCACGCTCTGTTCGGGCGTGGTGCGCAGCCGTATGACGCCGTTGGTATAGAACGAGACGATGTAGTCGCCGCCGTCGCGGACGATGCTCGACACGCTGCCCATGCGCGCCATCTCGTCGTTCATCTCCTTGATGTAGATCAGGCGGCGCTCCCGGATGTCGAATTCGTAGAATATGTGATTTTCGTCGATGAAGAAGCCGCTGCCGTTTTCGGCGAACGCGTATTCGGGATTCGAGACCGTGGGGAACCGTTCGGGCTGTCCGATGCCGATTCGGTCGTTGTTTTTGTCCGGGAATGCGACCGGTATGCGGAAGATTCCTTTGCGGGAGAATACCCACAGGGCGCCGTCGTCGTCCAGCTGCATGTCGAGGATGTCGGCGTAGTCGATGCCGGGCATGGGCTGTACGGAGCTGAACCGGCGCGCCGCCGGGTCGTAACAGCTGAATTTGTTGTCCTGCGTGACGACGAGCACCTCGTTGCTGCGCCGTGTCACGATTTTGTACATTCCTTGGAAGTCCGCATGGCGTTCGACCCGCTTGCTGTCGGGGTCGAAGAGATCCAGTCCGTAGTTGGTGCGGATCCAGAAGAGCGAGTCCGTGGTGACGGCGATCTCCTCGATGAGATTTCCTGACAGCGGAGTCTCTCCGCCCCAGTCGTTCGGGAAGAGCCGCATCCGTTCTCCGTCCCACATATTCAGGCCGTCGCAGCTTCCGACCCAGATGAATCCGTGTTTGTCCTGAGCCAGCGAAAGTATGGCGTTGTTCGATATCCCTTCGCGGCTCGATATCTGCCGCAGGTTGCTGGCGCGGACTGCCGTACAGAACAGCAGGAGCAGCCAGACGAGACCGGTTTTTCGTGTCATGGGAACTGTCGGTTAGGTAGGTTTGAACTCTTTTGTGCAAATTTATGCAAAATACGGCTTAAATCGGATAAATATTGTGTCGAAAAGTCCAGAAAACAGACAAAAATCGTATTTTTGCGGTTGCAAAACCGGACCCGACGCCCCGATATGCGGGGCCGGAAGCGCGGAAATGCCTGTTCAGGAGTGTTTGGCACGTATCTGTACTATTTCTTCATGGATACGGACTGCCGATTCCCCGGCGTTTTCTAATTTTGTTAGCGAAAACCCGAAACCCGTATGACCTGCATGAAAAAAATCGTACTCTTGTCGCTGGCTCTTTTCTCCGTCGCGGCGCTTCGTGCCGATGGACCGGTGGACTGGGCGCAGTACGGACGTTATGAACTTCAGAATGCCGTATTGGACCGGCCCGTCGAGGTGGTCTTCATGGGCAATTCCATCACCGACAGCTGGATTCGCGTCGATCCCGATTTCTTCGAACAGAACGGTTTCCTCGACCGCGGTATCAGCGGGCAGACGACCGTCCAGATGCTCGCCCGTTTCCGCAGCGACGTGATCGACCTGAAACCCCAAGTCGTGGTCATTCTGGCGGGCATCAACGACATCGCGCGGAACAACGGCCCCATAGAACTCGAAAACGTCTTCGGCAACATCGTCTCGATGTGCGATCTGGCCCGCTACAACGGGATCAAGGTGGTGCTTTGTTCGTTGCTGCCCTGCGACCGCTTCTCGTGGCGGCCCGAAATGGAGCCTGCCGAGGAGGTCCGACGACTCAATACGATGCTGGAACGCTATGCCGCGGAGCAGAAGATTCCCTATGTGGATTACCATCGGGCGCTCGATAACGGCAGCGGCGGAATGTCCGAAGAGCTCTCCCAAGACGGCTGTCATCCGGTTCTTTCCGGCTATTTGCGGATGGAGTCGCTGGTCGTCGAAGGCATCAACCGGGCGCTCGGCGTTCAGAAAACATGGTATATAACCGTATTGCCTGCAAAATAACCGATAAACGATGAAGAAACTGCTTATTATGGCTTTTGCCGCGTCTGTTTTCGCGGCTTGCTGCAACAACGGCGGCGCGGCGTGCGACGCCCGCAATCTCGATCGCGCAAAGGCGACGCTCGATTCGATATACGCGCATTACGGCGTGGCCGAAAACCGCCTGCTGCGCGAGAACTATCCGTTCAATGTGGATTATACGGCGAGCTACCTCGCTTCGGCGGATCAGGCGCGCCCCAATCCCTATTCCTACCTCTGGCCCTTTTCGGGAACCCTCTCGGCCGTGAATACGATTCTCGAAGCCGACGCGTCGTACCGCAGCGTGCTCGACGGGCGCGTACTGCCGGGGCTGGCCGAATACCTCGACACGACGCGCATGCCCGCGGCCTATGCCTCCTATATCAATACGGCCTCCGCTTCGGACCGCTTTTACGACGACAATGTCTGGCTGGGCATTGATTTCTGCGATATCTACGAAGCCACGGGCGACAAAAAGTACCTCGCCGAAGCCGAGATGATCTGGAAATTCATCGAGAGCGGCACGGACGACGTGCTGGGCGGCGGCATCTACTGGTGCGAACAGCAGAAACATTCGAAGAATACCTGCTCGAACGCGCCCGGTACGGTCTACGCGCTGAAACTCTACGCCGCCACGGGCGACGAACGTTATCTCGCGCAGGGCAAGGCGCTCTACGCTTGGACCAAGGAACACCTGCTCGATCCCGAAGACGGCCTTTATTTCGACAACATCGGCCTCGACGGCAAGATCGGCCGCGCGAAGTTCGCCTACAACAGCGGACAGATGGTGCAGGCCGGGGCGCTGCTCTACAAGGCGACGGGCGACGAAAGCTACCTGAAAGACGCTCAGCGTACGGCGGCCGCCTGCTACGACCGCTTCTTCGGGGAGTTCACGCCCCAAGGCGGCGAGACCTTCCGCATCATCAACAAGGGCAACGTGTGGTTCTCGGCGGTGATGGTGCGCGGACTGGCCGAACTCTACGCCATCGACGGCAATGCGGCTTACCTCGGCGACGTGCAGCGCACGCTCGACTATGCGTGGGAGCATGCCCGCGATGCGCAGGGGCTGTTCGAGACCGACTTTACGGGGGCGGACAAGCAGTCCGAGAAGTGGCTGCTGACGCAGGGTGCCATGGCCGAGATGTACGGACGCATGAGCGGCGTGAAACTGGATCAGACAAAATAACCATACTCAACTTACACATTGCAACAAAATGAAAATGAAGAAAATCCTTAACATCTGCCTTGCGGCCGCCGTGGTGTGCGCCGCAGAGGGCGTCTCGGCCCGCACGGTGAGCCTTTCCGCTCCCGCCGAAGCCCCGCAGCCCGCTGCGCGCGAAGCCGCAGCTCCGATGCCTGCCGACAATACGCGTATGGCCAAGCCCGGCAAGAAGACCAAAGCGCAGACGCCGGCCGCATATGCCGCGACGAACCGTCCCGCCGAAGCCGAACGTCTGTTCCGCTCAGAAGCCGTGGAACAGGAGATCGCCCGCATCAAGGGCGTGCTGACCAACGCCAAGCTGGCGTGGATGTTCGAGAACTGCTTCCCCAATACGCTCGACACGACGGTCCGCGCCCGCAAGGACGCCAACGGCAAGGACGATACGATCGTTTACACGGGCGATATCCATGCCATGTGGCTCCGCGACTCCGGTGCGCAGGTGTGGCCCTATCTCCAGCTGGCCAATAAGGACGAGCACCTGCGCAGCATGCTGGCGGGCGTTATCCGCCGCCAGTTCAAGTGCATCGAACTCGATCCCTACGCCAACGCATTCCTCGATCCCTACGATCCGAATCCCGACCACCAGTGGATGAGCGACCAGACCGAGATGCGCCCCGAACTCCACGAGCGCAAGTGGGAGATCGACTCGCTCTGCTACCCGCTGCGGCTGGCTTATCAGTACTGGCTGACGACGGGCGACGCTTCGGTTTTCGACGAGCACTGGATGGCCGCCATCAAGAATATCCTGAAGACCTTCCGCGAGCAGCAGCGCAAGGAGGGACTGGGTCCTTACACCTTCATGCGTGTGACCGACCGTCAGCTCGACACGGTCTGCAATGCGGGCAAGGGCAATCCGGTGAACCCCGTGGGGCTGATCGCTTCGGTGTTCCGTCCTTCGGACGACGCCACGACGTTCCTGTTCCTCGTACCTTCGAACTTCTTCGCCGTGACTTCGCTGCGCAAGGCCGCCGAGATTCTGACCAAGGTGAACGACGAGCCGGCGCTGGCCGCCGAGTGCACCGCGCTGGCCGCCGAGGTCGAGACCGCGCTCAAGAAGTATGCGACTTACAACCATCCCGAATTCGGCACGATCTACGCATTCGAGGTGGACGGTTTCGGCAACCGCTTCCTGATGGACGACGCCAACGTGCCGAGCCTGCTGGCGATGCCTTATCTGGGCGATATGGATGTGAACGATCCGATCTACCAGAATACGCGCCGTTTCGTGTGGAGCGAGGCGAACCCCTACTTCTTCCGCGGTACGGCGGGCGAGGGCATCGGCGGTCCGCATATCGGTTACGACATGGCATGGCCGATGAGCATCATGATGAAGGCTTTCACGTCGCAGGACGACGCCGAGATCAAACGCTGCGTCGAGATGCTGATGACCACCGACGCCGGAACGGGCTTCATGCACGAGTCGTTCAACGTGAACGATCCCGCGGACTTCACCCGCTCGTGGTTCGCATGGCAGAACACGCTGTTCGGCGAGTTGATTCTCAAGCTGGTGAACGAGGGCAAGACCGATCTGCTGAATTCGATAGAGGTTAAATAGGTTAATTTACGGAGGGCCGCGGTCTGACTGCGGCCCTCTTTTTTTATGACGCTCCGCTAATCCCGAATGATGATGAAACGATTATTCACGCTGTTGTGCGCGCTGACGCTGGCCTGCGCCGCCGAAGCCAAAACCGTCGAGGCCGCGTCGCCCGGCGGAAATCTCCGACTTGCGGTCGATGTCGCGGACCGGATCACTTATGGCCTTTGGTCCGGGGAGGACAAAATATTGGAAAACTGTACGCTGTCGCTGACGCTTGCCGACAGGACGCTGGGCGAAAAGCCCCGCCTGCGGAGCGTGAAGCGTTCGTCGGCCGACGAGGTGCTTGAACGGCGCAATCCGACCAAGAACGCTTCTGTGCGCAATCGTTACAACGCCGTGCGGCTCAATTTCGCAGGCGGTTACGCCGTGGAGTTCCGGCTGTTCGACGACGGTGCGGCCTACCGTTTCGTGACGTCGCTTCCGGGCGAAGTTGAGGTCATGGGCGAGGCGTGCCGGCTGGGATTTCCCGCCGGAAGCGAAGCGTGGCTTTCCGAGGTGGACGGTTTCCGGTCGATGTACGAGGAGCCTTATACCCGTGTGGCGACGGCGGAATACGATTCGGCGGACCGTATGAGCTACCTGCCTGTGCTGGTCGGTATGCCCGGCGGTAAGAAAGTGCTGCTGGCCGAATCCGGCGTGCGCGATTACCCCTGCATGTTCGTCCGGGGCGACGGCGCGGGCGGCTTCGAATCGCTGTTTCCGCGTGTGCCCAAGGAGTATGCCCCCGCCGGCGACCGCAATCTGAAGATCGTCGCGGAGGAGCCGTATATCGCCCGCACCCAAGGAACGCGCACCTTCCCGTGGCGTGTGGCGGTCGTTGCGGAAAAGGACGCCGCCCTGCTGGAGAATGAGCTGGTCTGGCTGCTCGCCGAACCTGCGGCCGACGCCGACTGGGAGTGGGTGAAACCGGGGCTGGTCAGCTGGGACTGGTGGAACGGCATGCGCCTGACGGGCGTCGATTTCCGGGCCGGGCGCAATACCGAGTCCTACCGTTACTACATCGACTTCGCCGCCCGATACGGTATTCCCTACATCATCATGGACGAGGGCTGGTCGGCTTCGACGACCGACGTCTTCCATCCCAATCCCGATCTCGATCTGCAGGAGCTGATCGCCTACGGCCGGGAGCGCAACGTGCAGATCGTACTTTGGCTGACGTGGTTGGCGGTCGAGAAGGACATGGACCGGCTCTTCGCGACGCTGGAGGAGTGGGGGATTCCCGGAGTGAAGATCGACTTCATGGACCGTAGCGACCAGTGGATGGTCGGCTATTACGAACGGGTGATGAAGTGTGCCGCCCGGCACCGCCTTTTCGTCGATATGCACGGCTCCTATACACCCAAGGGGCTTTACCGCACCTATCCCAACCTGCTCACCTACGAAGGGGTGCTCGGCATGGAGCAGGGGGCCCGCTGCAAGCCCGAAAACAGCAACTGGCTGCCCTTTATCCGCAATGCCGTCGGACCGATGGACTTCACGCCCGGCTCGATGTTCTCGGCGCAGCCCGAAGACAACCGTTCGACGGGGGCCAATCCGATGGGAACGGGTACGCGCGCCTACCAGATGGCGCTCTACGTGGTTTTCGAAAGCCCGCTGCAGATGCTCGCCGACAATCCGGTGCTCTACCGCCGCGAGCATCCCTGCACGGAGTTTCTCGCCGCGGTTCCCACCACGTGGGACAGCCTGCGCGTCCTGCACGCCGCATGCGGCCGGGAGGTCGTCGTGGCGCGCCGCAAGGGCGACAAGTGGTACGTGGGCGGCATTACGAACGACCGGCCCTATACGACCGAAATCGCGCTCGACTTCCTGCCTGCGGGCCGTACCTTTACGATGACTTCGTTCGAGGACGGGGTGAACGCCGACCTGCAGGCCACGGACTACAGAAAACGGGTGCGCGAGGTGGACGCCTCGACCGTCGTGAAAGTGGAGATGGTTCGCAACGGCGGCTGGGCGGCCGTGATCGAGTAGCGGGGCGGGATTTTTCAAGCCTTTCCTGCACTTGGTCTTATGGCGGTTGCGGGGCTTTGGCTCCGTGTCCGGAGACGTGGATTATGAAAAAGGAGATGCCGAAAAGCATCTCCTTTTACTTTGTAGTGTGTGCGCGTTCTGCGGCGATTCGTTTTGCAGGCATGCGTTGCCGCGGGACGCATTTTGCGGCGACTTGCAGATGCTGCGGGCGCGTACCGGATACGACCGCATTGTGTTGTGGCCGCGCCGTATAATAGTGCGGCTGTTGCCGTTGCGGTGGTGTATACTGCGCCGCGGCAGGTGCTTGGGCACTGCGGCGTGATGCGCCGTTAGGCGTCTTGAAGCGATGTCGCAAGTTCCCCGGTTTGCGGCGCATATTCCCGCATCCGGTAGAGCTGGTCCCGCAGGCGCGGGATGAAGCCCGCTTCGCGGATGGCGGACTGAATGCCTTCGGCGTCGAAACTGTTGTGCGCCCCGGCCGACGATACGACGTTCTCTTCGATCATGATCGACCCCATGTCGTTGGCTCCGCTGTGCAGGGCCGCCTGTGCCGTGGCCTTGCCCACGGTGAGCCACGAAGCCTGAATGTTGGGGATATTGTGCAGCATCAGCCGGCTCACGGCGATGATGCGCAGGTATTCGAGCGGCGAAAAGCGGGTTTCCACGCCCTGCCGTTCCAGCTCGGTGCCCGTCGAACGGAAAATCCACGGGATGAAGGCGATGAAGCCGTAATTGCCTTCGGGACAGCGGGTCTGCAGGTCGCGGATGCGCAGCAGGTGGTCGATGCGCTGGTGCGGCGTCTCGACGTGCCCGTACATCATCGTCGCCGAGGTCGGCAGATTCAGGCAGTGGGCTTCGTGCATCACGTCGAGCCACTTCTCGACCGAAGGTTTGGCGGGGGAGATGGCCCGGCGCACGTCTGAATCGAGCATCTCGGCTCCTGCGCCCGGCAGCGAATCCAGTCCCGCGGCCATCAGGCGGCGCAGGGTTTCGAGCGTCGTCAGCCCGCTTATGCGGGCGATATGCGCCACTTCGGGCGCGCCCAGCGCATGCAGCCGCAGCGAAGGGTAGCGCGATTTCAACCCGCTGAACAGCCGTTCGTAGAAGTCGATCTTCAGTCCGGGGTGCAGGCCGCCCTGCAACAGCAGCTGGTCGCCGCCCAGACGGAGCGTGCGGTCGATTTTTTCGCAGTACTGCTCCATCGTGGTGATGAACGCCCGGTCGGTCTGGTGGGGTTTGCAGTGGAAGTTGCAGAACTTGCAGCCCGAAATGCAGACGTTGGTGATGTTGACGTTGCGGTCGATCTGCCACGTCACGACCTGAGGATCGGGAACCACGGCGCGGCGCACCTCGTCGGCCACCAGCGCCAGCTCCTGCAGCGGGGCTTCGTCGTAGAGCCGGTAGGCTTCTTCGCGCGAGAGCGGCTCCCGCCGCCGGCATTTGTCGTAGATGCGCTGCACGGCCTATCGGTTTTTGCGGCGGTTGCTGCGGCGTACCTGCGGTCTCTGCCCTTCGGCGGGCGCCGGGGTGCGGAGTCCGTCGAGCAGCACCTCGAAATCGAGCTGGCGTTTCTGCAGGTCGGCGCGTTTGACGCGGATGCGCACGGCGTCGCCCAGCGTCATGCGGCGGCCCGTCGAGCGGCCGATGATCTGGTAGTTGGGCTCGTCGAACTGGAAGAAGTCGCCGTCGATGTCGCGCAGGAACGACATGCCCTCGATATGGGTCTCGTCCAGCTCGACATAGATGCCCCACTCGGTGAGTCCCGAAATATGTCCTTCGAACTCTTCGCCGATGCGCTCCTTCATGAATTCGACCATCTTGTACTTGATCGACGCGCGCTCGGCTTCGGCGGCGATGACTTCGCGTTCCGAAGCGCGGAAGCACAAATCTTCGAGCATCGCCTTGTCGGCCGCCTTGCCGTCGGCGAGATAGCGCGCCAGCAGGCGGTGGACCATCATGTCGGGGTAGCGGCGGATGGGCGAGGTGAAGTGCGTGTAATAGGGGAATGCCAGTCCGTAGTGGCCGATGTTGTCGGTCGTGTAATACGCCTTGGCCATCGACCGCACGGCCATCGTCGATACGGCGTTCTCCTCGGTCGTGCCCTTGATCTGGGCGAAAAGCTTGTTCAGCTCCTTGGCTACGGCGCGGCCCTTGGTGGCCTTGAAGATATGTCCGAAGCGGAGGATGAACTGCCGGAAGTGGTCCAGCTTCTCCTCGCTCGGCGAGTCGTGGACGCGGTAAACCATCGGACGTTCGACGGTGCGGCCCTTGTCGGTCTTGCGTTTGCCGCAGAACTCCGCGACGCGGCGGTTGGCCAGCAGCATGAACTCCTCGATCATTTGGTTCGATTCCTTCTGCTCCTTGAAATAGACGCCCAGCGGTTTGCCTGTCTCGTCGAGTTTGAATTTCACCTCTTCGCGGTCGAAGCTGATCGCGCCGTTCTTGAACCGTTGCCGGCGAAGCGCCTGCGCCAGCCGGTTGAGTGTCTGGATCTCTTCGGCGTAGTCGCCGCGGCCCGTCTCGATCACCTCCTGCGCCTCGGCATAGGTGAAGCGGCGGTCGGAATAGATCACCGTGCGGCCGAACCACTCTTCGAGGATGTCGAGGTTCTCGTTGAGGGTGAAGACCGCCGAGAAACAGAGGCTCGTCTCGTGCGGGCGGAGCGAACAAAGCTCGTTCGAAAGCCGTTCGGGCAGCATCGGCACGGTGCGGTCCACCAAGTAGACCGAGGTGCCGCGTTCGACGGCTTCGTCGTCGATCGTCGATTGGGGGCGCACGTAGTGGGTCACGTCGGCGATATGCACGCCGATCTCCCAGATGCCGTCCCGGACCCTGCGCACCGAAAGCGCGTCGTCGAAGTCCTTGGCGTCGGCCGGGTCTACCGTGAAGGTCGTCACCTGCCTGAAGTCGCGGCGTGCCGCGATCTCCTTGGCGGTGATGCTGCCGTCGATGGCCTCCGCTGCCTGCTCGATTTCGGGGTCGAAGCGGTAGGGCAGCTCGTATTCGGCCAGAATGGCGTGCATCTCCGTGTCGTTGTTGCCCGCCATGCCGAGCCGTTCGACCAGCTCGCCCACGGGGCTTTTGCTGCCTTCGGCCCAGTCGGCGATGCTGACCACGACCTTTTCGCCGTCTTTCACGTCGGGGTATTGCTTTTTCGAGAGGTAGATGTCCATCGGCATGCGGCGCGAGTCGGCCCGCACGAAGATCTGGTGCGCGCCCACCTCGGCCACGCCGACATAGGGTTTGCGGCTGCGTTCGACGATGCGCGTGATTTCGCCTTCGAATTTCCCGTCGCGGCCGCGGTGGATGGCCACCACCTCCACGCGGTCGCCGTTCAGGGCGTTGGCCGTGTTGCGCTGGTTGACGAAAATATCGTTCTCCTCGCCCTCGACCCGTACGTATATCGAACCGCTCGCCGTCATGTCGGCGATGCCTTCGAAGTGGGGCAGGTGCTTGTGCGTGAGCCGGTATTTCTCGCGGGCGCACTCTTCGACGATGCCTTCGTCGTGCAGGCGTCCCAGTATTTCGAACGTCTCGCGGCGTCCCTCTTTCGTCGCGCCGCCCGAAGCCGACGCGAGGTGTTTGAGCGAGAATTTATTATTGGGGAATTCACGGAAGAGACTCAGGATGACTGCCGCCCGATCCGTGTTTTTCGCGCCCCTTGCGGGACGGTTCTTTTGTGATTGCTTTTTCATTTCTTCAGAATTTGGAGGGCGAGACGTTTCATGTAGTCTATGCCCGTGTCGATGGCCCCTTCGTCGGGGTTGAACGTCGCCGTATGGGGCCGTCCGGCCGCGGCGCCCACGCCCAGCCGGTAGAACAGCGACGGATATTTGGTACAGTAGAAGCCGAAATCCTCCGCCGTGGTGCGCAGCGGCAGCATTTCGACCCGCAGTCCGGCTTCCGCGGCCAGCGCCGCCGCATGCTTGACCAGCGCGGCGTCGTTCACCACGCAGGGGTAGCCCCGGCTGATATCGACGTCGGTCCGCACGCCGTGGCGCTTGTCGATGTCCGCGGCGAAGTTGCGGATGCGTTTGTGGATGATTTCGCGCTCGCGCTCGTCGAAGGTGCGAAGCGTGCCTTCGAGATAGACCTGATCGGGCACGATGTTGGTGGCGCCCCCGGCTTCCACGCGGCCGATCGAGAGCACGCACTCTTCGTGGTTGAGCGCCACGAGCCGCGTCACGAACTCTGCGGCGGCCGCCACCGGATCCTTGAGTTGCGGGCGCATGGCCCCGTGGCCGCCCGTCCCGTGCACCGTGAAGCGCAGTTCGTCGCTTGCGGCCATGTATTTGCCGGCGCGGAATCCGAGCGTCCCGACTTCGAGCTGCGGCTCGACGTGTTCGCCGACCACGGCCCGGACGTCGTAGCCTTCGAACGGATTTTCGGCCAGCACCAGCGACGCACCGCCCGGATTGCACTCCTCGCCCGGCTGGAACAGCCCGAATATCGTGCCGCGGAAATCCGGCTCGGTGGCCAGCTGCTGCAACACGCCGAACAGCACCGCGGCGTGCATGTCGTGGCCGCAGGCGTGCATGACCCCTTGGTTGCAGGATTTCCAGTCGAAGTCGTTCCGCTCGTCGATCGGCAGGGCGTCGATGTCGGCGCGCAGTACCACGGCCCGGCGTTTGGGGTCGGCTTTGCCGCGGCCTTCGATCTTAGCCAGCACGCCCGTTTCGGCTATGGGACGGTGCTCGATGCCCAGCTCCGAGAGCCGGGCGGAGATAAAGGCCGCCGTGTCGTGCTCCCTGAACGACAGTTCGGGGTGCATGTGCAGGTGACGGCGGAATTGGATGGGATTCATTTGAGTTAAAATATCGCTTTTGCTATCTTGATGATATTGTCGGCCTTGCCCATCGGGTAGTAGTGCAGTACGGGGACTCCGGCCTGTTTCAGCTCCCGGCTCTGGGCGACGGCCCATTCGGTGCCGACTTCGCGGATCGCCTTCGGGTCCTCCCGGTGGCGCAGGACTTCGCGTTCCAGCTCTTCGGGAATGCGGCAGCCGAAGATCTGCGGCAGCAGCGTCAGGTGGCGCAGCGTCGAGAGGGGTTTGATGCCGGGGATGATCGGCACCGCGATGCCCGCTTTGCGGCAGCGGCGCACGAAGTCGAAAAAGCGGGCGTTGTCGTAGAAGAGCTGCGTGACGATGTACCCGGCTCCGGCGTCGATCTTCGCCTTGAGGGCGGCGATGTCGGCTTCGGGCGAGGGGGACTCTTCGTGCCCTTCGGGGTAGCCGGCCACGCCGATCGAGAATTTCGAGTGGTGGCACTCCTCGACCTCGCCGTCCACGAATTCGCCGCGGTTCATGGCCGCGATCTGCCGCACGAGGTCCACGGCGTGCGAATGGCCCTGCGGGTGGGGCATGAAGAACTTTTCGTTCTGCGATTTGTCGCCCCTGAGCGCCAGTACGTTGTGCAGGCCGAGGAAGTCGAGGTCGATCAGCGCGTCCTCGATGTCGTATTTCGACTGTCCGCCGCAGATCAGGTGCGGCACGACTTCGACGCCGTACTTCTTCTGAATGGCGGCCGAGATGCCCACCGTGCCGGGACGGCGGCGCACCACGTGCCAGTCGATGCCTCCGTCCGGACGCACGGACTGCTTGATTCCCTCGCGGTGGAAGGTGACGTTGATGTAGGCCGGGTCGAATCCGATGAGCCGGTCGATGGCCGCGAATACGCCGCCCATGCCGTCGCCCTTGAGGGGCGGGAGCAGTTCGAACGCGAAGCGCGTGCGGTGTTCGGCGATGGCCGTATTGATTATGTCCAGAACATTCATGGTTCGGTCTGTTGTTGCTTTGGTTCGGCGGGCGGGGCCGCCGGGGCGTTCCCGCGCGTTAAATATTATTGGGTATCAGTTTCTTGATCTCTTCGACCTCCATGCCGCGCCGCCGGGCGTAGTCGAGCAGCTGCTTGGTGTCGATCGTGCCCACGGAGAAGTAGTCGGCGTCGGCGAACATCAGTCCGCAGAGCGCTTCGCCGGGATCGATCATGTAATTCTCGGTGAGCTTCATGCCCGTCGTCATTTCGACCGACAGCAGGTCGAAGACCTCGCGCTTGAGCGAATGGTCGGGCGACGCGGGATAGCCGAAGGCCATGCGGCGGCCGCGGTACTGGCCGCGGACGGTCTGCTGCGGCGTGAGCGGCTCGCCCGTTTCGTAACCCCACATCTGTCGCCGCACGAACGTGTGCACGGCTTCGGCGAAGGCTTCGGTCAGCCGGTCGGCCAGCAGTTTGGCCATGATGGCGCCGTAGTCGTCGCCCTCGGCGCGGAATTTTTCGCAGAGCTCCCTGAGTCCGATGCCGGCGGTGACGGCGAAACAGCCGATCCAGTCGCCCTGCGGCGCGATGCAGTCCGCCAGCGAGCGGTTCTCCTCCCCGCGCGTCTGGTTGCGGAGCATCGCCAGCCGGCGTTCGCGGCCTTTCTGGTCGGTGATCCAGATGTCGTCGCCCTCTGCGCGCGCCGGGAAGATCCCCACGGCGGCCTGCAGCGTGAGCAGCCGCTCGTCGCGGATGCGGGCCAGCAGGGCCTCGGCGTCGGCGAAGACCTTGCGCGCTTCGGCGCCTTTTTCGGGGTGGTCGAGGATTTCGGGATAGCGTCCCTTGAGACCCCATGCCGCGAAGAAGAAGCTCCAGTCGATATAGGGTTCGGCGTCGGCGACGTCGAAGTCGGGGAAGACCATGCGGCCGGGGTGCAGCGGCTCGACGGGCAGGTGCGGGGCGGCGCCTTTGCGGGTCTTGCGGACCTCGACGATCGGAATCAGGTTCCGGGTGCGTTCGGCGCGCAGGTAGTCGCTGCGCAGCGCCTGCTGGTCGGCGCGGACCTTGTCGGCGTACAGCTGGCCGTCGGGACCGAGCAGCTGCGCCAGAATCTGGCTGTTGCGGCTGGCGTTGGGCGAGTGTATCACCAATCCCGAATAGACCGGGGCGATCTTCACGGCGGTATGCAGGTCCGAGGTCGTCGCGCCGCCGATGATGACCGGAAGGCGCAGCGCGCGGCGTTCCAGCTCCTCGCAGACGTGGGCCATCTCGTCGAGCGACGGGGTGATCAGGCCGCTCAGGCAGATGCAGTCGGCGCCCCACGCCACGGCCTCTTCGACGATCCGCTGCGACTCGACCATCACGCCGAGGTCCTTTATCTCGTATCCGTTGCAGGCCATCACGACCGCCACGATATTCTTGCCGATGTCGTGTACGTCGCCTTTGACCGTGGCGATCAGCACCTTGCCCGCGTTGTGAGGGGTCTGGGCGCCGCCTTGCTCGATGTAGGGGGTCAGGGCCGCCACGGCGCGCTTCATCACGCGGGCGGTCTTCACGACCTGCGGCAGAAACATCTTGCCCTCGCCGAAGAGCGTGCCGACCCGCTCCATGGCGGGCATCAGCAGGGTGTCGATCACGGCCATCGGCGTTCCGAGGGCTTCGTAGCCCTCCAGCGCGTCCTGCTCGATGTAGTCCGCTACGCCCTTGAGCATGGCGTGGCCGATCCGTTCGGCGAGCGTTCCCGCGCGCCATGCGTCGGGGACCTGCGGCTGGGTCTGGGCCGTGGCGCGCACCTGCTGCGCATATTCGGTGAGCCGTTCGGCGGCGTCGGCCCGGCGGCAGAGGATCACGTCCTCGACGCGTTGGAGCAGTTCGGGTTCGATCTCGCTGTATATCTTCACCATTTGCGGGTTGACGATGCCCATGTCCATGCCCGCGCGGATGGCGTGGTAGAGGAACGCCGAGTGCATCGCTTCGCGCACGGCGTTGTTGCCGCGGAAGGCGAACGAGAGGTTCGACACGCCGCCCGACACCTTTGCGTAAGGCAGGTTTTCCTTGATCCAGCGCGTCGCGTCGATAAAGGCTTTGGCGTAGCCGTCGTGTTCGGGAATTCCCGTCGCCACGGCCAGTATGTTGGGGTCGAAGATGATGTCTTCGGCGGGGAATCCCGCGTCGGTCAGCAGGCGGTAGGCGCGTGAGGCCACCTCGATCTTGCGCTCGCAGGTGTCGGCCTGTCCCTGCTCGTCGAAGAGCATCACCACCGCGGCGGCTCCGTAGCGGTGTATCTCCCGTGCGCGGCGCAGGAATTCGGCTTCGCCCTCCTTGAGCGAGATCGAATTGACCACGGCCTTGCCCTGCGTGACCTCCAGACCCGCCGCGAGCACCTCCCATTTCGAGGAGTCGATCATCGTCGGCACGCGGGCGATTTCCGGCTCCGAGGCCATCAGGTTGAGGAATGTGCGCATGGCTTCGACGCCGTCGATCATGCCGTCGTCCATGCAGACGTCGACGATCTGCGCCCCCGCATCGACCTGCGCACGGGCTACCGACAGGGCCTCTTCGTAATTGCCCTCGCGGATCAGGCGGGCGAATTTGGCCGAGCCTGCGACGTTGGTGCGCTCGCCGACGTTGACGAAATTGGTTTCGGGCGCGATGCGCAGCGGCTCCAGTCCGCTCAGCGTCGTGACGCGGCGCGGCGCCGGAACGGGGCGCGGGGCATAGTTGCAGGCGATTTTCGAAAGTTCGAAGATATGCGCGGGCGTCGTGCCGCAGCATCCGCCGACGATATTGACCAGTCCGCGGCGCATGTATTCGCCCACGTCCTCGGCGAACATCTCCGGGGTCTCGTCGTAGCCGCCCATGACGTTGGGAAGTCCGGCGTTGGGGTGCGCCGAGATACGGAACGGGGCCGTTTCGGCCAGCCGTTCGAGGTAGGGCAGCAGCTGTTTGGCTCCGTAGGCGCAGTTCAGGCCGAGGGAGAGCAGCTGCGCGTGCGACAGCGAGGTGCAGAAGGCCTCGACGGTCTGTCCCGACAGGGTGCGGCCGCTGGCGTCGGCCAGCGTGCCCGACGCCATGACGCGGATCGTGCGGCCGAGTTTTTCGGCCAGCGCGTCGATCGCGTAGAGGGCCGCCTTGGCGTTGAGCGTGTCGAAGATGGTCTCGACCAGCAGGATGTCGGCTCCGCCGTCCAGCAGTCCCCGCGCCTGATCGGTGTAGGCTTCGACGAGTTGTGCGAAAGTCACTTCGCGGGCCGCGGGGTTCGCCACGTCGGCCGACATCGAGGCCGTGCGGTTGGTGGGCCCCATCGAACCCGCCACGAAGCGGGGTTTCTGCGGGTTGCGGGCCGTAAATTCGTCGGCCGCGCTGCGGGCCACGGCCGCCGCCGCTCGCGACATTTCGTAGGCATACGCCTCCAGTCCGTAATCGGCCAGCGATACGGCGTTGGCGTTGAACGAGTCGGTTTCGATGATGTCGGCCCCCGCCTGCAGGTATTTGACGTGGATTTCGCGCACCGCTTCGGGCCGCGTCAGGGCCAGCAGGTCGTTGCACCCCTTGAGCAGCGCGGGCCACTCGCGGAACCGTTCGCCCCGGTAGTCCTCTTCTGTCAGTCCGTACTGCTGGACCATGGTGCCGAAACCGCCGTCGAGCAGCAGGATGCAGGATTCGAGTTGTTCGTATATGTCGGCCATTTATTTCTCTCTGATTTCGATTTCAAACAGTTTGTTCCAGTTCTTGCCCGTGACGAAGATGCGCCCTCCGGCCGCGTCGTATGCGATGCCGTTGAGCACGTCGGTCGCCGGAGTCACGTCCTCTTCGGGCAGCAGCCCCGTCAGATCGACGATCCCCTCCACCGCGCCCGTCGCCGGGTCGATGATGACGATTTGGTCGGTGGTGTAGACGTTGGCCCATATCTTGCCGTCGATCCACTCCAGCTCGTTGAGGAAGTTGAGCGTCTCGCCCCGGAGCGTCACCGTGGTACGCTTTTCGCGTTTGAAGGTGGCCGGGTCGAGCGTGTAGATGTTTGCCGTGCCGTCCGACATGTAGAGCTTCTTCCCGTCGGTCGTGAGGCCCCAGCCCTCGCCGGGATAGCGGAACTCCCTGATTTTCTCTCCCGTCCGGGCGTCGTAGACATAGGCTTTGTTCGACTGCCACGTGAGCTGGTAGACCTTGCCGTCCAAGAGGGCGATCCCTTCGCCGAAGTCCTCCTTGGGAAGACGTGCGAAGACCTCCGCGCGGCCCGTCGCGAGGTCGAGCGTCTGCACGACCGATTCGCCGTGCTGGCCCGTGCCTTCCCACAAACGGCCGTCGGCGTATTGCAGGCCCTGCGTATAGCTGGTCGCCGGGTGCGGGTGGACCGCCCGGACGCCGTAGGTGTATTCCTTGGGTTCCGCCGGCGCCGCGGGGCGTTTGGCCCGGACCTGATTGCCGCCGCACGAAGCCAGCAGCAGTCCCGACAGCAGAACGGTAGCGAACTTTCTCATCTCTTTCTTGTGAATTCGTCAGCAAAGACAGCGCGAGCCGGAAACGGAAGCGAATTTATTCGGCCGGGCCGGACGCCGCCTGTCTGAGCGGAGGTTTATCCTCCGCAAAGATAGGAAAAACCCGCCATATGACGAATTTTTTGACTATCTTTGCATTTACCCGCGTTTTCGGATGCCTGCGCATTTTCCGAAAACAGCCTTTGCGGAGTTTGCCGCCGCCGGCTGCAATACACTATATTTTAGAAAAAATATTGGTTTGTCCGCGAAAATCGCTATCTTTGCGAGCCGATTTCGGAAATAAGACAATAACAATATAGAAAGCATTCATTATGAAGATCGTAAGAGAACAACGCGAAGAGAACAATTCGCTGCTCAAGGTAACGGTGGGCGAAGAGGATTACGGCCAAGCCGTCGAGAAAGAGTTGCGCGAATACAGGCGCAAGGCCAATATTCCCGGTTTCCGCCCCGGCATGGTGCCCATGGGCCTCGTCAAGAAGATGTACGGCAAGGGCGTGCTGGCCGAGCAGGCTTACCGCACCGCCTCGAACTCGGTGTTCGAGTATCTCCAGAAGGAGAACATCGATTACTTGGGCGACGTGATTCCTTCGGAAGAGCAGGGCGATTTCGATTTCGAGAACGGCAAGGAGTTCGAATTCGTGTTCGAAATCGGCGAGGCTCCTGAGATAAAACTCGAACTTTCGGACAAGGATAAGCTGACCTACAGCAAGATCAAGGTGGACAAGAAGATGCACGACGACTACCGCGCCAACTACCTGCGTCAGTACGGCCGTCTGGTCGATGCCGACGAGGTGACTTCGGACGAGGCGCTGTCGGTCACGCTCGACAACGGCGAGATGAACGTGGCGGACGCTTACGTGGGCCTGATCTCGATGTCGGAGGAGGAGCGCAAGCCTTTCATCGGCAAGAAGGTGGGCTTCAAGACCGAAGTCAATGTCAACGAACTCTACAAGAACCCGTCGCAGCGCGCCGCCGTGCTGCAGGTCAAGGAGAACGAGCTGGAGGGCATCAAACCCGAATTCACGCTCGAAATCACCAAGATCCGCAAGTTCGCCGAACCTGAGCTGAACGAGGAGTTCTTCAAGACGGCATTCCCCGGCGGCGAAGTGAAGGACGAGGCCGGACTTGACAAGTTCATCGACGCGCGCATCGAGCCGGAGCTGCGCCGCGAAAGCGACTACCTCTTCACGCTCCAGCTGCGCGACTATCTGGTGCAGAAAGCCGGTCTGAAGATGCCCGAATCGTTCCTCAAACGCTGGCTGTATACGATCAACGAAGGCAAATTCTCGATGGAGGACATCGACAAGGACTTCGACCAGTTCCTGAAGATGTTCACGTGGAACTACCTGCAGAAGCACTTCATCAAGCAGGACAATATCACGGTGACCAAGGACGAGGCGCTCGCGGAAGCCAAGGCGCTGGCCGCCGCGCAGTTCGCGCAGTACGGCATGCCGTCGGCTCCCGAAGATATGCTGGCCGGCTATGCCGAGAAGATCCTCGCCGACAAGGATCAGGGACAGAAGATCTACGAGAAGCTGTACGAAGTGAAGGTCGTGGAGGATGTGAAGTCGAAGATCAAGGTGACGGAAAAAGCCGTATCTGCCGACGATTTCGCCAAATTGGCCAAGGCGCTTTAGTATTTGCCGAAAAAAGATTATCTTTGGACTTTGCAGGCGTGATGTTTGCAAAGTCCTTTTGTTTGACGATATACAGCTTTAAACGCCGTTTCGGCGACAGTCCGCCGCCCGCAGCTCCCGCCCGGAGCCGGCCGTGGGCCGCGAATAAGAGATGCCGGGCTGCCGGCCGGCGGTAAAAACGATAGCGACAAACGATAACGAACGATAACAATTACGATAATTTATTATGTCAGAATTTGAAAAATACGCACGGAAACACTGCGGGATCAGTTCGCTGAAACTGCACGATTTCCAGTCGGTCAGCGGCGCCTACGTGTCGCCTACGATCATCGAAGAGCGTCAGCTGAATATCGCCACGATGGACGTCTTCTCGCGGCTGATGATGGACCGCATCATCTTCCTCGGCGCGCCGATCTACGACGACGCGGCCAATATCATTCAGGCGCAGCTGCTGTTCCTCGAATCGGTCGATCCCGAAAAGGACATTCAGATCTATATCAACTCGCCCGGCGGTTCGGTTTCGGCCGGACTGGGCATTTATGACACGATGCAGCTGGTCAATTCCGACGTGGCGACCATCTGCACGGGACTGGCCGCTTCGATGGGCGCCGTGCTGCTCACGGCGGGCGCCAAGGGCAAGCGTTCTGCGCTTCCCCATTCGCGGGTGATGATCCACCAGCCGCTGGGCGGTGCGCAGGGACAGGCCTCGGACATCGAAATCACGGCACGCGAGATCATGAAGACCAAACGCGAGCTGTACGAGATTCTCTCGGCCCATTCGGGCGTCGCGCTCAAGAAGATCGAGAAGGACGCCGACCGCGACTACTGGCTCTCGGCGCGCGAAGCCAAGGAGTACGGGCTGATCGACGAAGTATTATCCAAACGCGGGAAATAATGGCATCGGGAAAAGGCAACAACCATAAGAACGGGGCGGGCGGCGACTGCTGCTCGTTCTGCGGCGCCAAGCGCAGCGACGTGGAGATCATGTTTCAGGGCATCGACGGCGCCAACATCTGCAACAAATGTATCGAGAACGGCTACCGGATCATCGTCGAGAACGACGTGGCTTCGGAGCGCGGCGGCAGCGCCGCCGCTGCGCCGCTCAAGATGGAGGAGCTGCTCAAGCCGGCCCAGATCAAGGATTTCCTCGACCAGTATGTCATCGGTCAGGACGACGCCAAGCGTTATATGGCCGTGGCCGTTTACAACCACTACAAGCGGCTGCTCTACGCCCCCAAGGAGGACGAGGTAGAGATCGACAAGTCGAATATCGTGCTGGTGGGACCCACGGGTACGGGCAAGACGCTGATGGCCCGCACGATCGCCAAACTGCTGAAGGTGCCCTTCACCATCGTGGACGCCACGGTGCTGACCGAGGCGGGCTACGTGGGCGAGGATGTCGAGAGCATCCTTTCGCGGCTGCTGCAGGTCGCCGACTACAACGTCGAGCAGGCCGAACGGGGCATCGTCTTCATCGACGAGATTGACAAGATCGCCCGCAAGGGCGACAACCCTTCGATCACGCGCGACGTTTCGGGCGAAGGCGTGCAGCAGGCCCTGCTGAAGATTCTCGAAGGAACCGTGGTCAACGTGCCCCCTCAGGGCGGGCGCAAGCACCCCGAACAGAAATTCATTCAGGTCGATACGCGCAACATCCTCTTCATCTGCGGCGGCGCGTTCGACGGCGTGGAGAAGAAGATCGCCCAGCGTCTGAACACCCGCGCCATGGGGTACGGACGGCTCCGCGCCGACCGCATCGACCGCAACAACCTGATGCAGTACATCACGCCGCAGGACCTCAAGTCGTTCGGACTGATTCCGGAGCTGGTGGGGCGTCTTCCGGTGCTGACCTACATGCAGCCCCTCTCGCGCGAAGCCTTGCGGTCGATTCTCACCGAACCGAAAAACGCCATCGTCAAGCAGTACAAGCGGCTTTTCGAGCTGGACAACGTCAAGCTTACGTTCGACGACGCGGTGCTGGATTACATCGTGGACAAGGCCGTCGAGTTCAAACTCGGCGCCCGCGGCCTGCGTTCGATCTGCGAGGCGATCATGATGGACACGATGTTCGACCTGCCCTCGACCGACACGCGGAAATTCGTCGTGACGTTGCCATATGCAAAGAAAAAGATAGAAAAAGCAAATATTTTAGAGCTTAAACAAGTTGGGTAGTATCTTTTTTATTACTTTTGTGGCAGAAGATACGCTGATTAATACAAAGACTTTAAAACTTTAAATACTCATGTCATCTACCAATTCCAAACTAACGCGTGTAGCGGACAATATCCGCATTTTGTCGGCCGCCATGGTCGAAAAAGCCAAATCGGGACACCCCGGCGGCTCTATGGGCGGCGCCGACTTCATGACGGTGCTCTATACCGAATTTCTGCGGTACGATCCGGACAATACGTCTTACCCCTACCGTGATCGTTTCTTCCTCGATCCGGGCCACATGTCTCCGATGCTCTATTCTACGCTTTCTCTTGCCGGGTACTATACGACCGAAGACCTTCAGTCTCTGCGTCAGTGGGGCAGCGTGACGCCGGGTCACCCGGAAGCAGACTTCGCGCGCGGTGTCGAGAACACTTCCGGCCCTCTCGGACAGGGTCATGCCATGGCGCTGGGCGCCGCCATCGCGGAACGGTTCATGGCTGCCCGCTTCGGCGAGTGGATGGCGCACAAGACCTACGCCTACATCTCGGACGGCGCCGTGGAGGAGGAGATTTCGCAGGGCGTGGGCCGTATCGCCGGCCATCTGGGCCTGAGCAACTTCATCATGTACTACGACTCGAACAACATCCAGCTTTCTACGAAGGTGGATGAGGTTATGACCGAGAACGTGGCCATGAAGTACGAGGCGTGGGGGTGGAACGTGCTGTCAGTGGACGGACATAACATCAACGAAATCCGCGAGGCGCTCGTTGCCGCGAACTCCGAGACGGAGCGTCCTACGCTCATCATCGGCCGCACGGTCATGGGCAAGGGCGCCAAAGGCCCCGCCGGCGAGAGCTTCGAGGACAAGGTTTCGACCCACGGGCAGCCGCTTACGGCCGCCGGTGCCGACTTCGCCGCTACGGTGAAGAATTTGGGCGGGGATCCGAACGATCCGTTCGCCGTTTTCTCCGAGAGTCGCGAAGCGTTCTCCGAGCGCCGCGAAGCGTTGCGCGCATGGGCCTCGCGTCAGGCCGAGGTCGAGAAGACGTGGCGCGCCGAACACGGCGATCTAGCCCGCAAACTGGATATGTTCCTTTCGGGGAGCCTGCCCGAAATCGACTACAAGTCGATCGAGGTGAAGGCCGGCGTGGCGACGCGCGCGGCATCGGCTGCGGTGCTGGGCGTCTTCGCCGAGACGATCGAGAACATGATCGTGGCTTCTGCGGACCTTTCGAACTCGGACAAGACGGACGGCTTCCTCAAGAAGACCAAGGCCTTCACGAAGGGCGACTTCAGCGGCAAATTCTTTCAGGCTGGAGTCTCGGAACTGACGATGGCCTGCGTGGCCAACGGCATGGCGCTGCACGGGGGTGTGATTCCTGCGTGCGGCACGTTCTTCGTCTTCTCGGACTACATGAAACCGGCAGTGCGTCTTTCGGCGCTGATGCGCCTGCACGTGATCTATATCTGGACGCACGACTCGTTCCGCGTTGGTGAGGACGGTCCTACGCACCAGCCGATCGAGCATGAAGCCCAGATCCGCCTGATGGAACACCTCAGAAACCACCACGACGAACGTTCGATGGTCGTGCTGCGCCCGGCCGACGGCGATGAAACCGTCATGGCGTGGAAGCTGGCCGTCGAGGAGCAGCGGCCCGTTGCGCTGGTGCTGTCGCGTCAGAACATCAAGAGCCTTCCGGCGCTGGGCGCCAGCCGCCGCGAGGAGGCCGCACAGGTCGCCAAGGGCGGTTACGTGGTGCTTGATTCGGCCAAGCCCGAAGTTGTGATGGTCGCCACCGGCTCGGAGGTCTCGACGCTCGTTGAGGGCGCCGAACTGCTTGCCGCCGAGGGTATCGCCGTTCGGGTGGTGAACGTGCCGAGCGAGGGCCTTTTCCGCGACCAGCCCCGTTCGTATCAGGAGAGCGTGCTTCCGGTGGGCGTGGTGCGCTACGGCCTGACATCGGGACTTCCTGTGAACCTGATGGGTCTTGTGGGCGAGAAAGGTATGATCCACGGTCTGGATCACTTCGGCTATTCGGCTCCCTATACGGTTCTCGACGAGAAGTTCGGTTACAACGGCAAGACCGTAGCCGAAGAGGTCAAGAAACTGCTCGGAAAGTAGTCTGGACGTTTGGACTCTTCGGCAACGGATTTTTCCGGCCGAAGAGGTCAAGAAGCTGCTTGGAAAATAACGATACCCGATAATGGATGAAATCCCCGAAGTGTCGCTTCGGGGATTTTTTTGTCGGATGAGTTGCGTCGTATTATTTTTTTATTCTCCGTGCAACTTTTCGGCTCCGGCGGCGTCTAATGGGAAAAACAGTTTCAGCAATGAGTCTACAGCGAACCAAACAGTATGAATTCGAGACCTTCGTCCGGAAGCATCGCCGCATCGTCGGCAAGGTCTGTTATCTCTATGCCATGGACAGCGACGACTTCGACGATCTTTATCAGGAGGTGCTGATTAACCTGTGGCGGGGGTTCGACGGATTCGAAGGCCGGGCCAAAGTCTCGTCGTGGGTCTACCGCGTCGCGCTGAACACCTGCATTTCGTACTATCGCCGCAATCGCCGCCATACGGGCCGGCTGCCGCTGACCGACTTGCTGGGCGCAGCCGACGAAGATTCCGAACGCGGCGAGCGGTTGCGGGAACTGTATGCGCTGATAAACCGGCTCGATGCGCTCGAAAAGGCGGTCGTGATGCTGTGGCTCGACGAGCTTCCTTACGAGGAGATCGCCGCGATCACGGGGCTTACGCGCAACAACGTGGCTTCGAAGCTCCACCGCATCAAGCTGAAACTGCGTGAACAGGCAAATCATTAAACTTCCCGAATATGGAACTCGACGAACTGAAAACCAAATGGCACGAGCTGGACGGACGTCTGTCGTGTGCGGACACTAAAATAGACCGGCTGACGGCGGAGGTCTCGGCCGGAAAAATCACCTCGGCCAAGCAGCGGCTGGCGCGTACGATACGGCTGGGAATCTTTCTGCTGGCGGCGCTGCCGCTTTGTTTCGCCAATCTATTTCGTACGGGCGAAGCGGACCCCGGAACGGCTGTCAAGGCGACGCTGGCGCTCTTTATCTTCGCCATGCTGGCGCGGCAGATCGCGCTGCTGGTGCTGCTGGCGCGGATCGAGCCGGGGAATAGGACCGTGCGCGAAACCTGCGCCGCCGTACTCCGGTTCCGCACCTGCTTCCTCTGGGGCGTGGGCGCGGGTATCGCGCTGGGTGTGCCGCAGCTGATCTTGCTGGGATTTTACATGGGAAGCCTGACTTCGCCCTATGTGTTTTACGGCTTCGTGGCCGGACTGATTGTCGGACTGCCCCTCGGCGTGCGTATCTTCCTGCGGATGATGGGTGACATCAACGCCCTGCGCGCCGCCTTGCGGGAGACGGACGAGTAACCCGGAACCTTCCGCAGCAGGAATTGCACCCGCCGTTCCACACAAACGCTCCCCGGATTTCCGCAAGGATTCGGGGAGCGCTATATAATAATAGGTGCCGCTGTATTACTGCATGTAGAGCGTGATCCGGTCGTAATAGCGGCCTCCGATGTAGAGATCGGCTGTCAGCATGCCGCGGCGGATGTGGACCCGGCGCAGTTCGCGCGGCAGATCGACCCGGCCGTAGTCGATGTAGACCGTGTCGTCGTAGGCGTCCCACTGGATGTTGAGCGTGTCGAGCAGGCGTCCGTTGTCGGCGTAACGGAGTTCGTCGCTTCCGAAGCCGTCGGCCCCGAAGTAAACGTAGCTGTCCAGCGCATAGCCGTCCTGATAGAATCCGAGGTCTCCGGCCCATACGCGGCCCGTGAGTGTGTCGTAGAGATCGTCGTCGTCGTTTTCGCAGGACGAAAATCCGACAGCGGCCAGAAGCATGCATGCGGCGAGTAAGAATCGTTTCATGTACGGTTTGTTGAATTCGACGGGTATAAAGATAGTAAAAGTCGGGCGCAATCGCAAAACGGGTTTTGCGGGTTGCTGGGACGCATCCCATCCAATACCGGGCCAAAGATAGTGCATGCTGGGCGCAAAAACAAACTGTTTTTTGCATATTCCGAAATTCCTTCGTATCTTTGCACTCCCGTTTGTAACGCGGGGAAATGTGGAAAGATTTGACTGATTGCAACCACAATAAAAAATCGCTAAAACAGCTTATTTTTTATTCCAACAGCCAATTTTTCCCATTTTATACGTTTTATTTTTTTATTAACCGAGAGCGGCTTTCCGCATGCCGGCACTCCGGCCGGAGGCGCGGTCTCATAATTAAATGTATAACAATGGGCTTTTTGTTTACATCGGAATCGGTGTCCGAAGGACACCCCGATAAAGTTTCAGATCAGATTTCGGACGCCATTCTCGACGAATTCCTGCGTCGTGACGCCAATTCGAAAGTCGCCTGCGAGACGCTTTGCACCACGGGACTGGTGGTCGTGGCGGGCGAGGTGCGCTCCGAAGCGTATGTCGATGTGCAGGGCGTGGCGCGCCGCGTGATCGACCGCATCGGCTATACCAAGAGCGAATACCAGTTCGACTGCAACTCGTGCGGCATCCTGTCGGCCATCCACGAGCAGTCGTCGGACATCAATCAGGGCGTTGTGCGCGCCGAGGAGGACGAGCAGGGCGCGGGCGATCAGGGCATCATGTTCGGCTATGCCTGCAACGAGACCCGCGAGATGATGCCGGCGACGCTGATCCTCTCGCACGTGATCCTCAAGGAGCTGGCCGTCATCCGCCGCGAAGGGGAGGTGATGACCTACCTGCGTCCCGATTCCAAGTCGCAGGTGACCATCGAGTACGACGAGAAGACCAACCGTCCGTTGCGCGTGCATACCATCGTGGTTTCGACCCAGCACGACGAGTTCATCCTGCCCGGCAACGGGCTGACGGAGAAGGAGGCCGAGGAGCGGATGCAGGCTACGATCCGCGAGGACGTGCGCACGATCCTCATTCCGCGCGTCAAGGCGCGTCTGGAGCGCGCCGGCGACAAGCTGGCCGGGCTGATCGGCGACGACTATATCCTGCACGTCAATCCTACGGGCAAGTTCGTGATCGGCGGCCCTCACGGGGACACCGGGCTTACGGGCCGCAAGATCATCGTCGATACCTACGGCGGTCGCGGCGCGCACGGCGGCGGCGCCTTTTCGGGCAAGGACTCCTCGAAGGTGGACCGCTCGGCGGCCTACGCCGCCCGCCATATCGCCAAGAATCTGGTCGCCGCGGGCGTTGCCGACGAAGTGCTGGTCGAGCTGTCGTACGCCATCGGCATCGCGCAGCCGCTGTCGATCTACGTCGATACCTACCGTTCGCCGCGTCCCGCCGCGCTGGAGGGGATGACCGACGGCGAGATCGCACGCCGTATCGGCAAGCTTTTCGACCTGCGTCCCGCCGCCATTGTCCGCCGTTTCGGCCTGAAGAACCCCATCTTCGAGGCCACGGCTTCCTACGGTCACTTCGGCAACCGTCCCTATACGGAGCGGGTGAAGGTCTGGGAGAACGGCCGCGAAACGGAACGCGAGATCGAGTTCTTCGGCTGGGAGAAGCTCGATGCCGTGGAGCTGATTCGCAAAGAGTTCGGATTGTAACGGTCCGGGTTGCAGAAAATCGGGATGTCCGTCGCGGATGTCCCGATTTTTGTGTAAGCGGGCATACTAACCGGGCGTTCCCTTTCGTTTGTCCTACGAATCGTAATAAAACCTGATGAAGCTTATGGTATAAATTGCCTCCGAGTAATTGAATTTAAACACTTGTTATCGAATTATGAAAAAGGCATTTTTGATTTTAGGAGCAGTCGCCGTATCGGCCGCCGCGGGCGGACTTACGGCATGGGCAGTAGCCGGGGGCCGCGAAGGCTCCGTACAATATATCGAGCGCGAGGTGGAACGCACGCCCGCGCTGGGGACGCAGTTCACCTCGTATCAGGCCGAGCAGTACCCCGACCTGACGTACGCCGCCGAGAATGCGGTGAAGGCCGTGGTCAATATCGAAGCCGTGCAGCAGGTCGAGATGCCGCGCCGCCGGGGGTACGATCCCTTTCTGGAGTTCTTCGGCATCCCGCAGGGGTATGACGAGGGACCGCAGTTCCGCGAACAGCGCGCCGGAGGTTCGGGCGTCATCATCTCGGCCGACGGTTACGTGGTGACCAACAACCACGTCGTGGACGGGGCTTCGAAACTCCGCGTGAAGCTCAACGACGGCCGTTCGTTCGACGCCAAGCTGATCGGCAAGGACTCGGCCACGGACCTCGCGCTGCTGAAGATCGAGGCTTCGGACCTGCCGACGCTGGCTTTCGGATCGTCCGATGCGCTGCGTCTGGGCGAGTGGGTGCTGGCGATCGGTTCGCCGTTCGACCTGCAATCGACCATTACGGCGGGTATCGTGAGCGCCAAGGCGCGTAATCTGGGGGTTATTCCCAACGATTTCCGCATCGAGGCCTTTATCCAGACCGACGCGGCCGTGAATCCCGGCAATTCGGGCGGCGCGCTGGTCAACACGCACGGCGAGCTGGTGGGCATCAACACCCTCATCAAGTCGCAGACGGGCAGCTATATCGGTTATTCGTTCGCCATTCCCGAATCGATCGTGCGCAAGGTGGTCGTGGACCTCAAGGAGTTCGGCATCGTGCAGCGCGCACTGCTCGGCATCCGTTTTGCGATTGTCGATCAGGACTTTATCGACCGTGAAGGCAAGGAACTGGGCATCACCGAGCTGGGCGGCGCCTATGTCGCCGGCGTAGTCGAGGGCGGTTCGGCTTCGGAGGCCGGCATCCGCAAGGGCGACGTGATTCTGGACATCGACGGGGTGAAGATCAACGACAATGCGACCCTTTCCGAGCAGATCGGACGCCGCCGACCCAACGATAAGGTCAAATTGTCGGTAAAAAGAGACGGCGCAGTGAAACAAATCGAGGTTACTTTGCGTAATAAAGCGGGTAAAACGGAATTAATGACCAAAGAGGACGTCGATGTCGTCGAGGTTCTCGGCGGTAAGTTCGCCGATGCGGGCACCAAACTCTGCCGTGAGCTCGATATCAAGGGCGGCGTGCAGGTGGTCGGCATCAAGGCCGACGGAATTCTGGCCCGTGCCCGTGTCAAACAGGGATTTGTGATTACCCATATCAACGATCGTCCGGTCTATTCGGTTGCGGACATGCAGCGTATGGACGAGAAGGTCCGCTCGATCGACGGTATTTATCCCAACGGCCGCGCTGCGAGCTACACGCTCGTGGAGTAGTGCGGTCCGGGCGGGTTGTAATGTAGAATTTTATTTAGGAAGGTTAATAGATATATGCGTCAATTAAAGATTACAAAATCCATCACCAACCGCGAGAGCGCTTCGCTGGACAAATACTTGCAGGAAATCGGCAAGGAGGAGCTTATCACGGTCGAAGAGGAGGTGGAGCTCGCCCAACGGATTAAGAAAGGAGATCAGGAAGCCCTCGAAAAGCTGACCAAAGCCAACCTGCGTTTCGTGGTTTCCGTCGCCAAACAATATCAGAATCAGGGACTCAGCCTCCCGGACCTGATCAACGAAGGCAACCTCGGTCTGATCAAGGCCGCCGAGAAGTTCGACGAGACCCGCGGTTTCAAGTTCATCTCGTACGCCGTGTGGTGGATCCGTCAGTCGATCCTGCAGGCATTGGCCGAACAGTCGCGCATCGTGCGTCTGCCGCTCAATCAGGTGGGTTCGCTCAACAAGATCAACAAGGCGTTCGCACGCTTCGAGCAGGAGCACGAGCGCACCCCGTCGCCCGAAGAGCTGGCCACGGAGCTGGAGCTTCCCAAGGAGAAGGTCACCGACACGCTGCGCGTGGCAGGCCGCCACGTCTCGGTGGACGCCCCGTTCGCCGACGGCGAGGACAACTCGCTGCTGGACGTGCTGGTCAATCCCGATTCGCCCAACGCCGACCGCGGACTTATCAACGAGTCGCTCTCGACCGAGGTGGACCGCGCGTTGGAAACCCTCACGGACCGCGAACGCGACATCATCAAGTACTTCTTCGGCATCGGCACTTCGGAGATGACCCTCGAAGAGATCGGTGAGAAGTTCGACCTGACGCGCGAGCGCGTGCGCCAGATCAAGGAGAAGGCGATCCGCCGCCTGCGCCACTCGTCGCGCAGCAAACTGCTGAAATCGTATCTGGGCTGACGCCCGGCGACATATCCGGCCCGGTCGGGTCGTGTGAGTGAAAAAGCTGTCAAAAATGACGGCTTTTTTTGTTTAGTGCTGTTGTGAGCGGCTGGCCTGCCGTATGCGTTTCGGTGCGGCGATGCTATTGGTGCGTGGTGTGTGTGGGGGGCGCTTCGGGGCCGCGGGTTGCGCTGTGTGCGCTTCGGGACCGTCTTTACAGCAGCAGCCCGATCGAGAGCAGTATTCCGAAGAGCAGGATGTTGCGCGACGTGGCGCCCAGAATGGCGTTCAGCTCCCGGCCGCGGCCGATCCGCACCATGCGCCGCCATGTCGCCGTGTGCGGTGCGAGGTAGAGCAGGGGAAGCGCTGCCGCTCCTATGCGGCCGTCGCAGAGCAGCGGGAGGCAGAGCGTTGCGGCTGCGAATCCCAGTGCCAGATAAAGCCTGCTGCCGGCCCGTGCGCCCAGCCGGACGACCAGCGTGCGTTTGCTGCTGCGGGCGTCCTGTTCGCGGTCGCGGTAGTTGTTGACCGTCAGCAGGGTGTCGATCGCCAGTCCGCAGGCCGCCGAAATGACGCCCGTCTGCCATGTCCAGCTGCCGCTGAGAACGTAACTGGTACAGCCGACGGGGACGAATCCGAAGAAAACCAGCACCAGCAGGTCGCCCCACCCGTGGTAGGCCAGCGGATAGGGGCCCGCCGTGTAGAGAAATGCGAATGCGACGCAAAGCGCGCCGACGGCGATCAGCCACCAGCCGCCGTAAAAGAGCAGTCCGCAGCCCGTGATGCAGGCGGCCGCGGTCGTCAGGGCGATTCCGCGACGCATGGCGCGGGGTGTGATCCAGCCCTGCGCGCAGGCCCGTTCGGGTCCCAGCCGGTCTTTGCCGTCGGAGCCTTTGAGGTAATCCCAGAGGTCGTTGATGAGGTTGGCGTCTATCTGCATCAGGAAGGCGAACAGCAGGCACAACACGGCGGGCAGCAGGTGAAAATCTCCGTCCGAAGCGGCTAAAGCGCAGCCCAGCATCACCGGTACGGCGGCTCCCGTCAGCGTCTTGGGCCGCGCCGCGAGCATCCATGCCCGAAACGAATTGGTGGCTGTTCGTGTTTTCATGTTTCCGGAACGGACTTATGCGCTGCGTGTGGTTTTATTGCTGTATTGTTTGGTCGGATAACCGTTTTGCGGCTCCGGTTGTCGTATATGTCTGATTGCCGGGCCGGGTACGGGCGCTACTCCGGCGCTTGTTCCGGGGCAGAGCGTAGTCAGGCGATCCCGGATTGGCGCAGGCCGAAGTCCCCGCGCCGCCTGAGGTGGCGGAAACTTCCGACCGATACGACGACCGATACGACGACCGGCAAGACCGGACCGGCAGGCGACGGTTCACCACACGATCGGCTCCTTGCCGATGCTGCGGAGATATTCGTTGGCGCGCGAGAAGTGGCGGCAACCGAAGAATCCGCGGTAGACCGAGAGCGGCGACGGGTGTACGGCCTTGAGAATGAAGTTCCGCTGCGGATCGGCGATGGCGCCTTTCTTCTGGGCGTAACTGCCCCAAAGCATGTAAACGATGCCCTGTTTGCGTTCGGAGATCGTGCGTACCACGGCGTCGGTGAAGGTTTCCCAGCCGCGGCCCGCGTGCGACGCCGCTTCGTGTGCGCGGACGGTCAGCACGGCGTTCAGCAGCAGTACGCCCTGCTCGGCCCAGCGGTCGAGGTTGCCCGTCGCGGGAGGGGGCGTTCCGGTGTCGTCGGCGACCTCCTTGAAGATATTCTGCAGCGAGGGCGGGAACGGCAGGCCGTCGCCTACCGAGAAGCAGAGTCCGTTGGCCTGTCCGGGCCCGTGGTAGGGGTCCTGACCGATGATGACCACTTTCAGCTTGTCGAACGGGCATTTGTCGAAGGCGCGGAAGATGTTGCTGCCGCGCGGATAGATGCGCCGCGTGGCGTATTCCTGCCGTACGAACTGCGTGAGGTCGGCGAAGTAGGGTTTTTCGAATTCGGGAGCGAGCAGCTCTTTCCAGTCGGGGGCGATCTTTACATCCATGTTGCAAGGTGGTTAAAGTGGTGTAAATGTAGTAAAAAGTCGGCAAATTCCAGCTGTTTTCGCTGCCGATATAAGGAAAGGGGTTTTGTTTTTTGCGCTTTGCCTGCTGACTGCGGCGTGCGCGGATGCGGAAAAACCGCCGAAGGGGGCCGTGACGCTGATTTATATGATCGGCGACGGCTTGGGGCTGGCGCAGGTCTCGATGCCGGTGATCGGGGGCGGTTACGTGCCGAAGGCATTCGACCGTGCGCAGGGCGCGGCCCTGATTCGGACCCGCCGGCCGACAACCGCGTGCCGGATTCCGCTGCGGCGTGATGGACAACACCGGACAGGTCCGGCGGATCATGGCGCCGCTCGGACCCGGCGGCTGACGGTACGGAGGGGATTTGTACCGCAGCCCGAATTCCGGCTGCGGTTTTTTTGTTTATTTGAGGGATTGTGCTACCTTTGTCTTCGCTACGGTTTCCCGGTCCCTTTGCGGTCGCCGGGAATTAAAAGGGAATACCGTGAGAATCGGTAACAATTCCCGTTGCTGTGTGCCCGGCTTTCTTGATTGAAAGTTATTTTCCGGCATTCTTGGCCACTGGTCCTCCGCGGACCGGGAAGGCGCCGGAGAGAAGGGCGAGTCAGAAGACCTGCCGTCGCGATTATACGGATTTCGCTTCTACGGTGAATGGAGCAGGTCTTGGGTCATTTTCAACCGAACGTATTGAGTGTGTCGAAAACAACCTCGGATGCCGGACTGCGCGCGCTTTGTTGCGTGTGCGTCGGAGTGTGCCTTTTCATCTTTGCGGTCCGCCGGAACGGAACAGTGTTCAACCAAAAACGGATAAAAGATGAAAAAACTGATCTTAGGATGTTTGCTGGCCCTGTTTGCATCGGGCTGTAACGACAACGAACCGGAACAGAAACCGGTCGAACTGAAAATCTCGTTCGCCGGGGAGAATCCCGTCGAATTTACGGTCGGGGAGCAGAAGCGGCTCGCCTTCACGGTGACGGGCGACGATCTGGAGGGGCTGACTTTCGCCGCCGAGCCTGATGAGGCCCTCTCCGGTTGGACGGTTGTCGTCTCTGCCGGGCGCGAGGGGGATGCCTACGCAGGCGCGCTCGATGTTACGGCGTCCGCAACTCCGTCGGAAACGGCCGTGACGCTGACCGTCACCGACCGCAACGGCAAGCCGTGGAGTGCGACTACGCCGACATTGACGGCCGTGCAGGCGCCGGTGACGGCCATCGACCTGAGCCGGGACGGAACCGCCAACTGCTATATCGTCAGCGAGGCCGGCGAGTATATGTTCGACGCTACGGTGCGCGGCAACGGCAGCGGAGACGATGCCGCGATCGCGCTTGCCGACGGCATGAAAGCCGACTGGCTTTGGGTGACGAAAGGGCTGGAACAGGAAATTTCGGCCGTTTCGCTCGATGCCGGAAAAGGCCGCATCTTCTTTACGGCGGCAGGCGCCGCGAAGGGCAATGCCGTCATCGCGCTTGCGGATGCCGCGGGGGAGATCGTGTGGAGCTGGCATCTCTGGTTCACGCCGGAACCTCGGATGGTGACCTATGCCAACGGCCGCGTATTGTTGGACCGTTCGCTGGGAGCCGTCGGCACGACGCCCGGATCGGCCGAGGCTTACGGACTCTATTACCAGTGGGGCCGCAAGGACCCGTTCTGCGGGGGTACGGCCACCGAAACCTCGGCGACTGCTTTTGCGCAGGCGGCGGAAAATTCGGTCGTCAATCCGGCCTTCGCCGATACGCATGCGTGGAAGCAGGAGAGCGGGGCGGCCGTTTCGACACTGGAATACGCCGCGGCGCATCCGCTTTCGTTCCTTTCGAACAAGGGTGCGACCGGAGTTTACGACTGGCTGGCCAAGCCCCGCGCCGATTTGTGGAATACCGCGAAAACCTGCTACGATCCGTGCCCCGTGGGGTATAAGGTGCCGGACCGCGATACGTGGGACGATTTTGCGGACGATCAGGACCGCTATGTGGACGGAACCTCGGAATGGGATGGGGAGAAGTACGGCATGACCTACATTTTCGGCGATCTGAGGGACTGGTACCCGACGTCGGGTTACCGTAACCGCGACAAGGGCAATCTCGCCGGTCTCGCTACGACCCGTACGGGGCATTACTGGTCCAACTATCGTTCGGGAAACACGATCTCTTGTTTCTATATTTCGAAAAAGCTCAGTACGGGCAAACTGCTCCAGCCGCAGTCTTCTTCGAAATCCGATGCGGCATACGGCTATAACGTTCGCTGTTGCAGGGAGTAATCCGGAGCGGCGGAGTCGCAGAGCCGTTCGGAGATAGGGCTGAAAAGTCCGGAGCGGCCGGGGCGGTCTCGCAGGTATCGCTATTCGGCGGTCCGGCAGGCCGATAAAAACGGCGTCCACTGAACTCAGGGTGGACGCCGTTTCCGCTTATGGTCGGTTCGGTGGCTTGGGAAAGCCGGGGCAGTCTCTGAGGACTGCCGGCGGGGGCTTGAAAATCCGGATCGGATGCCGGTCCGCGGGATCTTGGCTTGGGAAAAGCAGGCCGGGCGGCCGATTCGTGGAGCCGGTTGATTCGGGGAATCCGGGCCGATCGGTTTGGGGAATCCGGGTTATGGCGCCGCGCAGTCTGCTTGGTCGGAGCCGGTTGAAAAACTACTTTCCGGATTCCGGGGCCGGCGTATCTGACGCTTTCGTAAGACGGAAGTCCACGGGGAGCGTATATTTCACGCGCACGATCTGTCCGCGCTGTTCGCCGGGTTTCCACTTGGGCGAAGAGGCGATGACGCGGCGAGCCTCCTCCCAAAGCGACGCGTCGGGCGATTGGAGCTTTTCGATGCTGCTTACCGAGCCGTCCTTCTCGACGACGAACGACAGCACGACACGTCCTCCGATCCCCTTTTCGAAAGCTTCGGCCGGGTACTTTACGTTTTTCTGCACCCATGCCCGGAAGTTGCCGAGGTCGCCGTACGGGGCGGCGGGATCTTCGGTCGGGAAGAGAGGCATCGTTTCGGTCACAAGGAACGCCTCTTCCTTTTCGGTTTTGCCGTTTTTAATCGCGATGGCGTTTGCCGCGGTTTGTTCGGCGTCATCCCTCTTGCCGTTGCTTTCGGACGTAGCAGGTTCTATATCCGCTCCTTTGAGCGTGATGACTATCACGCCGTTGCGGGCCTTTTCGCCGTAGAGTGCGGTGGCGGCTTTGTCCTTGAGGACACTCATGCGCTCGATCCGGTCGGGATCGAGTTTGCCGATCTCCTTCGTTTCGATTCCGTTGACGATATAGAGCGGTTTGTCCGTTGCGGTCGCTGTTGCGAGCGACTCGGATGTGCCGGGTGTCTCTGGTGTTCCGGCCGTTTCGGCCTGCATGTCGAACATGAACATCTGACGCGCCTTGTCGCCGACTTGTGCGATATGCGGTTTGCATCCTATGTAGCTGATTTCAAGAGCCGAATTGGCCGGTACCTGTAATGCGGCCAAGCCTTCGGCGTTGCTGACCGCACCTATCTGCGAACCGCTGACCTTGACCAGCGCACCGGCGAGCGGGGCGTTGTCCTTGTAGGTGGCGACGCTGACGGTCACCTGCTCCTGCTGTTGCTTCTGCGGCGCGTCGGGCAGGTCGTCGGTGGGGGTAAAGCCTGCTTTGGGGTTTCGTATCAGGGATACGACGACCGGGTTTTCGTCTTTTACGCCGATGGTCCGGGGCTCGTAGCCGATATAGCTGATTTTGAGTTCGCTGCCTTCGGGGACCGTTATCACGGCCCGGCCGTCTTTGCCGGTGACGGTGCCTTTTGGGGTGCCGGCCGCCTGTACGAGCGCTCCTTCGATCGGGCGTTTGCTTTTTTCATCCACCACCGTGAGCGTTGCCGTGCAGGTCTTGTCCTGCTTCTGCATCGCGTCGGCCGCGGTTCGTATGTCGGCCGGCTCTTCGGTCGTTGCGGTTGCGGCCGTCGGGGCGACGATCACCGCTGCGCGCGTGGTGAAACCGAATGCGCACAACAATCCTATCACGGCGGGCAGCGTACCTGCCAGCCGCAGCAGGCAGTGCCTGCTTTTTGTCTGCATGGTCATCATTTTAAAGCGTTTTTTAGTTAGGGAGTTGCGCAGCCCGTTGGCTATTTCCGGACTATAACCGAAAAGCTGCCTGAAGATGGTTTGCATATATTCGGCGCGGTCGTAACCGCTGCTCAGCACGTCGTTGTCGGCCTCGAACTCTTCGGCCTCGGTCAGCCGCCGTGCGGCGATCCATGCGAAGGGGTTCCACCATAGAAGGGCCTTCATCAGCTCCATCAGGATGCGTTCGATGGAGTGGCGGTGGGCGATGTGGCTCGACTCGTGGGCCAGAATGGCGGCCAGCTCCCCGGCAGGCGTTTTGTCCCAGACGTAAATGGTGCGCAGGAAGGAGAACGAAGCGATTTCCTGCCGTGTGCGGACGAGCGTATAGTCGCCGGTCCGGGAAATTTCGGCGCCGCGCCGCAGCCGGCGGATGCGGATGACTTGCCATACCATGACGCCGGCGATCAGGGCCGCTCCCAGCAGATAAAGCCCCAGACAAAGACTTTCGGGCGTTACGGCGAAACCTCCGCCCTCGTCGGGAAGCACTTCGCCCGTCCAGACGGGGAGGTCGGGCGAGATGGCGGGTACGGCTGCGACGATGCGCCCCGGCCATACGGGAATCCGCAGCAGCGGAATCAGGGCCGCGGCGAAGGTCGTCAGGAGCAGGTAGAGTCGGCACCAGCGGAATTTTACCCGGCGTTCGAGCAGGATGGCGTAGGCCGCCAGCAGGACTCCGCTGCAGACGAGCACTTCGAGCATGTAGATGATTGCGGGTTTCATTGTCAGTGATTTGACTGGTCGTGTGCTTGTGTTTCGGGCGTTTATCGTCGGTTGGCGTACGCTGTTTTCGGACGTGTCGCTGCGGCTGGCGGTTTATCGGGTGGGCGCTGCGGCAGGGACGGCTGCGGTGTGTTTTGACGGTCGTATTGCTGCGGCCTGAATGCCGCCGCACCGGTGTGTCTCATTCGTCTCGGAAGTCGTTTCGGCAGCGTGCCGCATGCCGTCCTGCGGCGGACCGGAGGTTTGCCCTTTGCTGCGGGCCGCGTGGCCCAGCAGGAGAATCAGGAAGAGCAGAAGCCGTTTCATGGCGCGTTATTTTTTTGCGTTCCGCATGATTTCGAGAATCTCGTCCATCTCCTTGACCGAAATGTCTTCGTTCCGCGAGAAAAACGACACCATCCGGGCCAGCGAGCCGTCGAAATAGGAGGTCAGCACCGACGACATGACGCCGCGCGCGTACTGCTCGCGGCCGACGAGCGGGTAGTAGCGGTGGCTTTTGCCTTCGGGTGTATGTCCCACGAAACCTTTGTTTTCCAGAATCTTGAGGAAGGTGGCGACGGTCGTGTACTTGGGCCGCGGCTCCTCGGTCTGGGCGATGATCTCATTGACCACCGCATCCCCCAGACGCCAGAGTATCTGCATGATCTCCTCTTCGCCGCGTGTGAGTTCCGTTGATTTTTTCTCCATGGTAAAAAGCGCTTTTTCAGTTCCTATGCAAGTTTACTACTAATTTTTTAGATATGCAAGTTTTATATCTAAAAAATTAGTAGATTGATGCGAAAAAGTTCTTTACCTATGTTTAATTGAGAAAAGAGCGGCTGTATAAAGGATAGGCGGGCCGTCAGGCTGGAAGCGGGGTCAGTGTATCCGGCGCTCCTGTTCGTTGTCCTTTTCCTCCTTTTCGTCCTCCTCCCAGTCGAACCACGGGAATTCGTGCCGTCCGGCCAGCGAAAAACGGGTGTAGGTGATCGGAAGACCCATTTCGAGAAAACGTTTCTCGTAAGCCGTTTTGACCGAAAGCACCTCGTCGGCATACCCCGAACCGTAGATGTCGGGGTTCGAAACCTCGCAGGGAAGGGAGTAGCGGCGAACGACCTCGTTGGTATAGGCGAACAGGTGTTTCGAGTCGGTCTTGAGATTGATCCACCCTGCGGGTTTCAACAGCCGGGCGTAGTATTCGAGGAACAGCGGCGAGGTGAGACGCTTCTTGGCCCGGCGGCTTTTGAGCTGCGGATCGGGAAAGGTGATCCAGATTTCGTCCACCTCGTTTTCGGCGAACAGGCCGTTGATGAACTCCACGCGCGTGCGCAGGAAGCCCGCATTGGCGATTTTCCGCTCCGTGACGCTCTTTGCGCCGCGCCACATGCGGGCGCCTTTGATGTCGATGCCGATATAGTTGCGCGACGGGTCGTGTTCGGCCAGCGCCACGGTGTATTCGCCCTTGCCGCAGCCCAGCTCCAGCACGATGGGGTTGTCGTTGCGGAAAAAGTCGCTGCGCCAGCGCCCTTTGAGGGGATGGTCGCAGTGGAATACCTCGTCGAATTCGGGTTGTACGAAACAGTCGAAAGTCAGGTTCTCGCGGAACCTGCGGAGTTTATCTTTGCCCATTGTCTCTATTGGCTTTTTGCGATATGGATGCCTACCGCTTCGACGCCTTCGACGGGGCGGCAGGGGGTGATTGTCAGGTGGTAGTCGCCCGTACGGTCGAACCGTACGCGGCGGCGGTAGGGGATGTCGGCTTCGCGCGAGATCGCGGCCGGAGTATGTGCCGGGGGAATGACCATCACGAACGGTTCTTCGTGTTGGAGCGAGTCCGGCGTGCGCACCCGGATGCGGACGGTCAGCGAATCCTCCGCGAACCGGTCGTTGCAGCGCAGGAAAAGGTTGACGTCGCGGAGCGTCGTCGTATCGGCGTTGGCGAGGGTGAGCGGGGCGGGATCGCTCCACGACGCCGAATTGACGTCGGTCGCAACGGCTCCGTGGGGGGACATGCAGCCTGCGGCGAGAAGTGCCGCGGCGGCGAGCGCCGTGCGGCAAGCCGCGCGCATCGGGCGTATCGCTCCCGGACCGGACAGGCAGGCTGCCGTACGGAGCATTTTTGCGGCTACGGAACCCGGCGGGCGCATTGCCGCTCCGGCGAATTTTACGGCTGCAATATCCGCGTCGGAGCGTTTCCGCCCCTCGATCGGGAGGGTCGTGCGGCCGTCTGCGCCGGGGAGTGTTCCGTAGGGATCGGCGTCCGTGCGATCTTGCCTGCCGGTCTCTTGCCTGCATGGATCGGCAGTGCGGTCCGGTCTAATCCGGTCTGCCCCATATGGGGATACGGCTCCGCAGCGTGCCGTTATGTCACCTGCCGTCCGTTGCACCGTTATTCGTTTGCGCCGTTGCCGCCGTTGTTTCCGTTGCCGCCGTTGTTTCCGTTGCCGCCGTTATTGCCGTTTTCGCTGCCTTCGCCGCGCGGACGGTCGTTGTTCGGACGGCGGCGGTTGCGGTTGTTGTTCCGGCCGCGGCTGCTGCCTTCGCGGCGTTCGGCGCCGTTGCCGTTGTTCGCATTTCCGTTGCGGGCTTCGTTGTTGTTGCCGTTGCGGGTGTCGCCGTTTTCGCCGTTCCGGTTTTCGCTGCCGGCGCTGCCTCTGCGGCCTCCGTTGTTGGCGTTGCGGTTTTCGCGGTTCTCTCCGTCACGGCGTTCGCTGTTGCTGCGGCGGTCCGGATTTCCGTTGCGGCCCTCGTTGTTGCGGCCTTCGCCGTTGCGGGGACGGTCGTTGCGCCGCGGGCGGCGTTCCTGCTGCCGGCCCTGCTGATCGGGCTGTTCCTGCCGGCCTGCGGCCTGCTGTCCCGCTTCCTGTGAATCCTGTCCGTTCTGCCGGCTTCCTTTGCCGCGGCTCCGCTTGCTGCGGCGCTTGGCCTGATCGAAGCGGGTGATGCTGTCCTCCTCCGAACGGTAGGTCGGCTCTTCTGCCGCCGGGGCTATGTCCTCGGCGGCTTGCAGCCGGTCTACCTTCTTGCCGGCGCGGTTCAGCGAGACGATCTCCCTGACGCGCGCGATGGAGAGCGTGGTGACGTTGACCATCGCATCCTTGCTCGACGAGAAGGTCATCGTGCCGGCCAGAATGTCGTTCTTGACCAGATAGTATTCGCCGTCCATGGCCTGCAGCGGTTCGCGCAGACGCGGGAACTCCTTGCGGGCGTCGACGTAGGTGTCGTACTCGTACATCATGCAGCACTTGAGCTTCGAGCACTGTCCGGCGAGTTTCTGGGGATTGAGCGAAATTTCCTGTACGCGGGCGGCGCCGGTCGTGACGCTCGAAAAACTCGACATCCACGATGCGCAGCACAACTCGCGTCCGCAGGCACCCAGTCCACCGATGCGTCCCGCCTCCTGCCGCGCGCCGATCTGCTTCATCTCGATACGTATGTGGAACCGTTCGGCGAAGACCTTGATCAGTTCGCGGAAGTCCACGCGTTCGTCGGCGATATAGTAGAAAATGGCCTTGATCTTGTCGCCCTGATACTCCACGTCGCCGATCTTCATGTTGAGTCCCATGTCGGCCGCGATCTGGCGCGACGCGATCATCGTCTCGTGTTCCAGTTCGATGGCTTCCTGCCACTTCTCGATGTCGTAGGGCTTGGCTTTGCGGTATATCTTCTTGAATTCGCCGTTGAAGGGGTTGAATCCCGTGCGGCGCATCTGGCGCGCCACCAGATCGCCCGTGAGCGAAACGATGCCGATGTCGTGGCCGGGCGAAGCTTCGACCGCCACGATGTCGCCCCGCTTGAGCGGCAGGTTGTTGACATTCTGGTAGAATGCGCGGCGGGTGTTCTTGAAACGCACTTCGACGATGTCGGTCGGAAGGTTTTCTGGGTACTCTTCGAGCCATGCGGTCTCGTGGAGTTTGAAACATCCGTCGCAGAGTTTGGCTTCGCATTCCGAACCGCAGTTGCAGAAGGAGCAGCCGCGGCCTATTTCGGGTTTGAATGCTTTCGTATGTTGTTTTTCGGTATCCATGGAGGGTATAATTTGCGTAAAGATACGCAAAAATTCTGAATTTTTTAATTTTTAATTGCTGCTGAGGTACAAGCGTCGTATGCTGCGTCGTATGCGGAGGATCATCATCACGGCGGCGGCCGACAGCCCGAAAGAGAAACCGAGGAAAAGTCCCGACGGCCCCATGCCGAGCGTGAAGCCGAACAGGTAGCCCACGGGCAGGTTGAGCAGCCAGTAGGAGACGAAGGCGATCGGCATGATGATCTTCACGTCCTGAATGCCGCGCAGGATGCCTACCGAGACGTTCTGAATGCCGTCCGAAAGCTGGTACAGCGCGGCGAAGACCATCAGCTGCGAGGCGATGGCGATCACTTCGGCATTGGTGGTGAAGAAGGTCGGAATGACGTTGCGCATGGTGATGAAGACCAGCGCCGCGAAGGCGTTCCACGCCAGCACCAGATGATACGACGCCTTGGCCGCCAGCGACAGCTCGCCGATGTTGCGGGCGCCGTAGCAGTGCGACACGCGGATGGTGGTGGCGGCGCCGATCGACATGACAATCATGAAGGCGCAGTTGCCGATGGTGACGGCGATCTGGTTGGCGCTCATGGTCTCCTTGTTGAACCAGCCCATCATGATGCCGGTACCGACGAACGCCGAAGCTTCGAGAAACATCTGCATCGAGATCGGAAGTCCCATGTGCAGCAGTTTTTTCACCGTGGCCCACGAGTAGTTGCGGGGCGAGAATCCGTCGAGGTAGCCGCGGTAGCGCTCCCGGCTGTAAAAGTAGCCGACCATCAGGATCGGGGCGATGATGCGTGACAGCAGCGTGCCCAGACCCGCGCCCTCGGCGCCCATTTCGGGAAGCGAGAAGCGTCCGTAGATGAAGACCCAGTTGAAGCCTATGTTGGCCAGATTGGCGACGATCGTCACGACCATCTCGACCTTGGTGTTGCCCACGCCTTCGAGGAACTGCTTGAAGGCGAAGAAAAGCATCACGAACGGCATGCTGAAGACCAGCATGCGGTAATAGGGGATGGCCGCATCGACCACGTCTACGGGCTGGCCGAGGCGGTACATGAGCGGGATGACGGAGTATTGGACGACCGCCATTGCGAATCCCAGCAGCGTGTAGAACAGGATGCCGTTCTGCAGCAGCCCCGCCGACTTCTCCCGGTCGCCCTGCGCGTAAAGCTCGCCCACGAGGGGCGTCATGCCCAGCGCGATGCCGATGGCGGCGATGAAGAGGATGAAGAATACCGAGCCGCCGAACGATACGGCGGCCAGCGGCACGGGGTCGTCGCCGCCGTAGCGGCCGACCATCAGGTTGTCGGCTACCTGCGTGAGAATCTGGCCCAGCTGCGTCAGTACGACGGGCAGGGCCAGTTTCAGATTGGACTTGTATTGATCTTTATAAGTCGAGAAACTGTACATTGCGTTCCGGATTTAGGATGCAAAGATAGCTAATTAACTCCGGATTGCAATCCGCAGCCCCGTCCGATACGAAAAATCCGCCCGGAAGGGGCGGATTTAAGCATCAGCAGGGGAGGACGATATCGATGCAGCAGCCTGCGCGGTATTCGGGGCAGACGCGGATTTCGCCTCCGAGCCGCGTGACGATCAGGCGGCAGAGATAAAGCCCGATGCCCGAACCCGGTTTGAAGGGGTCCACTTTGGCGAAGCGTTCGAATACCCACTCCCGCTTGTCGGGGTCGATGCCGATGCCTGTGTCGGCCACGCGGATGCGTAGTCTGCGTTTGCTGTCATCCTTCTCGCAGGAGAGCGTGACGGAGCCTGCGGCGGTGAATTTGGCGGCGTTCTGCAGCAGGTTGTCGATCACGCGGGTCATGTAGAAGACGTTGGTCGGAATGATGCAGGGACCTTCACCCCCCCCCTTGAAGATATACTCCACCTGCGGGTTGTTCGACTGCCGTTTCTGGTATTCCAGCCGTTCGGCGCATAGCAGGCCGATATCGGTGTAGGTCTGCGGCAGCGGTGCTTCGGAGCTGACAAGACTTGACAGTTCGAGCATGTTTTCCAGCAGGGTGGTCAGCGCGGTCGTGTTGGTCCGTATCTGTTCGCGGAATTCGCGCCGCGTATGGGCGTCGAGGGTGTCATCGAGCAGCAGTTCCGAAAATCCGTTGATGGCGTTGAGCGGCGTGCGGATTTCGTGGCACATGGAGTTGATGAAGGCCGTTTTCATCTTTTCGCTCTCCATGGCGCGGCGGCTCTGGCGGGTTATCTCTTGGTTGGCGTCGGTGAGCTGCCGCCTGATCTGTTTCAGCCGTCGGACCATGACGTATTGGTAGACGCTCCAGCCGATGAGCAGCAGCACCAGCACCCCGCCGGCAAGCAGGGCGATGAATTTCATGCGGTTGGCCAGCCGGGATTTTTCAAGTTCCAGCTGTCCCACTTCGAACAGGGTCTGCATCTCGGCGAGGCTGTTCTGCGCCTCTTCCACGCGGTCGTTGTGGCGGATCGTATTGGATTCGCGCAGCGCTTCGAGGGCGTTTTTGTAGTCGCCCAGATTCTCGTAGAGCCACGACTGCACTGCGTATATGGAGGCGAAATCCGCTTTTGTGCCGTTGCGCTTGTAGACGGTTACGGCCGAGTCGATGTAGGCCACGGCCCGCTCGTATTCCCCCATGTACTGGTAGTAGCGGGCGCTGGTGCTGTAAATCTCGGCCAGATCGCCTCTGGCGCGGGCCAGCTCCATGCATTTCCCGTAATATTCGTTGGCCTTCTCTTTGGAGATCAGCTCGCGCAGATAGAGCATCTTCGAGTAGGCGCGCATCATGTAACCCGTCGTGTCGCGGTGGGGGCGTTCGAAGCGGTCGTCCATCGCCAGCCATGCGCGGTGCAGGTCCGATACATTGCTGGATCTGCTTTTCGGCGCGTTTGTCTTTGCTGAGCATGTAGAGTTCGGAAAGCTCGTCGCGGCAGATCCGCTCCATGTGGAGACGCTCTTCCAACGGATAAGCTTCGAGTTTTTTCAATGCCTGCTCCACATAGGGGATCGCCTTGCCGATGTTGTCGTAGGCTTCGGTCGCCAGCGACGAGAAGTCTAGGGAGAGTCCCGTCAGGAATTCCCATTCGATGCGCTCTTCGGGCGAGAGTTCGTTGTGGATTTTGGTCTTGAGTCTGTCGAGTTCGTGTTTTACGGTTTCGACCGCATTGTTGTCGTTTATCAGCTTCCAGATGTAGTAGGCGTAGAGCGACGAGCGGAACAGGGCGTGGCGCGGTCCCGGAAGAATGCTGTCCGCAAGGGCGATGTATTTCTCGGCCCGCTGCGAGTCCCGGCCTGCGAATTTGCGTACCAGAAAGTCCAGCGCGTCCTTGCAGCCGTAGAGGTCTCCGGATTTCCGCGCTTCGGCGAGCGCCGCGTCCCAATAGGGCGCTGCGAGTTCGAGACTGTCTCCGCTCAGGTCGGCCAGCTGGACGTATATCCGTTCCCGGCCGACGGCATCGTGTGTCTTGGATAAAAGCCTGAGCAGGCTGTCGGCGTGTGACGGCCCGGCGGGCGCCGATATCGCGGCGAATGGAAACAAGGACATAATAAGCCCTGACGCAAGGGCTTTCAGGAGCATCTGACGCATGTCGGTGTTATGAAACTGTATTAAATCCGGACAAATTTAGTTGAAAAATAATCTTTCAGGCAATTATGGAATAAAAAAGTGGCGGAATAAGAAAAGAGACCGGTTTCAAACCGGTCTCTTTCAACGGGAAGATGGGAAATCGACCGTCTGTCATGCCACGCGTATCCGGACGCCGTGCGGCTTGTCCGATTCGACGACGACCGTGTCGCCTTCGTGCAACTTGCCGTCGATAATCAGGGTCGAGAGCGGTTCCTCGACGTTGTCCATCAGCGTGCGCTTGAGCGAACGTACGCCGTAGCGCGATTCGTAGCCCATGGCTGCCAGACGGCGTTTGGCTCCGTCGGTGATCTTCACCTTGTAGCCCAGCCGGCGCGTGTGCTCGAAGAGTCCCTGCAGCTCCAGCTCGATGATCCGCTCCACGTCGGAGAGCTCCAGCGTGCGGAACAGCACGATGTCGTCGATGCGGTTGAGGAACTCCGGCGCAAAGGTCTGTTCGAGGGCTTTGCGGTACTCGCACTGCGGGGCGGCGACCGCCGTGGCGCTCTTCGAGACGGTGCTGTAACCCACCTGCACCGATTTCTGGACCACGTTGCGCGACCCGACGTTCGAGGTCATGATGATGATCGTGTTGCGGAAGTCCACCCTGCGGCCCGAACCGTCGGTGAGGTGTCCCTCGTCGAAGATCTGCAGCATGGAGTTGAAGACTTCGGGGTGCGCCTTCTCGATCTCGTCGAACAGCACCACGGAGTAGGGCTGGCGGCGGACCGCTTCGGTGAGCTGGCCGCCCTCGCCGTAACCGACGTATCCCGGAGGCGATCCGATCAGACGCGCGACATTGTGCTTCTCGCCGTATTCGCTCATGTCGATGCGGATCAGGCCCCGGTGCTCGTCGAACAGCCACTTCGAGACCTCCTTGGCCAGCAGGGTCTTGCCCACGCCCGTGGGACCCACGAAGAGAAAGACGCCGATCGGGCGGTTTTCGTCCTTGAGTCCGGCGCGCGAGCGGCGGATCGTGCGGGCGATCCTCTCCACAGCCTCCTGCTGTCCCACGACGCGGCGTGCGAGGTGGTCGTAGAGCATCTGCAGGCGCGTCATCTCGCCGCCCGATATCCGTTCGGCGGGAATACCCGTGATCGAGGTGATAACCTGCTGGATGTGTTCCGCAGTGACCTCTACGGGATTGGTCTCCAGTGACCGCTTCCACTCGGCTCTGGTTTCGCCAAGTTTGGAGCGGAGCGCGATTTCGCGCATCCGCGCCGAGGCGGCTTTTTCGTAGACCAGCGCTTCGACCGCTTCGCGGCGTTCGCGCTGCGCGTCGGTGAGCGCCGTCTCCATTTCGCGCAGCTCGGCCGGTTCGCGCGCTGACTGCAGGTGTATGCGCGAGCCAGCTTCGTCCATGACGTCGATGGCCTTGTCGGGGAAGAAGCGGTCGGTGATGTAGCGGCCCGTGAGGGTCACGCACGCCTGCAAGGCCTCCTCCGTATAGCGCACCTTGTGGTGGCGTTCGTAGTGAGGCGCGATGTTGCGCAGGATCTGGAGCGTCTGATCGGGCGTAGTAGGCTCCACCACGACCTTCTGGAAGCGGCGTTCGAGGGCCGAGTCGCTCTCGATGTTCTCGCGGTACTCGTCGAGCGTGGTGGCTCCGATGGTCTGCAGTTCGCCGCGCGCCAGCGCCGGTTTGAGGATGTTGGCCGTGTCGAGACTGCCCTGCGTCGAGCCTGCACCCACGATGGTGTGGATCTCGTCGATGAAGATGATCGTATCCTTCGCCTTGCGCAGTTCGTCGAGCAGCTGCTGCATGCGCTCCTCGAATTCGCCGCGGAATTTCGTGCCGGCCACCAGCGACGAGACGTCGAGCGAGAAGAGCGTCTTGTCGGCGATGGTGTAGGGCACTTCGCCGCTTGCGATGCGCAGGGCCAGTCCCTCGACGATGGCGCTCTTGCCCACGCCGGCTTCGCCGATCAGGATCGGGTTGTTCTTCTTGCGGCGCGAAAGAATCTGGACTACGCGCTCGATCTCCTGCTCGCGCCCCACGACGGGGTCGATTTTACCTTCGCGGGCCATGCGCGTGAGGTTCACGCCGAATTTGTCGAGCAGGTGCGACGAGGTTTTCTCTTCGGGCTTGTTCTCTTCGTTGAAGTCGAGCATGTGCACCTGAATTTCGGTGCGGAAGTCGTCGCCCACGGCGAACTTCTTGAGGTCTTCGTCCACCACCGTACCCGTTATGCCGTACATCTCCAGTACGCGCGAGGTTGCCGTCGTGCGGTCGCCGACGATGGCCCGCAGCGCGTGGGCCGTCGAAACGCTCCGTGCGGCGCCCGAACAGGCCCGCAGCTCTTCGGTGAAGGCACGGTAGAACTCTTCGGGGGATTGGGTCGTGCTCTGCTGCCCGGCGAGCATTTCGCGTTCGATGCGCAGGCGTATCTGGTAGAGCTCCCAGTCCTTGAGACGGGAGGATAAAAGCTGGTAGGCGAGCGATCCCTCCTCGCGGAGCAGTTCCAGCGTGAGAAAGTCTTTGAGCGAGTGGTCGAGACCGGCCTTGGTCGTATTAAATGCCGCCCGGGCTATGATAGCCTCGAGCGTCTTCGAGATCTTGATTTGCATGTTGCGTCGTCATAAAATTAATAATTTCAACTTCTGATTCTTCGACTAACTAACGACGTACATGTAGTAAATATTATGTTAAGTTATTCGGCCTTCCATATTCGGCTGTCTCTGAACGTCTTGCCCCTGAAAAAACATGGACCGTTTCTGCCCGAAACGGTCCGTATCGTGTTCAGAAAGGGTTTTTACTCTTTTACGCAGCGCATCGACATGTCTTGCGAACGGGCGTCCTTGCTCACTTTAAAGGTCCGTTTGCCGTTGACGATGAACATGTACTGGCCGTAGAGTTCGGGGTATTCCTCGATGTTGGCGCTGGCTTTTCCCGCGGTGCCGATCCACATGCCGCCGTAGGGATTCAGCTCCTGATGGTCGAGTCCGCCCGATGCGTAGACGCGCGTGCCGGCGGCGGGGAACCACTGGCCGTTTTGCGTGGCGCCGTGGTTGGTGTCGTCCCACGTCATGTCGGCGTAAACCAGCTACGCCTAGGGCGTATTTCCGTCCTTGTCGCAGGTCGGCACCTTGTAGCCGACGGGACAGGGGTCGTAGATGGTTTTCTTGCCCGATACGCCGCCCCAGTAATCGTCGTTCGAAACGTCGGTCCAGTCTTTGGTTCGGTATTTGTAGGTAAGAGAAAATGCAGAAAAGAGTAAATATCTTGTTTACAGGTATTTAATTCTCTGTTCTGCATCTGTTCCGAGCAATAAAATTGCATAATCGGGCAGGTTTGACGGTGAGTTTTGTTACTTATCCGTTACCTGCCCGAAATGCTTTTGTTTGCATTAAGGCATTTGTTTTCAGTTTGTTGCATTGGATTTCCGCATAACAAATAACTTGACTTAACGTTTAACCCATCCACAAAGTTCAAGTTATTATGCAACGCAGCACTTTCAAAGTCCTTTTCTATGTAAAAAGGCAGTCGGAAAAACACGGTCAGGTTCCCGTCATGGGCCGTATCACCATCAATGGCACGATGTCGCAGTTCAGCAGCAAACTCTCCGTTCGTTCCAGCCTTTGGGATGCCAAAGCCAACAAAGCCTCCGGCAGAAGTCTTGAAGCCCAGCGTCTCAATGAAAAGTTGGAGAACATCAAGACCAATATCGGCAAGCAGTACCAACGTCTCTGCGACCATGATTCATACGTTACGGCCGAAAAGGTCCGCAACGCTTTCCTCGGTATGGGTGACGACTGCCGCCTGCTGTTGCAGACCTTCGACGAATACCTTGCAGATTTCCGCAAGCGCGTGGGCAAAGACCGCGCTTATTCCAGTTATGAGGACTACTGCAAACGCCGCCGGCGTCTGGCCTCCTTCCTCGAATACGAGTACCGCGTCAAGGACATTGCGTTCAAAGAGCTGAAGCGGGATTTCATCGAAAAGTTTGTGGTCTACCTCTCCTCGGTACAAGGGATGCGTTCCGGGACGATCCATTCTACGCTCAAGAAATTGAAGCTGATGACCTACACGGCGTATAAGAACGGCTGGATTGCCGCCGATCCTTTCGCAGGTTTCTACGTGAGGCCGGAATACTCAGAACGCCGTTACCTTTCGGCTTCGGAGTTACAAGCCGTGATAGATGTCAGGCTCCCCAATTACCGAACGGGTATCAACCGGGATGCCTTCGTCTTCTGTGCTTTCACGGGCCTGAGCCATGCGGACGTAGTGAAACTCACCCACGCGGACATCCATACGGACGATAACGGGGAGCGCTGGATTATCGACAGGCGTCAGAAAACAGGTACGCAGTTCCGTGTCAAACTGCTTCCCGTTGCCGAAATGCTTTACGAGCGTTATAAGGATATGCATCTCTCAGGCGACCGGGTCTTTCCGCTCAAAGG